>JANNFB010000005.1:0-19086 GCA_031379365.1 Burkholderiales bacterium
GGCCCTTCGCCAGGCACAAACAGTCCACTGGACTGTTTGTGTCCGGGCTCAGCCTCAGATGCGCGCTGCACCCGACCCGGCAGCCCCGTTGCGGAGCCTGGGGTGGTGTGCGGGGTGAGGAACACCCAGGCTCCTGCCCGCAAGGCGGCGGGCGGGGCCTGGGCGGGGCGAATCGGCGCCGCCGAGAAGCGCAGGCTGGCCGGCCGCGCGCGTACCCGCGCGCTTCGTGCTCTGACTCGTTGCAGCTGTCCGACCACAGTGAGTGCAGCGAACGGCGGGAGTTCTGCAACGGGGCCGGCCAGCCGAGCATCGCAGGGTACCCGCAGCGCAGCGAAGGGCCAGCCGTTTGAGCTTCGCTCAGGCCGCGCCCGCCGCCTTGCTCGCACCAATGCCAGCACGAAACAGCGGACATGCGCCACCGTCGGCAATGGGCCGTGAGCGGACGCCAATCGCCTGTCCTTGCGCTTTGCCGGCGCAGGTGCGTGGTCACTGTTCCACGCGCATAGGTTGAGCGGGGAGGGATGCGGTGCGGCGCGGTCGATCGATCGCTTCATCTCACAGGTTCAGCTTGAAATACCACCGCACGGAGTGGAAGAACACCGGCGCGGCAAAGCACAACGGCGCCACGCGGTCGAGCAGGCCGACGGCACCGGTGACGCCGCTGCGGTTGCCCCAGTGGTGCACACCCGCGTCGCGCTTCAAGGCCTTCATCACGAACTCACCGAGCGAGCCGCAGCCGGCGGCGATCAGGGCCATCACGAGGGCCTGGCCGGCCTTGAACGGTGTGATCCAGTAGAGCAGGGCGCCGACCAGGGCGGCCACCCCGGTGCCGATGAGCCAGGCGCGGAAGGAGAAGCTGCGGCTGATCTGGCGCGCGACCGGTCGGCGCCGCAGCCAGCGGCTGGCCAGTTCCTGCACCACTTGCGCCACGCCTGAAACGATGACCAGGAAAAACACCAGGAAGGCGCCTCGGCCTTCGTAGCCCTTGAAGTCCAGTAACAGCAACGCCGGAGCGTGCGACAGGCCGTAGACGCAAACCACGATGCCCCACTGGATCTTGGCGTTGCGTTCGAGGAAGCGGTGCGGATCGCCCGCCATCGCACTGACGACCGGGATGGCGAAGAAGACGTAGACCGGGATGAAGACCGTGAACAGGTCGAAGTGCCGTGTGGCGACGATGGCGTACTGCACCGGCAGCACGAAGAAGAAGGCCAGGATGAGGCTGCGGTGGTCGCTGCGCCGGGTGTGCTGCAGGGTGATGAACTCGCGCAGCGCCAGGAAGGAGAACAGGCCGAAGAACAGGGTCGCGCCGACCGGCCCGGAGACCCAGGCCAGCCAGAACAGCAGGGTGCCGATCCAGACCGCGCTCAAGTCGCCGCGAAAACGCTGGGCTGCGGCGCTGCGCGACTCGGCCGTGTCGCGCAGCGAGTACAGGAAGGTGCCCAGGGTGACCAGTATCAGCAGCCCGAACAGGATCACGAACAGCAACGCGACTTGTTCGTCGACGCCGAGCGCGCGCAAGTCGCGAAAGCTCATGATGTGCGCGGCCTCAGCGCCAGCACGGCTGCCCGCGCGCGCTCGAGGAAGTCGCGTTTGTCTTCCTCCTCACCCAGGTGCAGTGGCGCGCCGAAGGTCACGGTGCACAGGATGGGCACCGGCACAACTTCGCCCTTGGGCATGACGCGCTGCACGTTGTCGATCCAGGCGGGGATCAGCTGCACCTGCGGGAACTGCTGGGCCAGGTGGTAGAGGCCGCTTTTGAAGGGCTGCGGGTCGCCCTTGTTGCTGCGCGTGCCCTCGGGGAAGATGACCAGCGAGTCACCGCGCGTGAGGGCATCGGCGAGGGGCTCGAGTGGGTCCTGGTCGTCGCTGCGCGTGCGCGCCACGTAAACGGCGTTGAAGACCTCGCGGGTCAGCCAGTGCTTGAACGGGCTCGAGGTCCAGTAGTCCTTGGCCGCGATCGGCCGGGTCTGGTTGCGCAGGTCTTTCGGCAGCGCAGCCCAGATCAGCACCCAGTCGAAGTGGCTCTGGTGATTGGCGAAGTAGATGCGCTGCTCGGCCGTCGGCGGACAGCCTTTCCAATGCCCTTGCGTGCCCGTGATCAGGCGCGCCAGAAGCGAGAGCAGCAGGCCCATCAGGTCGGCAGCGGACATGCGGGCATGCTAACGGCTGGCGCGGGCGGCAACGGCCGCCGCAGCCTGGGGTTGCCACGGGTTGCGGCACACGGGCGGTGATGGGCGCATTGCTGCCTCCCCGTGCCTCGGAGCCCTTGCTCCGCCGCCAATGCCGCCTCGGCGTTGGCGGTCCTGGCGGGATTCGAACGCTGCGCCGCGCTGCCCCCGCAACTTGTCGGCGCAATTCGCGCGCTGGCCGCAGCCCGCTGAACCCTGTCGGCGCGGTTGTGGGTTGGGCTGCCGTCAGCGCGGTCGGGCCAGCGCCATGGTCCAGTAGCTGCGGTAGGTCGTCGCGCTGTTGCCCGCCACGCAGGCCACGGCGATGTCGACGAAGTTGCCGTTCATGATGTTGGCGCAATGGCCTTCACTGGCCATCCAGCCGTCGACCACTTCGACGACCGTGGCCTGGCCCGCGGCGATGTTTTCGCCGTAGCCGCTCCAGGCATAGCCCGCAGCGGTGATGCGTTGCCCCGCGCTGCTGCCATCCGAGCCGGTATGGCTGAAGAAGTTGCGTGCCGCCATGTCGCGCGAGTGGGTATCTGCGGCCAGCCACAGGTTGCTGTTCCAGGCCAGCCCGCCGGCCGGCGCGAAGCCGCCGCGGCTGCCGCACACCGCGCCGGCGTTGCGGTACTGGTTCACCCGCGTCACGACCGCCGCGCCAAAGTCGGGCAAGCCGCAGGTGCCGGTGGTGACGACCAGCGGGCTCGGACTGGCGCTGCTGCCGCTGCCGCCCGTACCACCCCCACCGGGCACGGGCGTCGCCGGCGCAGCGGTCGCCGGCGGGGCACCCGCCGCGGCCGGTGCGCTGTCACCGCCGCCGCATGCCGCCAGCAAGGCGGCCAGTGTGCCGGCGGCCAGGAGGCGGGTGCGCGAACGGGGAGCGTTGTGTCGGGGGCTCTGGTGCATGGGCCAAGCCTAGCCAACGGCGTGCTCGCGACGCGTAATCATCGGTAAGGGTCGGGCACCGAACCGCGCGCAGCGTGCGTTGGATCACGGCCGCCGGTGCTGCCGTCGTGAAGCGCCCTACTGTGGGCGGCAGCCGCGCGTCAGGTCCCAGTCGCCTTCATACAAGCTCGTCCTCACGTCGGCCAGGCCGAGAACGGTGTGGAACAGGTGATCGTGCTGCGCGGGCGCGGTGCTGCGCTGCTGCAGGCAGGCGCGGTCCAGGCCGACGGTCTGACCGAAGCCGGGGCTCCACCACATCGTCATCGGCACGTGGAGTTGCTCGCGCGGGGCAATCGCATGCGGGATGCCGTGCAGGAAGAGCCCCTTCTCGCCGAGCGATTCGCCGTGGTCGGAGACGAAGAGCATGGCCGAGTCGACTGTTGCTGCATGCGCGTCCAGGGTGGTGATGAGAGACGCCAGTACATGATCGGTGTAGAGCACCGCGTTGTCGTAGGCGTTGACGATTTCGGCCACGCTGCAGCGGCCCAGATCGTCGTGACGGCAGACCGGTGTGAAGCGCTCGAAAGCGCTCGGATAGCGCCGGAAGTAGGACGGTCCGTGGTTGCCCAGCATGTGCAGCACCAGCACCTGCACTCCCTGCGCCTTTTGAAGGCGTTCGTCCAAGCCGCGCAGCAGGGCTTCGTCCCAACAGCGGTCGCCCTGGCACAGGCCGGGGGCGGTCACGTTGCTGACCACCTCGGCCGAGAGGCCCTCGCACACGCCCTTGCAGCCCGACTGGTTGTCGAGCCAGTGCACCGCCACCCCGGCCCGCGCCAGCACATGCAGCAGGGACTCGCTGCCACGGATGGTGGCTTCGTCGTAGTTGCGCCGACCGACCGGCGCGAACATGCAGGGCAGCGACACCTCGGTGCTGGTGCCGCAGGCTGACGTGTCGGGAAAGTTGAGCACCGGCAGCTGGGCCAGGCGGGGCGTGGTCTGACGTGCATAGCCGTTCAGGCCCCAGTTGGCGCCGCGCACGGTTTCGCCCACCACCACCACCAGCAGCCGCGGCCTGGGCGCACTGGCCCAGCTCGGACCGGGCTTGGCATCCAGGCCGATGGCCTGGCGCGGGCGTGCGGCCCCCCGGGCGTCGGCAAGCGCCACATTGCCGAGCGACCACAACACGTTGGCCGGCGTGATGAGGTAGCGCACCTCTTTGTGGTTGCGCATCAGCGAGGCCAGCGGCTGGAACTGCCACAGCAGGCTGCCCACCAGGGTGGCCGCAGCCAGCGCCATGAGAAGGGCGCGCGAGACCAGCGCGCGGCGCCAGGGCCGTCGTTCGACCCGTGCGCACAGCAACAGAGCGATCGGCAGCACGGCGTACAACAGCAGATCCACCGCCAGCCGAAGCGACATCAACTCGCGCGTCTCGGCCAAGTCGGTGCGCAGCACGTTGCGCAGCATGCTCGGGTCGAGCACCGTGCCATAGCTGTTCATGAAGTGCGCCGCGCTGGCTGCCACCACGGTCAGCACGGCCAGCACCGGCTTGACGCTGTGACGGGTGCTGACCAGGCCGGCAAGCAGCACGTGCAGCGCGACGACCATCACCGCCAGGGCCAGTCCCAGGCCCCAAGCGACGCGGTCGGGGCTGGCTTGCGCGCGCTCCGCCGCGGCCAGGAAGGCTTGGTTGAAGGCCAAGGCCCAGAACACGGCGGTCCCCAGCACCAGCTGGTCGCTGGTGGCGCTGTAGCGCGGAAATCTGGCGCGGCCCGGGGCGGTGCCTTGTGGCGTGGACTCAGTCATGGCGCGAATTAGATACGCATCCAGGGCCGGCGCCGGGCTGGCTGCGCGCGCTCAGCTCGAACAGCCAGATCACGGCAGGCCCGAACGCAGCGCGCCAGGCGGCCTCGGTGTGACGGGCACCGGGTTCGATGTGCAGGGTGTACGCAGCGCCCTGGGACTGCAGCAAAGCCGCCATGCGCTGCGTCGGTTCTGTCATTTGCGGCACCTCGCCGCTGCCGACGTAGAGGTAGATGCGCGCCTTGTGTGCCGCGGACTGAGTTCCCGCTTGCTCGAACAAGGGCTCGGCCGCCCAGTAAGACGGCGAGAACAACAGCGCCTTGCCGAACACCGCGGGGTGGCGCAGCACCGCGCTGTGCGAAATCGACGCGCCCACGGACGCACCGCCGATCGCCGTCTGGCCGACCTCGGGCCGGGTGCGGTAGCGGGCATCGATCCAGGGCTTGACGGTGCGCGCGATGAAGTCGATGTAGGCGTCGCCTTCGACGCGCGGAACCCCGGCGATCGGCCAGGCCAGCATCTCGGCCACCCGGGTGTCGCCGCCATGGTCGATGCCGACGACGATGGCCTCGAAGCCGTGGCTGCGCGCTAGCGCATTCAGCGTCTCGTCGACACCCCACTCGCCGATGAAGGACGTCGCGTCATCAAACAGGTTCTGCGCATCGTGCAGGTAGATCACCGGGTAACGGCGCGCGGGCTGGGTCGCGTAAGACGGTGGCAAGTACAGGCGCAGGCCGCGTTCCCGGTTCAGGCCCGGCATCGCCAGTCGCTCGGCCAGCACCTGCACGTTGGCTTGCGCTGTCGAGGCGCGCTGGGCAACTGCGCCCAGCGGCCAGAGTGCACTCGCGCCGGCAATGTCAAGGACACGGCGACGCTTCATACGCAGAGGTGTTCAACAGCATCCATCTGACGGTTGTTGAGCGGCCCGCGACAGTTGTTCGCCCAGCCGCTCGGCCTCGCGTGCGAGAGATGGCGCGAGATCAGGACGGCGGGGTGGTCTGCTTCGCGAATGTCCCCCGAGTCGGGCTGCGCCCGCCTCTCCTCCTTGATTTCGCTGCGCAGAGCACCCCACCGTCCTGATCCGACAGGCCTGGGCTGTGCGCGGGTGGAGCGGCGCTGAGACTCGAGGCCGGGGCCGGCGGGTGCCCACCGCAGCGAAATCAAGGGGGGAGCCCTGGGTGCAGCCCAGGGCGGAGGACATTCGCGGAGGCGGGCGCCCGGTGGCCCCGGCCGGCGCGGTGCACAGACGTGTAGGAACAAAGGTTAACAATCGGCGACCGGCGAAGCCGCTTCGGGGGGGCATCAATGCCGGAAGTGCCGCACGCCGGTGAACACCATGGCGATGCCGCGCTCGTCGGCGGCCGCAATCACTTCGGCGTCGCGCATCGAGCCGCCGGGCTGGATCACGCAGCTGGCGCCCGCATCGACGACCACATCCAGGCCGTCGCGGAAGGGGAAGAAGGCGTCGCTGGCCACGGCCGAGCCGGCCAGCGCCAGGCCGGCGTTCTGGGCCTTGATGCTGGCGATGCGGGCGCTGTCGATGCGGCTCATCTGGCCGGCACCGACACCCAGCGTCATGCCATCGGCGCAGAACACGATGGCATTGCTCTTGACGAACTTGGCCACCTTCCAGGCGAACAGCAAATCGTTCAGCTGGGCCGGCGTCGGCGCCAGGCGCGTCACCACGCGCAACTCCTCGGGCGCGACGTTGCGCGCGTCGTTCGACTGCACCAGCAGGCCACCGCCCACGCGTTTCATGTCCAGCGCGTTGGTGGCGCTGGACAAGTCCACCTCGAGCAGACGCACGTTCTGTTTGGCGGCGAAGACGGCGCGCGCTTCGGGTGTGATGTCGGGGGCGATGACGACTTCGACGAAGAGCTTGGCCACTTGCTCGGCGGTGGCGCCATCGAGCGGTGCGTTGAAGGCGATGATGCCGCCGAAGGCCGAGGTTGGATCGGTCTTGAGCGCCTTCGCGTACGCCTCGGCAACGTCGGTGCCGAGGGCCACGCCGCAGGGGTTGGCGTGCTTGACGATGACGCAGGCGGCGCTGTCGCGGAAGGTCTTGACGCACTCCCAGGCGGCGTCGGCATCGGCGATGTTGTTGTAGCTCAGGGCCTTGCCTTGCAGCTGCGTCCAGCCGGCCAGCAGGCCGCGCGGCACGCTGGCGTCACGGTAGAACGCGGCACTCTGATGCGGGTTCTCGCCGTAGCGCAGGTCCTGCGTCTTGACCCATTGTTGCGTCAACACGTCCGGGTACTCGGCACGCGCGGGTACCTGGCTGCCGGCGGCCTCGGCGCCGGCCTCCAGCGCCGTGAGGTAGTTGGCGATCATGCCGTCGTAGGCGGCGGTGTGCGCGAAAACCTTCTTGGCCAGCATGAACTGGGTGGCGCGTTGCACGCCGCCCGCCTTGAGTTCGGCCAGCACGCGCGGGTAGTCGTCGGGGTCGATCACGACGGCCACGTCCTGCCAGTTCTTCGCCGCAGCGCGCAGCATCGCCGGCCCGCCGATGTCGATGTTCTCGATCGCATCGTCGAGCGTGCAACCCGCCTTGGCGGTGGCTTCGGCGAAGGGGTAGAGATTGATCACCAGCAGGTCGATGGTGGCGATGCCGTGCTCCTTCAATGCGGCCATGTGGGCAGGCACATCACGGCGTGCCAGCAAGCCGCCATGGATGCGTGGATGCAGTGTCTTGACGCGGCCATCGAGCATCTCGGGGAAGCCGGTGACCTCGCTGACCTCCGTCACCGGCAAGCCGTTCTGTGCCAGCAGTTTGGCCGTGCCGCCGGTCGACAGCAGCTTGACGCCGGCGCCGTGCAGGGCGCGGGCCAGCTCGACGATGCCGGTCTTGTCCGACACCGACAACAACGCGGTCAAAGAATTCATGGGGCCCCCGGGACACGGTCGCGTCGCGATCCGTGTGTCCTGTTCACTTCAACAATTTGTGGTCGAGCAGCTTGCGCCGCAGCGTGTTGCGGTTTAGGCCCAACCACTCGGCGGCCTTGCTCTGGTTGCCCTCGGCGTGCTTCATCACCACGTCGAGCAAGGGCTTCTCGACCGTGGCGATAACCATCTCGTGCATCGAGTGCGGCTCGGCGCCGCGCAGGTCCTTGAAGTACTGCTCCAGACTCTCGCGCACGCAGGCGTCGATATGCTTCTTGGTCATGCCGTCAGTTCGATCAGGTCGTCATTCGCCGCCGGCGCAACCAGGCGCGGCAGCTGTTCATGCTGTTCCGCCAGGCGCGCGAACCAGTCGGTCACGGCGCTGACCTGGGTTCGACAATCCTCGATGCGGTTCATCTCGGCGCGGAAGGCTTCGCCCCCCGGCAGTTCGCGCAAGGCCCAGCCGATGTGCTTGCGCGCGCTGCGCACGCCGCTGGCCTCGCCGTACAGGCCGTAGTGGTCGTGCAGGTGATCCGTCAACCACTTCGCGGCTTCGGCCGTCGTGGGTGGCGCCAGCGTTCGGCCGGTGGCCAGGTAGTGGGCGATCTCACGAAAGATCCACGGCCGCCCCTGCGCCGCGCGCCCGACCATCAGCGCGTTGGCCCCGGTGTAGGCGAGCACCGCGCGCGCCTTTTCCGGTGAATCGATGTCGCCATTGGCCACCACCGCGATGGCCAGCGAGGCCTTCACCGCGGCCACCGTGTCGTACTCGGCCAGGCCCTTGAAGCCCTGCTCGCGCGTGCGGCCGTGCACGGTGACCATGGTCACGCCGGCCGCCTCGGCCAGACGCGCCATCGCCACGGCGTTCTTCTCGCTGGCATTGCGGCCGGTGCGCATCTTCAAGGTCACCGGCACGCCGCGCGGCGCGCTGGCGCCGACCACCGCCTCGATGATGCGCGCCGCCAGGGGCACGTTGCTCATCAGCGCCGAGCCGGCCCACACATTGCAGACCTTCTTGGCCGGGCAGCCCATGTTGATGTCGATGATCTGTGCGCCGCGGTCGATGTTGTAGCGCGCCGCGTCGGCCATCTCCAGCGGGTCGACGCCGGCGATCTGCACCGCGATCGGCCCGGGTTCGCCGGCATGGTCGGCGCGCCGCGAGGTTTTCAGTGAGGACCACAACGCGCGCTGGCTGGTCACCATCTCGCTGACAGCGTAGCCCGCACCCAGGCGTCGACACAACTGACGGAAGGGCCGGTCCGTCACCCCGGCCATCGGGGCGACGAAGAGCCGGTTCGGCAGCTCGAAGGGGCCGAGCCTCATGCGGCCACGCTTCCCATCGCAGAACCCCGGGTCGATGGCATACCCCTTTCGGGCTGACGCCGCGGGCGTCGTGGGGTGGTCATCGCTGGGGGGGTGCTGAAAAAAGAGGCGCAAGTATAGCCAGCGCGCCCAGCCGTCTGGTGCAGGGGCATGTGCTGTCGCGTCTGTCGATAATCGGTGGCCCATGGATGCCTGGATCACCCCACTGCTCGCCGCACTCGCGCTGCCCCAATTCGGTTTGTCGACCGTCTTCGTCGTCGCTTTGATTTCGGCCACGCTGTTGCCGATGGGCAGCGAGCCGGCGGTGTTTGGTCTCGTCAAGCTCAACCCCGAACTGTTCTGGCCGGCCGTGCTGGTGGCCACGGCGGGCAACACCATCGGCGGCGCCATCAGCTGGTGGATGGGTTACGGCGCGGAGCGCGCTTACGTGCGCGTGAAGAAGCGCAGCCCGACGGAGTTGCGGGCGCTGCAGTGGTTGCAGCGCTTCGGCGCCAAGGCCTGCCTGCTGTCGTGGTTGCCGGTGGTCGGCGATCCGCTGTGCGCCGTGGCCGGGTGGCTCAAGCTGCCGTTCTGGCAATGCGTGGCCTACATGGCCGTCGGCAAGTTCGCGCGTTATGTGACGATGACGGCGGCCTTGCTGTGGGTCTTCCCAGGGACGTTCGCGCTGCCCTGAGAGAATTCGCGCCTCTCACGAGGAGACCGCGATGAAGACGCCCAGCTACGACGATCTGGCCAGCCACTACACCCGTCTGCACCACTTCCAGCACCTGGCCGCCATCGTGGGCTGGGATCAGGCGGCCAACATGCCGCCCAAGGGCAACGAAGCGCGCGCCGGTGCGCTGGCCGAGTTGGCGGCGCTGATGCACCGCATGCGCACCGACACCACGCTGGCCGATCGCCTGGCGCGCGCGGAGCAGGAGTCGCTGTCGGACCACCAGCGCGCCAACCTGCGCGAGATCCAGCGCGATTGGCGCAACGCCAATGCCTTGCCGACCGAGCTGGTGCAGCGCCGCCAGCTGGCCACGTCTCGCTGCGAGCATGCCTGGCGCTTGCTGCGTCCGGCCAACGACTGGGCCGGTTTTCTTGTGCACTGGCAACCGGTGTTGGCGATCGCTCGGGAAGAGGCCGAGCGGCTGTCGCAGCAGTCTGGCATGACGCGCTATGACGCGCTGATGGACCGCTATGAGCCTGGAATGACGAGTGACGTGGTGGATCGCGTCTTCGGTGCCGTGCGGCAGTGGCTGCCCGGGTTGATCCAGCAAGTGATCGCCAGGCAGGCCAGCGAGCCGGTGATCGAGGCGCAGGGGCCGTTTGCCCTCGAAGCCCAGCGCCAGCTTTGCCAGCAGATGGTGCGCCGACTCGGCTTCGACTTCGAAGCCGGGCGGCTCGACGCCAGCACCCATCCCTTCTCCGGCGGCGTGCCGGAAGACGTGCGCATGACCACGCGCTACCGCGAGGACCAGTTCCTGCCCGCGCTGATGGGCACGGTGCACGAGACCGGCCACGGCCGCTATGAGCAGAACCGGCCGCGCGACTGGCTCGGCCAGCCGGTCAGCGAAGCGCGCTCGATGGCCATCCACGAGAGCCAGTCGCTGGCCTTCGAGATGCAACTGGGCGGCCACCCCGGGTTCGCGCAGGTGCTGTCGCCGATGCTGGCTGACACCTTCGGCCCGCAGGCGGCCTTCGAGCCGGGCAACCTGCACCGCGTGTTGACGCGCGTGAAGCGCGGCCTGATCCGGGTCGATGCCGACGAGGTCACGTACCCGGCGCACGTGATCCTGCGTTACGAGATCGAGCAGGCCTTGATCGAGGGCGCGGTCGAGGCCGACGATGTGCCGGCGCTGTGGGACGCCAAGATGACCGAGCTGCTCGGTCTGGACACCCGCGGCAACTTCAAGGACGGGCCGTTGCAGGACGTGCATTGGCCAGAAGCTCTGTTCGGCTACTTCCCCTGCTATTCGCTGGGCGCGATGTATGCGGCGCAGTGGTTCGCCGCGATGCGCCGGGAGCTGCCAGATTTGGACGTGCGCATCGTGCGCGGCGACTGGGCGCCGGTGTTCGACTGGTTGCGCGCCAACATCTGGTCGCAGGCCTCGCGCTGGTCGACTGACGAGTTGGCGAAGCGCGCCAGCGGTGAAGTGCTGAACCCGGCCTTCTTCAAGGCCCACCTCGAGGCCCGCTACCTGGGCTGACAGTGCGGCAGGCTGGATCGCTGCCCGGCGCGCCGCACTTCTGGCTTACTGCATGAACATCGAGCTGCGCAGCTTCTCAAGCTGGCCAGCGTCGATCTTGCCGTCCTTGGCGCCCATTTCCTTGGCCTTCATGTCGAAAATCTTGCCCATGGCGGCAAGGAACTCTTCCTTCGACACCATGCCGTCCTTGTTGGTGTCCATCATCGGCATCTTCATCATGTCGCCGGCCTTCATTTCGCCAGCGGCGTGGGCGGCGGCGAAGCTGTTCGTGCTCACCAGGGCGGCAATCACGATCAGGCCACGGCCGAGAGTCTTGACGTTCATGTTTATCTCCAAAATTGAGGTGGATCGATGCAGGCTAGGCTCAAGCCGAGCGACGCCTACCTTAGTGTAGTCGGTCCGTGGGCAACAGCATTACACCCGGTTGCTTGCATTTCTGGCAGTGCGTCGACCCGATGCAGCGCGGCGCCCTGCCCCTGCGCTGACACGCGCCGCTCACTGCCCCATGATGTTGCGCAACAGGTCGAAGTACTCGTCGGCCTTCAATTTGCTGTCCTTGGCCTTCATTTCCGTGGCCTTCATGTCGAAGGCTTTGCCGGCCATCGCGAGGAACTCTGCCTTGGACACCATGCCGTCCTTGTTCGTGTCGACCATCTTCACGGTCATCATCTCGGCAATCTTCGTCCCTGGCAGGGTGTCGGCCATGGCGTTCACGGCGAAGAAGGCGGCCGCCACGATCAAGCCGCGGCCGAGGGTTTTGACGATCATGTCTATCTCCAGTCAAGGTGAATCGATCCACGCCAGGCTCAAGCTGGCGGCGCGCCGGTGATTCGATGCGCTGGCTGTAGTCGGATGGGGGGCTGCATCCTTACAGCGATCTTTGGCCACAGTGCTGCGGCGCCGACCGCTGCGAGAACTCACCCGCCCATGCCGCCATCACTGCATGAACATCATGGTGCGCAGCTTCTCGAGCTGAGCCGCGTCGATCTTGCCGCCCTTCGCGCCCATCTCCTTGGCGTACATGTCGTAGGTCTTGCCGGCCATTTCGAGGAACTCGGCCTTGGAGACCATGCCGTCCTTGTTCTTGTCCATGGTCTTGAAAGCCATCATTTCGGAGATCTTCGCGGCCGGAAAGGTGTCGGCCATGCTGTTCATGGCAACGAAGGCGGCGGCAATGATCAAACCGCGGCTGAGGGTCTTTGCAAACATAGGTAACTCCAGTTGAGATCAGGTTCGGTTGGCGCGGGCGGGTGGCCTGCGGCGCTGGGGTGTCCATCGCGCCTTGAGTAGTCGGCCTGCGTGCGGGCTCATTACACGCCGCAGGGCACCGACCCGCTGCCTAGGCCGTGAGCGTCAACTCGAGATCGTCGAGCACCTCGTCGAGCCGCTTCAGGGCCCGCGCCGAGCGGGTGCCAGAGAGGCGTCGTTGGGGGCCGAGCAGGCGCCGGGTGGGGTCGTCGAGGACGGCCGAGGCGATCGTCACGCCGTGCGGCGCCAACTGGGCGCTCAGAAGCGAGCGCCGGGACCGCAGCAACTCGCGGGTGCGCTGGTAGGCATGCTCGGCCAGCAGGCGGCGTTGCGAGACGCTGAAGGTATTCGCCAGGAACATCGTCGGATCGCGGTGGTCGGGCTCGAACAGCACGATGTCGGTGGCTGGGTAGCCGAGCGTGTAACCTTTCATGCCGAGCTCCAGACGCGAGTGGATCAGCGAACGGAAAGTCTGCGACAGCACCACCGGCAGGCCGCCATCGACCAGGCGCGGGATGCGCGCCTCGCCGCTGCCCAACACCTTGTGCCGCTTGGAGTGGGTGGCATCGAAGGGCACCAGCGGGTTCAGGCAGATCAGCAGATCCAGGCCACGCTCGAGCAGCACCGTGGCGTGCAGGGTCTTCTTCAAGGCGCCGTCGACGCAGGTGCGACCCTTCACCTCCACCGGCGCGTACAGCCCGGGCAAGGCCGCGCTGGCTTGTACCGCCAGCGAGATGGGCACATCGTCCAGGCCCGGCTGGCCGAAGGGCACGGCCTCGCCACTGTCCAGATCCGTGGCCACCAGCACCAGGCGGCGCTGGAGCTGACGAAAATCGTTGGTTCGGCCCGGCGCCGCGAACAGCCGGGCCAGGTGGCGCTCCATGGGTGCGCCGCTGAGCAGGCCGGTCGGAAGGGCGCGGCCCAGCCGTTCGAAGGCCTCGAGCAGTGAGCGGCCCTTGAACGCGTAGTGAAACAGCGCCTGGGTGGCCAAGCCCGGCAGCGCAGCCATCCGGTGCAGGTACTCGCCCCAGGCCGGTCGCATCAGCAGGGCGGGGCGAAAGAGGTCGCCGCCGTCGCTGCTGTCACTTTCGATGAAGGCTGCGCACAGCTCGCGCGGCGTCATGCCGTTGGCCAGCCCGGCGGCGATGAAGCCGCCCGCCGACACACCGACATAACCGTCGAGCTGCGTCAGCGCCAGGCCGTCGAGCGCTTCATCGAGCGCGCACAGCGCGCCGATCTCGTAGATGGCTCCCAGCGGGCCGCCGCCGGCGAGCGCCAGTCCGATTCGAGGTTTCCCGTTCGGCGCAGCCTGCGTTTGGCCGTTGCGCGGCGCCTGAACGCCGCCGTGGCGGCGTGCCGAACTCACGCCGCCTTGCGGGCTGCGCGTTTGGCTGGCGCCTTGGCGACCGGCTTGGCTGCGGTCTTGCGCGCTGCCGCGGGCTTGGCTGCCGCCTTGGCACCCACTTGTGCCGACAGGCCGTCGATGCGCTTGATCAGCGCGTCGATGTCCTTGCGTGAAGGCACGCCCATCTTGTTCAAGGCCTTGGCCACGCGCTCTTCGAAGATCGACTCCAGCTTGTCCCACTGTGCGCCGGCCTTGTTGCTCATGCCGTCGGCCATGGCCGTCATCTTGCCGGTGACGGCACTGATGCGCTCTTCAGCCAGGCCCTGGGTCTTCTTCTGTAGGTGGGTGCCTTCCTTGATCAAGGCCTCGAAAACCTTGCCGCCCTCGGCCTGGGCCTTGCTGAATGCCCCCATGCCGGCCAGCCAGATCTGCTGGGCCGAGTCCTTGACCGACTGCGCCAACTGGCCGTCGAGCAGGTTGCCTGCGGCTGCGGTGTTCTTGGCAGCCATCTTCTGAAGCTTCTTGACCATGGGGTGTCCTTTGTTGTCGCGGGGGTGCCGGGGTGGCGCGCGAGACTGCGGCGCTGGAAAACCGACTATAGGAGGGGCGCCGTGCACCGCAGGCGGCTTTCTCTAGTGAGAGGGCTCTATGCCGACGCCGCGCCGAAGGCTGCAACACCCAGGGTAAGCGCGCAGCGTCGCAGCGCGACTTTGGGAGAAAAATGATCCTTTGTTCGCGCCGAGCGCGGACGCTGCTTCACTGTCGATCCCGCACCCAAGGAGAACCGCATGCAGTATTTCGTCACCGGCGCCACCGGCTTCATCGGCAAACGCTTGGTCAAGACCCTGCTCGCGCGCAAGGGCGCGGTCGTCTACTTCCTGCTGCGGCCGGAGAGCGAGAACAAGGTCGCCTCGCTGCTCGAGTACTGGGGCGTCGGCAAGACCCGCGCCGTGCCGGTTTATGGCGACCTCACCAGCAAGAAGCTCGGCGTCGGCGCCGAAGAGGTCAAGGCCTTGAAGGGCCAGATCGACCACCTCTATCACCTCGCCGCGGTGTACGACCTCTCGGCCGATGAAGAGAGCCAGATCAAGGTCAACATCGACGGCACGCGCAGCGCCGTCGAATTCGCCAAGGCCATCGACGCCAAGCACTTCCACCATGTCTCCTCGATCGCGGCGGCAGGCCTGTACGAGGGCGTCTTCCGCGAAGACATGTTCGAAGAGGCCGAGGGCCTGGATCACCCCTACTTCATGACCAAGCACGAGAGCGAGAAGCTGGTCAGGAAGGAGTGCAAGGTGCCCTGGACGGTGTATCGCCCCGCCATGGTGGTGGGCGACTCCAAGACCGGCGAGATGGACAAGATCGACGGGCCCTATTACTTCTTCAAGGTGATCCAGCGCATGCGCCAGATCCAGCCGCCCTGGATGCCCAGCATCGGCATCGAAGGCGGGCGCGTGAACATCGTGCCGGTGGACTTCGTCGTGGCTGCGCTGGATCACATCAGCCACCACTTCCACGCCAGCGGCAGGTGCTACCACCTGGTGGACCCGACGGGCTACCGCATCGGCGACGTGCTCGACATCTTCTCCAAAGCTGCGCACGCGCCGAAGATGAACCTCTTCGTCAATGCAGCCCTGTTCGGCTTCATCCCCAAGAGCGTGAAGAAGGGCTTGATGGCGATGGCGCCGGTGCGGCGCATCCGCAATGCGGTGATCAAGGACCTGGGCATCCCCGAGGACATGCTCACCTTCGTCAACTACCCGACACGCTTTGACCGTCGCGAGACCGACGCGGCCTTGAAGGGCAGCGGCATCGAGTGCCCGAACCTGAACGACTACGCCTGGCGCCTGTGGGACTACTGGGAGCGTCACCTCGACCCGGCGCTGTTCATCGACCGCAGCCTGAAGGGCACGGTTGGCGGCAAGGTGGTCTTGATCACCGGCGGCTCGTCGGGCATCGGGCTGTCGGCCGCCTGCCGCTTCGCCGAAGCCGGCGCCATCACCGTCATCTGTGCGCGCGGCGAAGACAAGCTGGGCGACGCGGCCAAGGAGATCAAGGCCTACGCCGGCAAGGATGCCAAGGTCTTCACCTACTCGGTGGACATCGCCGACGAAGCGAGTTGTGCCGAGTTCGTGGCCAAGCTGAATGCCGAGCACGGCGGTGTCGACTTCCTGATCAACAACGCCGGGCGCTCGATTCGCCGCGCCATCGAGGCCAGCTACGAGCGATTCCATGACTTCGAGCGCACCATGCAGCTCAACTACTTCGGCAGCCTGCGCGTGACGATGGGCCTGCTGCCGGGCATGGTGGCCAAGAAGAAGGGCCACGTCGTCAACATCAGCTCGATCAGCGTGCTGGTGAATGCGCCGCGCTTCTCGGCCTATGTGGCCAGCAAGGCGGCGCTGGATGCCTGGACCCGTTGCGCGTCGAGCGAGTTCGCCGACCAGGGCGTCACCTTCACCACAGTCAACATGCCGCTGGTGCGCACGCCGATGACGGCGCCGACCAAGATCTACGACAACATGCCGCTGCTCAAGCCGGAAGAAGCTGCCGACATGATCGTGCAGGCCTGCATCGACAAGCCGGTTAGGGTGGCCACGCGGCTGGGCATCTTCGGCGAGATCCTGCATGCCGCAGCGCCTCGCATCACGCAGATCGTCATGAACACCACCTTCCGCATGTTCCCCGACAGCGCCGCGGCCAAGGGCGAGAAGCTGGCCAAGCCGACCCTGTCACCGGAGGCGGTGGCGATGGCGCAGATGATGCGCGGCATCCATTTCTGACAAAGACCGGACGGCTTTGCCGCCGGTTTTGTTGCTCGCGTTCGAGCGGACGCCTGCGCGCCGCTCAACGCTCACGGGCTGGGGTGCGGCATCGCCATCGCGGGTCGCGCGGGCTGGAGGCCAGGCGCGGCTCCGGTTCGTGACTGCACAGTTTTCGTGAACCCGCCACATGGTGCTGCCAGACCGCCCTGACATTGCGTTTCGCATTGCCCAGTGGCAAGACAAGCCTGTCTTGTCGCGCCTGCTCGAGCTTTACCAGTACGACCTCTCCGAAGTCTGGCCACAAACCCTGAATGCGCACGGCGAGTACGGCTTCGCTGTGGACCGCTACCTGCGCAACCCGCGCCTGCGTGCCTATCTCTTCTTGGTCGATGGCGACTATGCCGGCTTCGGCCTGGTGGATCCGGATGTGAGCCTGCCGGAGAACGAGTTCTGGATGGGCCAGTTCTTCGTCATGAAGCGCTACCGCCGCCTGGGCGTTGGCACCCTGGGCGCGCGCCACATCTTCGACCAGCATCGCGGCAAGTGGGAGGTCGGCCAGGTGCCACTCAACTTTGCGGCACAGGCGTTTTGGCGCCGCACGATTGCCGACTACAGCGCTGGGCGTTTCGTCGAGCACGAACTGCACGATGAACGCTGGGACGGCTTTCTGCAGTGCTTCGACAACCGCACGGACAGCTCAGCCGACTGATCCCGAATCGCGTTCAATCGCATAAGAACGACAGGCGGCTCGCGGCGCTTCAGCGACACTCGGGCGTCGAGATTGGCAGCTACGAGGCGCCCGTCGGCAGCTTCGATCACGGGGCTTGCGCAGCCTGCGATTCAACAGCTCCGATAGTGATCCCGTGCCCTCGCTTGAAGCACCGGCCTCACGCTGGCTCGACCGGTCTTTGCCCCCAGCCATAGGCCACCAGCGAGTTGACAACCGCCTGCTGCGCAGCGTTGTTCGGCCGTTCGGCCTGGGTCAGGACGCTTACTTGGCGGACGATGGGTATATCTGTCATGGTCACGTACGCCAAGTGGGCCGCCCGGGCGAGCGAGATGGGCATAAAGGCGACGCCGAAGTTCGCTCGCACCAATGCCTGTATCCAGTCTTCCCGTGACGATTGCTGGACTACTTCCAGCATAACGCTGCGCTCGCGCAGCAGGCGTTCGATGTAACTAGAGAACTCGCACATCACACGTTCGCAATAGCGCTCGCGGTGCAGTTCCATCATTTCGACGCTCGTGCGTCCACGGAAGCGGTGATCGTCGCCGATCGCCAGCACGTACTCCTCGCTGAAAAGCGGCGTGGTCGCAAAACGTTTGGGCATTTCGTAGGGTGAGCACATGATGCCCACGTCCACGTCGCCCTCATCGAGTGCGCCCGTCAACGCTTCGAGATTGCCTTCTCGAAAACTCAGCTCGACCTCGGTGCGGCCCTCCTGGCTTTCGACAAATCCCGGCAGAACCTGGTGGAAGTCGATGGTGCACATCACGCCGACGCGCACCACTTCGGTTTTCGCCCGCGTCAGGCGTCGCGCTTCGCTGCGCGCGTGGTTGGCAGTCTCGTAAATCTGGCGGAAGTTCGGCAGCATGCCCCGCCCGAGATCGGTGAGCTGGACCGAATTTTTTGTGCGGTCGAACAAACGCCCGCCGATCGCCTCTTCAAGGCGCTGGATGGCCTTGGTCAGGGCCGGCTGTGAGACAAAGGAACGCTCTGACGCCCGCGTGAAGTTAAGCGTGTCGGCGACGGCCAGGAAATAGCGGATCTGGTAGAGCTCCATAGGTCGCTGTGTCGTGGACAGCGGCCAAACATTACAAGGATCGAAAGCCGACGCCATAACCGGCACCGATCGGCCGATGAATTCTTGTGATTTTCAGAAACGGCCAATGCTGCTTACGCTCACCTTCGTTGTTGAGCAAGCCATGAATACCCACCCACCCATCCTCAAGACCATCGTGATCGCCGGCGGCGGCTTTGCCGGCACGACGTTGGCGCGAGCCCTGGAAGGCGGCGTGCCTGCGGGTTGGCAGGTTGTGCTGCTGAGCGAGGAGAGCTACACCACTTTCAACCCGATGCTGGCCGAAGTGGTCGGAGCGGCGGTGTTTCCTGAGCACGTGATCGCGCCGATCCGCGAGATGGTGCCCAGAACCCGGTTCATCATGGGCCGTCTCCAGCGGGTAGACGGAGCGGGGCAGGTTCTGGTCTGCTCGACGCTGGCGGGACCGCTCGAGATCGCCTTCGACCACCTGGTGCTGGCCTTCGGCCAACGCGCCAACCTGACGATCATCCCAGGCCTGGCCGAGCACGCGCTGCCGCTCAAGCTGGTCGGCGACGCGATGCACATTCGCAACCGCTTGTTGCAGCGGCTGGCCCACATCGAGCTGATCAAGGACGAGGCGCAACGGCGCTCACTGGGCCACTTCGTCGTCATCGGCGGGGGCTTCTCGGGTGTGGAAGTTGCGGGCGCTGT
>JANNFB010000020.1:0-31095 GCA_031379365.1 Burkholderiales bacterium
GCGCGCTGCGCCTGGGGGTGGTCCTTGCCCAACTGCGCGGCCAGATCACTGCTGGCCTGGGTCAGCAGTTCGGCGGCCCCGTTGCCCTGGCTGCGCTTGAGCGCCTCGCCAAGCCGTGCCCGCGCCAGCGCCAGCTCCCAGTTCTGTGGTGAGAGCAGCTGGAGCCGCAGTGCGACCGCTTCTTGCAGCGGCGCGACCGCTTGTGCGGCCTTGCCTTGCGCCAGCAGGGCCTCGCCGGTGCCGACCAGGGCAAGCGCCACCAAGGGCTGCCCCGGCTTGCCGGCCTTGCGCAAAGGCTCGACGAGGGCTTCGAACTGCTCCTGCGCCGGCTGGGCTTGGCCGCTCTCAAGCTCGAGCCGTGCCAGGCTGAGCTTGGTGCGCAGCGTCAACACCCCTGTAGGACCAAAGCGCTCGTTGGCCAGGGCCAGGTTCTGTTCCGCGAGTTCGCGGGCCTTGGAAAAACTCTTCGACTGGGTCAGCGCGTCGGTCCAGAACAGCCGGTTCTGAATCGCCAGTGGGCTGCCCGCGCCGACAAATCGGGCTGCCATGTCGACCGCCGTTGGCAGCGCGGCCAGGGCCTCTGGCAGGCGGCCCAGCGCAGTGAGCGTGGCGCCATACAGGCCCATGGCTGCCGCGACCGACGCCGAGTCACCGGCCAGCGCGCGTTGCTTGTCGAACGCCGTCTTCAGCAGGCCCTCGGCCTCGGTCAGGTGGCCAATACGAAACGCCATCGTGCCGGTGTTGCCCAGCACCACCAGCGCGTCGAGGCTGTCGGTCTGCCCCAGCTTTTCATGGATCGCAAGGTTGGCGCGCAAGGCGTCGAGCGCCTCCGGCAGGCGATTCGCGCCGGTCAGGGCAATGGCCAACGAGTTGTGCAGATTGGCAGTTTCGCGGTGCACGGCGCCGGAGAAGGCGGTTCGCTCTGCAATGGCCGTCTGGTAGGTGCGAATGGCGGCGTCGAAATCGCCCTGGTTGCGCTGCAGTGCGCCGCGGATGAACAGCGCCTCGAGGTGCTGTTCGCGGTACTTCTCTGGTGCGCTCGCCCACAGTGCTTCGGCTTTGGGCAGCAGTTCAGCTGCGACAGACAGATGCCCTCGAAACAGCTCGAGTTGGGCCAGCTTCTGTTGCACCAGGGCGACCGACTCGCGGTCGGCGTCAGGCCCAGCCGCGGCCAGGAAACCTTCAAGCAAGGGCACCTGGCCCTCGATGTCGTTGAGCGCACCGTACAGATCGGCCAGGGTCACCACCACCTTGCCGGCCAGTTGCGGGTCGTCGCGGTATTCCTTCAACACGCGCTGCGCGCTGCGGTCGAGCATGGCTTTGGC
The DNA here is from genome assembly GCA_031379365.1 of Burkholderiales bacterium. GTDB lineage: Bacteria > Pseudomonadota > Gammaproteobacteria > Burkholderiales > Burkholderiaceae_C > CADEEN01. The sequence goes on from JANNFB010000020.1 coordinate 1,326, forward strand.
GGTGACGCCAGCGCCGCCCTGTTGCGCAATCGAGCTGCGGAACAGAGTCGTCAGTTGGTAGCGCACCGCCTCTTCACGCGTGGTGGCGCGCCGCGCCGCATCGCGCTCAAGCTCGGCGCGGCGGGCCTGCCAGGCGGTGCCGGCCAGCCCCACGGCCAGTGTTGCGAACACCAGGCCACCCGCGGCAACCCCCCATCGGTTTCGCTTGAGCGCGCGCCCCAGCACATACCAGCGCGCCCGCCCACGCACCGTCACCGGCTCGCTGTGCAAGTGGCGCTCGATGTCCGCCTTGAGCGCATTCACCGTCGGGTAACGATCACCCGCCGCCTTGCGCAGACAGGTTGCGACGATGGCGTCCAGATCACCTGTCAGACTGCGCGCGGGCACCGGCGGCGACACCGCTTGGGCGTCGGCCATGGCGTGGCTCATCGTAGGCGCTTCGTCGTGCACGATGAGCTGCACCACGCGCGCAATCGGCAGTCCGTCGCTGCGCCAGGGCCGCTGCCCCGTCAACAGCTCGAACAGCAGTACGCCCAGGGCATACACGTCGGTGGCGGTGGTGATGGCCTGGCCGGTGAGTTGCTCGGGCGCGGCATAGTCGGAGGTGTAGGGCGCGCTGGTCTGGTCGGCGCCGGCCGGCCCAACGCGATCCAGCCGTTTGGCCACGCCGAAGTCGAGCAGCTTGACGCGGCCCTCGGGCGTTACCAGGATGTTGCCGGGCTTGAGGTCGCGGTGCACGATCAGGTTGCGGTGGGCGTACGACACCACATCGCAAACCTGCTGGACGAGTGCCAGGCGGTAGGCCAGATCGGCGTGCCGCAGCGTGCAGTGCTCGGTGATCGGTTCGCCCTCGACGTACTCGACGACGGCGTACAGCCGGCCGTCGTCGGCCACCCCGCCATCGAGCAGGCGCGCGATGCCGGGGTGGTCGAGGCCGGCCAATATCTGCCGCTCGGCGTGAAAGCGTTCGATGTCGGGTGCGGCCTCGCGGTACAACAGCTTGAGCGCCACCGCCTGGTCGAAGGCGCCATCGGCGCGCGTGGCGGAGTAAACCTCCCCCGCGCCGCCACGCCGGATCAGCGCGCCCAGGCGCCAGACGCCGACCCGGGTGCCCGGGGGGGCCGCCGGGGGCAGGGCGGCGTCACCCGCGGGGAGCGTCGGCGCCCGGTCGAGCAGGCTCTCGTCTGTTTCGTGGGCGCTGAGGAGCGAGCGCAACTCCTCGCTCAGCGGCGGGTCGTCGGCACAGGCGCGATCGCAGAACGCCGCTCGCTTGGCGATCGGCAGTTCCACTGCCTCGGCGAACAAGGTCTCCAGCGTCAGCCAGCGCGCTGCGTCCATGGGCTTCCCTCTTTTCGAATTCAGTGTGGGCCGCGCGGCCCGCGCAATGCCGCGTGGCCGTTTGGGACGAATTCAGAGACCGAGCAATGCCCGGCGAGGATAGCCGCTCGCATCCGTCGATCCGTGGCTCTTGCGGGCACCCAGTCGACCTCTGTTCAGAGAGCGCCTCGCCTTGGTAAGAACGCCAGGCGCACGCATGCGGCCATCACTGGCCATTGCAGGCTGTCAGGGCAGCGTCACAACGTTCAGACTGCGGCCCGACACGATCAGGATCTGCTTGGGCCCCAGCATCGCCATGGCGCCGTCGCCGGTGCCCAGGCTCGGTGCGGTACTGCCGTAAACCACCCCGGTGCCGACCGGCATCAGCAGCGTCCCTGCGCCGCCGGCGGCGACCCCATAGCCATAGAGGCCATCCGCCTTCAGCACGTACACCACGCCGGATGTGTCGATCACGAACGAAACCACACCCGTCACCGTGGTCGTGACGACGCTGCCGTCGGCGGCGATGCGGCGCAAATTGCCGTTGTCGTTTGCGTACAGCGTGCCGTCCGGTGCGAATGCGAGGCCACGAGGGGCGGAGTACCGCGCGGTGCCGGCCGCGCCGTCGGCCGTGCCGGACTGGAGCATCACGCCACTGAAAGTCGTAACAGCGCCAGTTGCCGCATCGATGCGACGAATGGCATTGTTCGTGTCGCTAACCAGGACATCGCCGCTGTTGAAGAGCCCACTGGTTGTTGGTGCCACTGCGAGGCCGAAAATGCCATTGAAGCGAGCGGTCGCAGGCGGGCCGTCAACACTTCCTTGGCCAAATACATTGTTGCTTCCCGCCACAGTTACCACCGTTCCGGTGGCGTCAATGCGCTTGACGCAAGCGTAAGACGGCACATAGATATTGCCATTCGGCGCGATGGCGACTGCGCCACTGTTACCAATCAACCCGGCGCTTCCCATACCGTCAACCGACACACCGATGGCGGCGGTGGTGGGCGTGGACGGCGTGTAAGCCAGGCCGCCAAGCAGCGTGACATTGCCGGCGGTGTCGATGCGACGAACGGTGGAAGTACCGGCTTCCGACACGACGATGCGGCCTTGCGCATCCACTGCAATCGATGTGACGCCGGCAAAGCGGAACTCAAACGACAGCTGCTCGAGCACTCCCGTCGAAGTCGGTGCCGATGGAACCAACGTCGTCTGTGCAACGAAGCCATTGGCGATCGTCTTCACCTTGCCGGCAGCGTCGATCGTCCGAAGTGAAACCGCATCGGCGATCAACAGGCCACCGCTGGGCGCATCGGCGATGCCAGTAATCCCCGGTGCCACGAGTTGCGCTTGCCCTGCCGGGCCGTCGGCCAAACCAGGCCCGAGCGTGCGTGAACCCGTCAGGGTGCCGACGACGCCGGTCGTGATGTCGACCGTTCGCATCAGGCCGGCGAGGTCGCGCACGTACAAGGTCGTTCCGCGCAGGAACATTGCTGTCGGCCCCGGCAGATCGGCTGCGGCACCAGGGCCATCAAGCGGCGGGACGGAGAGGTTTGAGGTGCCGTTGCCTGCGACGAGTTGCGTCGCTCCGGCGACGTTACCGTTGCGCACGATGCGGCTGACGCGGTTGCCCTGCGCTTCAGCCACGTAGACATCATTGTTGGCAGCCACTGCGATGCCGAAGGGTGTGACCAAACCGGAGGCGTAGGTGGTCACCACACCGGCTGTGGTGACGCGGATCACCCGGCTGTTGTTTTGGTCGGAGACGTACAGATCGCCGTCCGGTCCGATCGCAATTCCGCCCAGGCCAGAGAACGATGCCGGCCCAGCGATGGTGGCAACCGTTCCATCGGGTGCGACGCGGCGAATCCGGCTGTTGTCGGTGATCCAAAGGTTGCCCGCAGCATCGTGAGTCATGCCGCGCACATCGCTGAACGACGCAGAAGGGCCGACGCCATCAATGTTGCCAAAGCTGCCGTTGCCTGCGACGTTGGCAATCGATGAGAGGTCGGCTGCAAGGCGCCAGATGTAGGAGCCGCCGTAGAACAGGTAGCTGCCGTCCGCCGCCCGGTCGATCGCACGCGGGAAACCGATCGGCGCCGATGCACGCCGACCCGTGATCGTGACGGCCCCGAGTGTTGTCGCAGCCGGCGCCGTGACGGTCAACACGGCCACCGAGCTTGCAGCCGCGCTCTGCCCGCCGCACGAGAGGTTGGCGCGGAACTGCGCGCCGGTGTCGGACGTGATTGCGGTGAGGTTATAGGTTGCCGCGGTCGCGCCGGCGATGTCAGTGAACACGCCAGCGCCGAGCCGCTGCCATTGGATCGTCAACGTGCCACTGCTGCACGTGCCGCCGACCGTGAATGCCGCCTGCGTGCCGGTCGTGACGGTCACATTTGCAGGTTGTGGTGTGATCGTCAGAACCGGCGCGGCGACGGTGACCGTCAATGTCGCGGTGTTGCTGCTCACATTGCCCGCGATGTTGCTCACCACGGCACGGAAGGTGGCGCCGCTGTCGCCGACCACCGGCGCGGTCAGCGTGTACGTGGTGCCGTTGGCGCCGGGAATGTCAACGCTGCCGCGCTGCCACTGGTAGCTCAACGGCGCTGTGCCGGTGGCAGCCACCGTGAAACTTGCGCCCTGGCCTGCGGTCACGCTGAGGTTCGCGGGCTGCTGGGTGATGGTGGGCGGTATCGGCTGCGGGCCGGTCTCGGGCGGCGGTGGTGCATTGGCGCTGCCACCACAGGCCGCCAGGGCCAGGCAGATCAAGGGCATGGCGGCCGCTTGCAGGCCGCGGGACACGAAACGCTGAAGGCTGAGAAGGGCGTTCATGGTGTGGGGTCCGGTTCAGAAGGAGAACTGCGCGGCCAGGCCGAGCATGCGAACGGGCCCGCGCGTGGTGTGGACCTTGAAACGCGTCAGGTCAGCGTCCAGCCCCAGGCGCAGGGTGGGCGAGACGGCGTAGGCCAGGCCCAGGCCCACCCACGGCTGCACATTCGATTGGCTGGCGCTGCCCCACACCGGGTTGATGTAGTCAAAACTCGTGCGCACGCTGGCCAGGCCGGCGTGGGCGCGCAGGCGCCACTGGGGTGCGATGTCCCAGCGGTAGCCCGCGCTGAGCGCCACGCCACTGACCTTGAAGGTGCCACCGAACTCGGTGCCCAGCGGTGTGGTGTCGCCGCCGTCGAACTTGCCGGCGTTGAAGACGGTGAACTGCACGTCGGTGGTTTCGCCCAGGCGGTAGGCGGCACTCAGCTTCACGTGGTTGCTGCGCCGGTCGCACGGCGCCGACGCCACGCAGTCGACGCGGCCAGTGTCGATGCCGGCGCTCAAGCCGACCTCGACATCGGCCGCGCTGGCGGCGCTGCCTGCCATCAGTGATGCGGTGGCAAGCAGCCAGTGCCTGCAATGGCGCCGCGTCGATGACGCGATCGGGTGGCGACGGGCACAGATCATGGCAACTCCCTGAGCAGGTTGACGCGCCGCCGCAGATCGCGATGGCCGCATACCGGTAAGAACGGGAAGGTTGCTGAAATCCGGCCATCGCTGGCAAGCGGTGTGCGCCGGGCAGCGCAAACGCCGCTGCGCGGAGGCCCTCTGCGAACCGGGGCTGTCGCCGCAGCGGCTCGTGGGGTGTGCCGGCGTCGCTGGCGCGCGCCTACTTGGCGAACAGTTGCCCGAGGTCGCCGAAGGCCTTGAATTCGAGGGCGTTGCCGGCCGGGTCGAGAAAGAACATCGTGGCCTGCTCGCCCACCTGGCCCTTGAAGCGCACTTGCGGCTCGATCACGAAGCGCGTCCCGGCGGCCTGCAGCTTGGCGGCCAGCCCTTCCCAATCGGCCATCGGCAGGATGGCGCCGAAGTGGCGCACCGGCACGTTCTGGCCATCGACGGCGCTGGTGTGGCGGTGGCCGCATTCCTCGGGCGAGAGGTGGGCCACGATCTGGTGGCCGTAGAAATCGAAGTCAACCCAGTCAGGTGCGCTGCGGCCTTCGGCGCAGCCGAGCAGGCCGCCGTAGAAGTGGCGTGCGGCGGCGATGTCGTCGACCGGGAAGGCGAGGTGGAACAGGGCTTGGGCGTGCATGGCGGCGGCTTTGAGTGGGGGGCGGTGGCTGGGGTTTCACCTTGATTGTGCCGCCCGGTGGCGTGCCTCGCAGGGCCGACAATCCGGCACATGAATCTCCTCTTGGGCTTGACCGGTGGCGCGCCTTTGTCAGGCTTGATCCTCGTGACCTTGCTGGCCGCCAGCCTGCTCGCGCTGTACAAGATGCCGGCGCTGATCGACCGCGGCCTGTTCCGCCCCTATTGGTTCTTGCGCCGCCAGCAGTTCGCCACGCCGGTCACCAGCGCCTTCCTCCACGCCGACCTGCCGCACCTGGCGTTCAACGCCTTCACCTTCTGGGCCTTCGCGTTTCCGCTCGAGCGCCAGATCGGCTCGGCGCGCTTCGCGGCGCTCTACACCTTCGGCTTGCTGGTCAGCAGCGCCGGCACCTGGCTGATGCACCGGCGCGAGCCGGGCTACCAGACCCTGGGCGCGTCGGGCGCGATCCTGGCGGTTCTGTTCGCGGCCATCGTCTACACGCCGTCGCAGTCGATCTTCATCTTCCCGGTGCCGGTGCCGATTCCGGCGCCGCTGTTCGCCGTAGCTTATCTAGGCTACACCGTCTGGGCGTCGCGCCGGGCGAGCGGGCGCATCAACCACGACGCCCACCTCGGCGGTGCGCTGGCCGGCATCGTCTTCGTGCTGGTGCTCGATTCGCCGACGGCGCTGCAGGCCTGGCGACAGCTGATGGGCTGAACACGCCCTGGCGCAGCGCGTGCTCAGCGCGTGCTGGCGACCGCCGGGGCTGGTGCCGATGCCGACGCCGACGTTGGAGTGCTCCAGCCACCGCCCAGGGCACGGTAGACCGCCACCAACGCGGTGGCGGTGACCACTTGGGCCTGCACCGACTGGTCGCGGCTCGACAAGGCCTCGCGCTCGGCGTCGAGGACGACGCTGAAGTCGGTCACACCGGCCTCGAAGCGCAGGCGCGCGAGTTGCGCGGCCTCTTCGGCACTGCGCGCCGCTCGCGCCAGCGGCGTGGCGCGCTGGACGCTGCGGCTGTAGCCGCTGAAGGCGCCTTCTGTCTCCTCGAGCGCAGCCGCCACGGCCTGTTCATAGCTGGCCAGACTGGCCTGCGCACGGGCCTCGCTGGCGCCGATGCGCGCGCGGATCTGGCCCGAGTCCAGCGGCGTCCAGCTCAAGCCGGCGCCGAGCGAATAGCGCAAGGCATCGCTGGTGCCCAGGGCGCTCAAGGTGGCTGCATTCAGGCCCAGCAAGCCCGACAGCGAGATGCGCGGGAACAGCTCGGCCTTGGCCACGCCGATGCGCGCCGTGGCTGCTGCCAACTGGCGTTCGGCGGCGCTGATGTCGGGCCGGCGCAGCAGCCACTGCTGCGGGGTGCCCAGTGGCAGTTGCGACAAGTCGGTGGCTGGCAGCTCGGGCAGCGGCGCGGCCGGGCCCAGCGCGCTCAGTACCGCGCGCGGCGTTTGTGCCGTGAGTGTGGCCAGACGAAACGCGTTGCGTTCGATCGCGCCTTGCAGCTGCGGCAGGGCCGCTTCGGTGTTGGCCACCAGGGTGCTGGCGCGCGCGAGGTCGAGCTGGGTGCCGCGACCGGCGTCCAGGCGTGCCTGCGTGATGCGCAGTGCTTCACGCTGGTTGGCGAGGGCGGCCTCGGTCACCTGCAGTCTCTGCTGCAGGCCACGCAACTCGAGGTAGTTGCGCGCCACCTCGGCGGCCACCGAGGTGTGGGCCGCGCCGAGGTCGGCCTCGCCGGCTTGTACCAGCGCGCCGGCCGCTTCGCTGCCGCGGCGCAGGCGGCCGAACAGGTCAAGCTCCCACAGCGCGATGAAGCTGGCGTCGACGCTGTTGCGCGTGCGCTCGCCGCGGCTGCTGTCGGGCCGCTGGGTCAGGGGCTGGACCTCGCGTTTCACGTCGCCACTGAAGCCGGCGCCAGGCAGGGCCAGGGCGTCGGCCTCGCCCAGGTTGGCCCGCGCTTCCTGCAGCCGCGCCCGGGCCACGCGCAGGTCGCCATTACTGGCCAGGGCACGCTCGATCAGCTGGTTCAGCGTGGCGTCCTTGAAGCCGCGCCAGAAGGACGCGATGTCGGCGCTGGCCTGGGCGTTGGCGGCAGCGCTGCCAGCGTTGACGAATGTGGTGTCGAGTGCCGCCGTGGGGCGCTGGTAGTTCGGGCCGACGGCGGCGCAACCGGCCAGACCGGCCAGCGCCAAGGCAGTGACCAGTGCCGGTCGCGCGTGGCGTTCAAACATGGGAGGCTCCTTGCGCCTGACGTTTCGCTCGGCGGCTGCGCAGCAAGGCGTAGAACACGGGGGTGAGGAAGATGCCGAAGAGGGTCACGCCGACCATGCCTGAGAACACCGCGATGCCCATGGCGCGGCGCATTTCACTGCCCGCGCCGCTGCCCAGGATCAGCGGCACCACACCGGCGCAGAAGGCGATCGACGTCATGAGGATCGGCCGCAGGCGCATGCGGCAGGCATGCAGGATCGCGTCCATCAAGGCCTCGCCGCGCTCCTCGAGCTCCTTGGCGAACTCGACGATCAGGATCGCGTTCTTGCAGGCCAGCCCGACCAGCACCACCAGCGCCACCTGGGTGAAGATATTGAGGTCACCCGGCTGCATGAAGGGCGGCAGGCGCGAAAGCCAGACCCCGGTCAGAGCCGACATGATGCCCATCGGCACGATCATCACGATCACCATCGGCAGGCTCCAGCTTTCGTACTGCGCTGCAAGCACCAGGATCACCAGCAGCACCGACAGTGCCAGCACCGCGGCCAGGATCGGCACTTGGGTCTGGGTGCCGGGCAGGGTGATGTTGCGCGTGAGACGGTCCTGGTACGAGAGCTCGGTCCACTCGTAGGAGATGCCGCGTGGCAGGGCCTTGAGCAAGGTCTCGATCTCGGCCTCGGCCTGGCTCGACGAGAAGCCGAACTTGGGCGAACCGTTGATGTCGGCCGAGGGGTAGCCGTTGTAGCGGGTCACCCGCGTCGGCCCGAAGGTGGGCTCGACCGTCATCAGCGCGCCCAGGGGGACCATCTCGCCGGCGCCATTGCGCGTCTTCAGGTTGGTGATCGCCTGGGCGTCGTTGCGAAACGGCGCGTCGGCCTGCACGATCACCTGGTAGGTCTTGCCGAACTTGCTGAAGTCATTGACGTAGAGCGAGCCGAGGTTGACCTGCATGGTGTCGTAGATGTCGCCCAAGCGCACGCCCATTTGCTTGGCCTTGGTGCGGTCGACGTTGGCGAATAGCTGCGGCACATTGATGTCGTAGGTCGAGAAGGGCGTGCTGATGGCCGACCCCGGATTGCCGTAGATGGGCCCAAGCGTGCCCCAGACCGAGCCGTATAGCGCCTGCTCGCCCAGGCCGCCGCGGTCTTGCACCTGCAGCTTGAAGCCGCCGGCATTGCCCAGGCCGCTGACGCCGGGCGGTGGCACCACGAACATACGCGCGCCCTGGATCTGTTGGATGGCGCCGTTGACCTTGCCCAGGATCGCGTTCTTGCTCTTCTCGGGCGAGGTGCGCTCTTCGAAGGGTTCGAGGCCGAAGAAGACGATGCCTTCGTTGGGCGAGGGCGAGAAGCCGGCGATCGACAAGCCAGGGAACGCCACCGAGTTGACGATGCCTGGCACCGTGAGTGCGATCTCGCTCATCTTGCGCACCACGGTTTCGGTGCGGTCCAGCGTGGCGCCGGCCGGAAGCTGCGCGATGCCGATCAGATACTGCTTGTCGGGCGAGGGCACGAAGCCGCCGGGCACACGCGTGAAGATGAAGGCAGTGAACCCGAGCAACAGCACGTAGACCAGCATGGCGGCCGACTTGCGCTGCACGATGCGGCTGACGCCGTGGCCGTAGCTCTCGCTGCGGCGACCGAACCAGCCGTTGAACCATTGGAAGAAGCCGCCGAGGAAGCGGTCCATCACCCGCGTGACCCTGTCCTTGGGGGCGTCGTGCGAGCGCAGCAGGATGGCGCTGAGTGCCGGCGACAGGGTCAGCGAATTGAAGGCCGAGATCACGGTCGAGATCGCGATCGTCACCGCGAACTGCTTGTAGAACTGGCCCGACAGCCCTGGCACGAAGGCCAGCGGCACGAACACCGCGCACAGCACCAGGGCGATGGCGACGATCGGCCCTGACACCTCGCGCATCGCCTGCACGGTGGCGTCGTGCGGCGTCAGGCCGCGGCCGATGTTGCGCTCGACGTTCTCGACCACCACGATGGCGTTGTCGACCACGATGCCGATGGCCAGCACCAGGCCGAACAAGGTCAGGGTGTTGATCGAGTAGCCGAGCAGCAGCAGCACGGCGAAGGTGCCGACGATCGACACTGGCACCGCCAGCAGCGGGATCAGCGAGGCGCGCCAGGTCTGCAGGAAAAGGATCACCACCAGCACCACCAGCAGCACGGCCTCGAACAAGGTTTCGACCACCTTCTCGATCGAGGTCTGCACGAAGCGCGTCGGGTCGTAGACGATGCGGTAGTCCATGCCCTGCGGAAAGCTCGGTTTGAGGCGATCCATCGTGGCGCGCACGTTGTTGGCCAGCGCCAGCGCGTTCGCGTCGGGTGACTCGAAGATGGCGATCGCCGCCGCTTCCTTGTTGTTGAGCAGGCTGCGCAGCGAGTAGCTGTTGGCCGCGAGCTCGACGCGGCCGACGTCGCGGATGCGGATCAACCCACCGGTGGCCGGTTCGGTGCGAACGATGATGTTGCCGAACTCTTCCTCGCTCGTCAGCCGGCCTTGCGTGTTGACCGAGAGCTGGAACTCGGTGCCCTGGGGTGCGGGCGAAGCGCCGACCGTGCCTGCGGCGACCTGCGCGTTCTGCTCGCGGATCGCGCCGATGACTTCGGCGGTGGTGAGGTTGCGCGCCGCGAGCTTGGACGGGTCGAGCCAGATGCGCATCGCGTAGTCGCCGGCGCCGAACATGATCACCGAGCCCATGCCCGGGATGCGCAGCAGCTGGTCGCGCACATTGAGCTGGCCGTAGTTGCGCAGGTAGAGCGCGTCGCGGCTGTTGTCGGGGCTGACCAGGTGCACCACCATGGTCAGGTTGGGGCTCGACTTCTCGGTCGTCACGCCGATCTGGCGCACGATGTCGGGCAGCCGCGGCAGTGCGCGGTTGATGCGGTTCTGCACCGCGGTTTCGGCGACTTCGGCCTTGGTGCCGATCTTGAAGGTCACGGTCAGCGTCAGGCTGCCGTCGGCGGTGGCCTGCGAGCTGAAGTACAGCAGGTTCTCGACGCCGTTGATCTGCTCCTCGAGCGGTGTGGCCACGGTCTCGGAGATCACGCGCGGGTTGGCGCCGGGGAACTGCGCGCGCACCACGATCTGCGGCGGCGCGACCTCGGGGTATTCCGAGATGGGCAGGTTGAAGATCGCCAGCAGGCCGATCAGGAAGATGAAGATCGACAGCACGCCGGCAAAGCGCGGCCGGTCGATGAAGAAGCGAGAGATGTCCATGGCCGGGCTCCGCTTTAGGCGGCCAGGCGGGGCAGCAAGCGCATCGCGCCCTTCTTCTCGCCGGGCTTGCCGGGCGGCTGCCCCTGGGCTGGCGGCGGCGGAAAGATCGGCATGCCCTGGGCGTCGACCTTCAGCACCTGCGGCGCCACCGGCAGGCCGGGAATCACGCGTTGCAAGCCGTCGACGATGACGTTTTCGCCGGCCTTGACGCTGTTGTTGGCGATCACGCGCATGCCGTCGAGCAAAGCGCCGAGCTTGATCTCTCGGAACTGCGGCTGACCATCGGCGCCCACGACGAAGACGAAGCGCTTGGTCTGGTCGGTGCCAATGGCCCGCTCGGGCACCATCACGGCTGGGTAGTCCGCGCTGGTGCCAACCATCAGCTTGACGGCCAGGCCGGGCGTGAACAGCCCCTGGCTGTTGTCGAAGCTGGCGCGCATGCGGATGGCGCCGGTCTGCGGGTTGAGCCGGTTGTCGATGAAGTCGACACGGCCCTGGTGAGGAAAGCCCGTGTCATTGGACAGGCCCATGCGCACGCTCGGCGCCGCCGCCTTGGCTGCCTTGATGCGCAGATACGTCTGCTCGCTGCCGTCGAAGTAGGCATACATCTTGGCCACGCCGGCAATCGAGGTCAGCACGACTTGCTCATTCACAAGGTTGCCGGCGGTGACGTTGGCGCGCGAGATGCGGCCAGTGATCGGCGCGCGCACCGCGGCGTATTCAATGTTGAGCCGGGCGCCGCGCAGCGCGGCTTCGGCGGCCTGAATGTCGGCCTCGGCCGTGCGTGCGCCCGAGCCGAGTTGGTCGAACTCCTGTCGCGACACCGCTCTGGCGTCGAGCAGCTTCTGCGCGCGTGCCAGCTCACTGCTGGCCAATGCCGCGCGCGACTTGGCTGCGACGAGCAGCGATTCAGCGCGCGCCGCCTCGGCCGCAAACGGCCGCGCATCGATGCTGAACAGCAACTGGCCCTTCTTCACCAGCGCGCCGTCGGTGAAGTGAACGCGGTCGATGGTGCCGCCCGCACGCGGGCGCAACTCGACAAACTCGCTGGACTCGAGCCGGCCGCTGAAGGCCTCGCTGTCCGACACGGTGCGCTGCACCGCCGGCGCAACGCTGACCGGCGCCGCCTGGGGTGGACCGCCTTGTGCGCTTGCCGCATCGCCGCAGCCCGCCATGACGGCGAGCAATGCAACGGCCGAAGCCAGCTGTAACGCTACGTGCGGCGACGGGAGGTGATTACGCAAGGTGGCCGAAGTGGGCATGGGAGCCTCCGAAGCAGAACAGTCGAAACGATACTACTGACTGATGGGTCAGCAAGTTTGGGTGGCAGTCCGATGACCCCGCAAAGGACTCTGCCTTGAGCCCCTTGGGATTGACAATTGGCACGGTCGACCAAGTGTCCGACATCTCTCCGATCCACCCACCTCTTGGTCCTTCGCATGCGCAAGCCTTCACCAGGCGGCCTGGTCTATTCCACCGATGCCGGCCGCATGTGCCCTACCTGCCGACGGCCGGCGTCTGCGTGCGCTTGCCGTGCACGCACCCGCGCCGCACCTGCTGGCGATGGCATCGCGAGGGTCAGCCGCGAAACCAAGGGCCGCGGCGGCAAGGCGGTGACGCTGGTGCGCGGCCTGCCACTTGCTGCCGAGGCCCTCGAAGCGCTGGGTAAACGCTTGCGCACGGCCTGCGGCGCGGGCGGCACCCTGAAGGACGGCGTGCTCGAAGTGCAGGGCGATCACGCTGAGCGCATCGTGGAGTTGCTCCAGGCGGAGGGCTTTGCGGTCAAGCGCGCGGGCGGCTGAGGCGCTGCGGCTGCGGCCCGGTTTTGCCCGCGCTCACCAGGCCCGCGGATCGACGCCGAACAACTCGGTGAGTTCACGGTAGACCGCGGGCGCCTCGGCCACCAGCGCCTGCGGCCGCTCGAAGAACAACTCCGTGACCACGGCAAAGAACTCGGCCGGCTGGGTCGCGCCGTAGGCATCGATCACGCTGGAGGGTTCCAGCCGCAAGCGCTCGAAGGCGGCGTCCATCACCATGGCCCAGCGCCGCCGAAGCACCGGCGTGGGTCGCCAGGGCCGGCCGTCGGCGCTGCCGCTGTCCTGGTCGATCTGGTGCGCGAACTCGTGCAGCACCACGTTGTGCCCGTCGCTTGGGTCGGCGGCGCCAGCCACGACGTCGGCCCAGGACAGGATGACCTGACCCTTCGACCACGATTCACCGGACATCGACACCTTGTGTTCGTGCACCAGGCCGTTGCCGAGTGCTTGCTCGCGGCGTGTGACGAAGGTGTCGGGGTAGACCAGGATCTGCGCCAGCTGCGGGTAGCAATCGGGCTGGTCGTGGCCGAGCAGCAGCAGGCAGGCCTGGGCGGCGATCGTCACACGCACTTCGTCCGTGACGGTCTGGCCCTGGCAGCCGATGAAGGCCTTTTCTGCCACGAAGACCTGGATGTGGCGCTTGAGGCGACGCTGCAGGTCGAAGGGCAGGCGGGCCACGGCGGGCACGCGCCGGCGCAGGATGCGGCGCCAGCCGGCGGGGAAGGGCGGTGCACGCAGGCGCTCGCGTCGCCAGCGCACCCACCACGGCTGCGCCAGCAGAGCGGCCACGCCCAGGGCCGCGGCTGTGGCCACGGCCATCAAGGGCAGGACAGAGGCAGGGGCATCGAGCACGGCAGGGCAAAGATGGGTGCGCCGCGGCCCGAATTCAAGCCTCGCGCCGCGCTCAAGCGCTCAGCGCCACGCGGCCGCGTTCTCACGCGCGAAGTCGTCAAACCGGCGCGGCGCGTGGCCGGTCAGGCGCAGCACATCGTCAGTCACGCCTGCGGCCCAGCCTTGTTTGATGACGTGGTTCAGGCTCATGAACCAGTCGATCAGCACGGCGGGCATGCCCATCTCCTGCATGGCTTGCTGCGCGGCCGATTCCGGCACGTCGACATACTGCACCGTGCGGCTGGTCGCGGCCGAGATCGAGGCCAGCATCTGTGCGTCGGTCAGGGCCTCGGCCCCCGTCAGGTTGTAGACCTTGCCGGCATGCGCTGCAGGGTTGGTGAGCACCGCGGCGGCGGCATCGGCGATGTCGCGCGCGTCGATCACGCTTTGCGCGCCATTTCCGTGAGGTGCGTACACGGTGCCGCCCTTGACTTGCGCCGCCGTGAAGGTGATCCAGTTCTGCATGAAGCCCGACGGCCGCAGCAAGGTGTGGGCAATGCCGCTGGCGATGACCTTAGCGTCGATGCGTCCCTGCAGCTGCGCCAGCGAAACGGGGCTGTCGGCGTCGGCGCCGGCGCCCGAGGAGCGCACGATGTGCTTCACGCCGGCCGCGCTCGCCGCGGCCAGGGCGTTGTCGGCCAGTTGCAGCTTGTGCGGTACCAGGGGCAGGAGCAGGAAGAGGGTGTCGACGCCGGTGAAGGCGCGGGTGAGCGAGGCCACGTCGGCAAAGTCGCCCTGCACGCCCTGACCCGGCTTGCTGCTCATGGTGGCGAAGTCAGCGCCGAGTTCTTGCAGGCGGGCCACGAGGCGGCTGCCGATGGCGCCCGTGGCGCCGGTGACGAGGATGCGGTTCATGGAAGTGTCCTTTCAGGGAGTTGGTGTTTCGATGGCCCAATGTAGGTCGACCCATAAGTGAATGGAAGACACCAGAAGTTGATGAATTCATGAGTGGCGGATGACAATACAGGCATGAAGAACTTGCAGGGTCTGCTCGCCTTCGTCGAGACCGCCGCCTGCGGCAGCCTCACCGCGGCCGCCGAGCGGCTCGATCTGTCGCCCGCCGCCGTGAGCAAGAGCCTGGCCAAGCTCGAGCAGCAACTCGGCGTGCGCTTGTTCAACCGCAGCACGCGGCGCCTGTCGATCACGCAGGAGGGCGCGCGCTTTCTCGTCGACGCACGCGCCGCGCTGCGCCTGCTCGATCAGGCGGTGGCCGATGTCTCGCAGGCGGCCCAGGCGCCGGCGGGTCGCGTGCGCATCTCGGCAGGCATCGGCTTCGGCCGGCGCTGGGTGCTTCCCGCGCTGCCGGCCATCACCGCGGCGCACCCGCAGCTCAGCATTGACGTCGATCTTGACAACCGCCCGGCCGATCTGGTGGCCGAGGGCTATGACATCGGTATCCGCGGCGGCGTCGTCGAAGACTCGAGCCTGATCGCGCGCCGTGTCTGTGCCTTGCCGGTGGTGCTGGTGGCGAGCGCTGCCTACCTGCGCCGCCAGGGCGTGCCGGCATCGATCGATGACTTGAACAGCCACCGCTGCGCGGTGATGCGTCTGGCCAGTGGTTCGTTGCAGGCCTGGCAGTTCCAGCGCCCCGGCGGCCGCCGCAGTGAGTTCACGCCGCCCGCGGCGCTGAGCACGAGCGACCCGGAGACCTTGATCGACCTGGCCCTGGCCGGCGCTGGCATCGTCCAGGCCGGCCTGCACCATGCCCTGGCCCACCTGCGCAGCGGCAAGCTCAAGTTGCTGCTGCCCGGCCTGCACGACGCCGGTCAGCGCGAGATCGTCGTCCACTACCCGCACCGGCAATACCTGGCGCCGCGCGTGCGCGTGGTGGTGGATGCGTTGCTGGCGCACTTTGCGCAGGCCGGCGAACTGCACCTGTCGGTCAAGACGATGCTGGCCGACCATCCGGGCTGCGTGGCGCTGCCCACGGCGGGTGGCGCGCGGGGCGCCAAGGCGCAGACTCACGCCTGAAGCACTATCGCCGCGATTGGCAAACTTGCGTTGATTCGGTCACTGCGAGACCCTAGAGTAGCGACGCTATCAGTGCTTCTACATTCAAAGGAAATAGCTATGAGTACCGAATCCAAGTGCCCGTTCTCGGGCGGCGCAGGCAGCCACACCGTGTCCACCGCGCCGACGACCGCCCACTGGTGGCCGAACCAGTTGAACCTCAAGATGCTGCATCAGCAGTCGGCGAAGTCCGACCCCATGGGCGCCGATTTCAACTACGGCGAAGCCTTCAAGACGCTCGACCTGGACGCGGTGGTGGCGGACCTCACCGCCCTGATGACGGACTCACAAGACTGGTGGCCGGCCGACTACGGACACTACGGCCCCTTCTTCGTGCGCATGACCTGGCACGCTGCCGGCACCTACCGCATTGCCGACGGGCGCGGCGGCGCGGGTACCGGCGCGCAGCGCTTCGCGCCGCTCAACAGCTGGCCCGACAACGGCAACCTCGACAAGGCCCGTCGCCTGCTCTGGCCGATCAAGCAGAAGTACGGCCCCAAACTGTCGTGGGCCGACCTGCTGGTGCTGGCCGGCAATGTCGCGATGGATTCGATGGGCTTCAAGACCTTCGGCTTCGCAGGCGGCCGCCCCGACATCTGGGAGCCCGAAGACGAGATCTACTGGGGCCCGGAAACCACCTGGCTGGGCGATGCCCGCTACAGCGGTGACCGCGAACTGGCCAACCCGCTCGGCGCGGTACAGATGGGCCTGATCTATGTGAACCCGGAAGGCCCGAACGGCAAGCCCGACCCGCTGGCTTCGGCGCGTGACATCCGCGAAACCTTCGCCCGCATGGCGATGGACGACGACGAGACCGTGGCGCTGGTGGCCGGTGGCCACACCTTCGGCAAGGCGCATGGCGCCGGCGATCCGGCCCTGGTGGGGCGCGAGCCCGAAGGGGCGGGCATCGAGGAGCAGGGCCTGGGCTGGAAGAACCGCCTGGGCGCCGGCAAGGGTGTGCACACCACCACCAGCGGCATCGAGGGCGCGTGGACGCCCAACCCGATCCGCTGGGACAACGGCTACTTCGAAACCCTGTTCGGCTACGAATGGGAGTTGACCAAGAGCCCTGCCGGCGCTCGCCAGTGGAAGCCGACCGATCCGGCCGCAGCCACCACCGTGCCCGACGCGCATGACCCGACCCGGCGCCACGCGCCGATGATGACCACCGCCGACATGGCGCTGCGCATGGACCCGGCCTACGAGAAGATCTCGCGCCGCTTCATGGAGAACCCGCAGCAACTGCACGATGCTTTCGCGCGGGCCTGGTTCAAGCTGACGCACCGCGACATGGGGCCGCGCGCCCGCTACCTCGGCAAGCTGGTGCCCAAGGAAGCGCTGATCTGGCAGGACCCGATCCCCGCGCTCGACCATGCCCTGGTCGACGAGCACGACATCGCCGCGCTCAAGGCGCAGCTGCTCGCCAGCGGCCTGTCGGTCGCGCAATTGGTCACGACCGCCTGGGCCTCGGCGGCGAGTTTTCGCGGCAGCGACAAGCGCGGTGGCGCCAACGGCGCGCGCATCCGCCTGGCCCCGCAGAAGGACTGGGCCGTCAACCAGCCGGCCGAACTGGCCCAGGTGCTGCCGCGGCTCGAGGCCATTCAGCAGGCCTTCAACGCAGCGCAATCAGGCGGCAAGAAGATATCGCTGGCCGACCTGATCGTGCTGGGCGGTGCGGCCGCCGTCGAGGCCGCTGCCAAGAAGGCAGGCGTGGCGGTTCAAGTGCCCTTCACTGCGGGGCGCATGGATGCCTCGCAACCGCAGACCGACGTGCACTCGTTTGCGGCGCTGGAGCCGGCGGCGGACGGCTTCCGCAACCACGTGAGCCCCGGCCTCGAGACCGCCATGGCCGAGCTGCTGCTCGACCGCGCCCACCTGCTGACCCTGACCGCGCCCGAGATGACGGCGCTGATCGGTGGCCTGCGTGTGCTCGACACGAATGTGGGACAGGCGCAGCACGGCGTCTTCACGCAACGGCCGGGCGTGCTCAGCAATGACTTCTTCGTCAACCTGCTGGACATGCGCACCACATGGCAGAAGTCGGCCACGGCTGTCGGGGTGCTGGAGGGCCGCGACCGCACGACCGGTGCACTCAAATGGACGGGCACCGTGGCCGATCTCGTGTTCGGCTCGAACGCCCAGCTGCGCTCTTTGGCGGAGGTCTACGCCGCCAGCGACGCGCAGGCGAGCTTCGTACGCGACTTCGTGACGGCCTGGGCCAAGGTGATGAACCTCGATCGCTTCGACCTGGCGTGAGTTGGCGATAGCCGCGGCCGGCCCCTCGGCCGCGGCGGCGCGCGGGTATGCGCGCTTGACAGGGCGGCGCGCAGGCGCAATCGTCACGGGTTGGAGGGGTCGCCTGGCCCCGTGTCTGGTTCCACAAGGAGTACCCCATGCGCGCGCGTTTCGCTCCTCTGATTTGTGTGCTGGCCGTCGCGGCTTGTGCCACCGACGTGGCCGAGAAGCCCGTGGTCGGCCGCATCTCGGCGCTGCCCGCCATCCAGCATCCGGCCGACAACCCCAGCTCGCCGGCCAAGGTGGCCTTGGGCGCGCAGCTGTTCATGGACAAGCGCCTGTCGGGCAGCGGCACCAACAATTGCCAGAGCTGCCACTACCGCGAACTCGGCTGGACCGATGCCAAGGTGCTTTCGCGCCGAGACAACGGCGACATGAACACGCGCCACACGCCGGCGCTGTACAACGTCGGTCACCAGTCGATCTGGTACTGGGATGGCCGCGCCGCCACGATGGAGGCACAGACCCTGGCCGCCTGGCGCAACCAGATGAGCGTCGATCCCGCTGTGGCCGCAGCGCGCATCGCGTCGGTGCCAGGGTATGCAACGCAGTTTCAGGCGGTGTTCGGCGCCCCCGCCAGCCCCGAGACCATCGTCAAGGCCCTCACGGCTTATCTGCGCACCAAGAACAGCGAGAACTCGCCCTGGGACCGCTACGAGCAGGGCGACGTGAAGGCGGTATCGAAGGACGCCGTCGACGGCTACCTTCTGTTCAGCGGCAAGGCCGGTTGCGTGGCTTGCCACGCGCCGCCCTTCTACGGTAACAGCACCTTCTTCAACATCGGCCTGGAGCATGGCAAGGAGAAGCCTGACGTCGGCCGCTTCAACGTCACCAAGCTCGAGGCAGACCGGAGCGCGTTCAAGACCCCCTCGCTGCGCTCGGTGGCGCTGGGCGCACCCTACTTCCACGATGGCAGCGTGGCCACGCTGAAGGAGGCCGTGCGCTACATGGCCAGCGGCGGCAAGCCCGATCCGAACAAGACGCCGGTGTTGCAGCCACGTGGCCTGAGTGAAGCCGAGCTCGACAAGGTCGTCGCCTTCCTCAGCAGCCTGACCAGCACCGAAGCCTGGCAGCCGCCGACACTGCCCTGAGCTTGTTGCCGGGGCATTGCAGCGCGAGCCGGTGCGCTGCAAGCCGGCTGTGGGCAACGAGGCCGTGTACTTGGGTGATCGTGGCGGCTGGCCGTGCGGGCGGTCGCGGTGCTTCGATGACCGCTGGCACGTGCTCAGACAAGTGCTTCATCGATGGCTTGCCACCACGACTCGACCCGCGTCGGGTTGAGCTGGAACGAGAAGTGGTTGCCGCCACCATTGGGCGGCTGGTCCCAGCGGCGCGAGATGGGTTGGCCACTCAGGTGACAGTGCAGCAGGGTTCCAACGGCGCCGTGCGAAACGATGGCAATCGTTCCGGTGGTTTTGTCGTGCTGGACAAGCGCCTCGACGGCACGCGCGATTCTGTGCTGAGCCGCATGGGCTGTTTCCCATCCGCGCACCGATTCATGCGGCCGCGCGAAGAACTGATCTGCCACTTGCTCGAACTCCTGCGGTGGCAGAAAACCCGTGGCCGAGCGGTCGTTTTCACCGAGTGCAAGCATGTTGGTGACGTTCAGGCTCAGATGCTGTGCCAGGATGTCTGCCCCGTCCGTGGCCTTGCGCTCTGTGCTGCTGTAGATCGACGTGATGGACGCAATCCAAGGCTGGCGAAGCGCAGCCTGCATGCGGGCGCGGCCAACGGCCGACAGCGGCCATTGCGGCACAGGAACATCTTTGCTGACCACCACATTTGGATGGCTGATGAACGTGACTCTGCGCATGGCGGTTTGCGTCTGCAGACTTCAGCTCAGGGGCGTGCGCGCACCCGCGGTGGCTGATTGCAGCACGGCCCCGAGGCGGCACCCCGCAGGGAGCGTCAGCCTGCGATCGCCGGCTCGACGAGCGTGGCCAGTTTGGCCAGCGACTCTTGCCAGTCGAGGTAGTACATCTCCAGCGGAATGACGGCGGGCACACCCGCCTGCACGATGCTGATGTAGGTGCCCCAGCACACGCGCATCAACGCCACCGTCACTTCCGTCTCGCGGGGCAGGTGTGGCGCGCGCACCTCGCGGTGCAAGCGGACGGTGCCTGTGCTCAGGGCACGACGCCCGCGGTTGCAACGCCCGATTGCGCTTACTGGCGCTGCTGAATCCCGGCGATGGCCCAGTTGCGGCTGTCGTCCTTGGGCTTGACCAGGTGCCACACTTCGTCGAAAGGCGTGGCGGCGGCGCCGGCTTCTTCGATCATCTCGCCGGTGAAGCGCACGCTGACGATCTGGCGCTCGGCTTCGTCGGCGAAGTCGATCAACTGGGCGTCGACCTTGACGACGTCGGTGTGTTGCTTGGCGTCACCGCGGTCTTGCAGGTCCAGGCGCAGCGAAGCAAACAACTCCGGGGTGGTGAAGTTGCGCAGGTCGTTCAGGTCGGCCGTGTCATTGGCCGCTTGCAGGCGGATGAAGATCATCTTGGCCAGGCGCTCGAAGGCCTCGGTGTCGAAGCCGGCGGGCAGGCGGAGTACCGCTGCGGCGGGGGCATCGGCGGCAGGCGCCAGGCCGGGCACGCTCATCGGCGGCTTCAGATCGGAGCCGATCACCGGCGACAGCGCATCGCGCTGCATCGGGGCCTCGACCGGCGGCTGCATGCCAGGGCGCTCATCGACAAAGCGCGTCGGCGGTGCCACAGCCACTGGACCCCCCGTGCGGCCAGCCGCACCAGCCCCCGCCCCTGCCATGGCCAGGCCCGAGGACTGGCCGGCGCCGCCACCGAAACGCCGCATCAGCAGCCGGATGACGAAGAAGGCGGCCACGGCGAGCAGCGCGATCATGACGAAGTTGGCCAGGCCTTCGCCCATGCCGAAGTGACTGAACAACGCCGCCAGGCCCAAGCCGGCGGCCAGCCCTGCAATTGGGCCCATCCAGTTGCGCTTGGGGGCGGCTGCCGCGGTGGCAGCGCCTGCAGTCGGGGCCGCCGCAGCCGCGGGCGCTGCCGGCGTGGCGGGGGTGGCTTGCTGCACCGGCTTGTCGGGCGCGCTGCGCTGCATGCCGGATGACTTGGCGCCGCCCAGTCGTTTGGCTTCTGACACCGAGGGGGCCAGCGCGAACGCCACGCCAGCCACCAACATTGCGATCAACCAGGTTTTCAACATCGTTGCTTCCTAGAGGAGAAGAGGGACTTGCCAGCGCTGTTGGGCAGCGCGAAGCGCGCAGTGTGGGGCAAATCAAGCTGAGCGCGAAGCGTCCGGGGGCAAAGGCCTGCCCGGCGTGTGTGCATTACCCTCGGGGCCGCAACTCTGCAGGAGAAACCGCCCATGAAGACCCGCGCAGCCGTGGCCTGGAAGGCCGGCGCCCCGCTCAGCATCGAAACCGTCGACCTCGAAGGGCCGCGCGCTGGCGAGGTGCTGGTCGAAGTCAAGGCCACCGGCATCTGCCACACCGACCAGTACACCCTGTCGGGCGCCGACCCCGAAGGCCTTTTCCCGGCCATCCTTGGCCACGAGGGCGCGGGCGTGGTGCTCGAAGTCGGCCCGGGGGTGACGACGCTCCAGCGCGACGACCACGTGATCCCGCTCTACACGCCCGAGTGCCGGCAGTGCAAGTTCTGCCTCTCGCGCAAGACCAATCTGTGCCAGGCGATCCGGCCGACCCAGGGCCGCGGCCTGATGCCCGACGGCACGAGCCGCTTTTCCATCGACGGCAAGCCGTTGCTGCATTACATGGGCACCAGCACGTTCGCCAACCACATCGTGGTGCCCGAGATCGCGCTGGCCAAGATCCGCAAGGACGCCCCCTTCGACAAGGTCTGCTACATCGGCTGCGGCGTCACCACCGGCGTCGGCGCGGTGCTGTTCACGGCCCAGGTGGAAGCTGGCGCCAACGTGGTGGTGTTCGGCCTGGGTGGCATCGGCCTGAACGTGATCCAGGGCGCGAAGATGGTGGGGGCCGACAAGATCATCGGCATCGACCTCAACCCCGCGCGCGAGGCGATGGCGCGGCGCTTCGGCATGACGCACTTCATCAACCCGAAGGAACACGCCAACGTCGTCGACGCCATCGTGCAACTCACCGACGGCGGCGCCGACTACAGCTTCGAGTGCATCGGCAACACCACCACGATGCGCCAGGCGCTCGAGTGCTGCCACAAGGGCTGGGGCCAGAGCATCATCATCGGCGTGGCCGCGGCCGGCCAGGAGATTGCGACCCGGCCGTTCCAACTGGTCACTGGCCGGGTCTGGAAAGGCTCGGCCTTCGGCGGCGCGCGCGGCCGCAGCGACGTGCCCAAGATCGTCGACTGGTACATGGACGGCAAGATCGCCATCGACCCGTTGATCACCCACACCCTGAAGCTCGAAGACATCAACCACGGCTTCGAGTTGATGGAACGCGGTGAGTCGATCCGTTCCGTCGTCGTTTACTGAGCGCCCATGGACACCATCGACTTCGCGCTGCGCGGCGATCACATCACGCTCGAAGCCCTGCTGAAAGCCACCGGGTTGGCCAGCGGCGGCGGAGCCAAGGCCGTGATCGCTGAGGGCGGCGTGCGCGTCAACGGCGCGGCCGAGGTGCGGCGCGGGCGCAAGCTGCGGGCGGGCGACACGGTGCAGGTCGGCGAGACCCACGTGCGCCTTCAGGCGGGCTGATCGACCGTGGCGGCGGATCACCTGCGGGGCATCGAACTGATCCGCCAGCGACTGCGAGGGCTCGGTGCCGGCCCCGAGCACCAGACCCATGTCTTGCGGCGCTGGCTGCAGGCCCAGCCCCAGGACAGTGGCCGCCGTCGCATCGAAGACTTTCTGCCGCTGGCATTGCGCCAGGCCCTGCCCACGCTGGTTGACGACCTGGCCGGCCTGGCCCGCCTGCGCTCCCAGCACCCGGGCGCCGACGGCTCGGCGCGCCTGCTGGTGGCGCTGGGCGATGGCCAGACGGTGGAGAGCGTGCTGCTGCCGCGCGGCGGCCTCTGCGTATCAACCCAGGTGGGCTGCGCGGTGGGTTGCGTCTTCTGCATGACCGGGCAGGGCGGTTTGCTGCGCCAGCTCGGCAGCGCCGAAATCGCGGCCCAGGTGGCGCTGGCGCGGAGCCTGCGGCCGGTGAACAAGGTGGTGTTCATGGGCATGGGTGAGCCGGCGCACAACCTCGACAACACCATGGAGGCCATCGAGCTGCTCGGCAAAGAGGGCGCCATCGGGCACAAGAGCATCGTCTTCTCCACCGTGGGCGACCCGCGCGTGTTCGAGCGCTTGCAGGCCCTGCGCGACGGCAGTGTCAAACCGGCGCTGGCCCTGTCTTTGCACACCACCAAGCCGGCGCTGCGCAGCGACCTGCTGCCGCGCGCGCCGCGCATCGATCCGGCCGAACTGGTTGAAGAAGGTGAGCGCTACGCCCGCGCATCGGGCTACCCGATCCAGTACCAATGGACCCTGCTGGCCGGCATCAACGACGGCGCTGACGAGGTGGACGGCATCGTGGCCCTGCTCAAAGGCAAGTACGCCATCATGAACATGATTCCGTACAACAGCGTGGACGGCCTGGCCTTCGAGCGGCCGCCTGCCGAGCGCGCTGCAGCGATGGCGCGTGCCTTGAACCAGCGCGGCGTGTTGACCAAGTTGCGCCAGTCCGCCGGGCAGGACGTTGACGGCGGCTGCGGCCAGTTGCGCGCGCGCTCACCGGTGGGCGCGCGCCGCAGGCCGATCATCAACATTCACCCGCAAAACACGCCATGAAACGTTTCGACGACCCACGCACGACCGCGAGGTGGGCGAGCGCTGCGCCACGCACGACATCACGCGTATTGCATCGGGACGCCCTTTGATCTCGCCGGCCCTTGTTAAGTCTGCTGGACTTTCACACCCCTACCTGATGAAACCGTTCATCCCTCCTGGTCTCAGCCCAGTCTGCGTTGCTGCAGCGTTCTTTGTGTTTGCCGGACGCGCGGTGGCGCAAGTTCCAACGGATGCGCCACCCGTCGCTGTTCCGGGTTCCTGTAGCAGCATCGACTTCAACCGCGCTACGCTCGAATCGCCGGTAAAAGTCGATCTTGTGGTGTTGGTTGACGATACCGGCAGGCCTGTCTCCGTGGCACCACTCGCCGAGGGTGCCAACTCGCAGCTGCTTTCTGCGGTGATTGCGTCCGCAATGAGTTGCAAATTCCAACCGGCAAAGATTGGTGGCAAACCGGCCGCCGGGTCGGCTCGGTTGCTGTACCACTTCGACAAAGCACAGGCTGCCGAACCCCTAGGGCGCCGGCCATCTATAACTGACGTACAGGGTTGCGCGCCGACTGCGGAGGACTATCCGGCCGCCTCCGCCCGGTTGAATGAAACTGGGACAACAAGAGTCCGTTTCACGGTAGACCCTACGGGTCGACTCACGGCTTTTGGTGTGGTGCGCTCGAGCGGCTTTCTTCGCTTGGACTTCACTGCGCTCATCAAACTGGCTGGCTGCAAGTTTCAAGCCGCAACCGCAGCTGACGGAACACCAACGAGCGCATCGTTTGAAGTCGAGTACGTGTGGAAGCTCAAATGAGGCTAGCCCGTGGTTCAAGCGAATCACCGTCTGCGTTCGATCTGACAGCCGCCGTGGTCGGTGACTGCGTGTCGGCGTTTCGTCTCAGCGGCAAGGTGCATCGACTCGACCTCGGCGGCCACTGCCTGCTGTCTAGCACTTGAGTTGATCTGGCGCAGGGCAGCAGCGGGGTGTTTGTAAACCGCCTGCCTCCGTCATTCGCCCGCAACCCCCATCAAACCAGCGATCGCAACTCCCGCAGCAACACCGACACCATCGGCATGTCGACCACCGCCGCCGGCTTTACATCGGCCAACACCTGATGCGTCGGCGCCAGGCTGTTCATCAGGGCATGCCGCTGTGCCGAGCTGCTGGCGTTGGAGTGCAGGCAGACGACACCCGGGCTGGTGCCAACTTCGCGGAAGTAGGGGACTGCGGACGTCATGGTGACGCAGGGGTTGTGAGTGTCGCGCCAGCGGCGGATGGTGCCATCGCCGAGACGACGACGAACTCGGCCGGAATCCGGTAGCCGCTGTCCGTTTGCCAGGTCGCTATGGCTTCCAGGTAGCGCGCCCGGGCGCGTTCGCGTGTGGGCTCGTCGAAGCGCTGCCATGCCAGCGCTACCGGGCCACCGGCGAATGCTGCATCGCAGGCCTGATCTCTGTCTGCGTAGGCCAGCGTACCGGCCAGCCGCTGAGCGCTATAGACAGTCAGCCCGACGCTGCGGCACAAGCGCGACAAGGCATCGCCTTGTCCGAGACCGAAGAACAGGGGGCAGACCTCGCTGCGGACTTCGGCATCCACAATGCCAAACAGCGGCGCCCAGCCGCAGCGTGCACGCTCGCCCCAGACCGCCAGCACAGCGCGGCCGCCGGGGCGCAACACGCGCTTGACTTCCCGCAGCGCCTGCTCGGGGTCGGGCAGGTACATCAGCCCCAGCGCACACAAGACCACATCAACGCTGCCGTCTGCAAGGGCCAACTGCTCGGCGTCCATGCGCGCTGCCGTCACCTGGGGCAGCCCGGCCGCGGTGGCGCGTTGGCGCAGCGCGTCCACCATGCGGTCGGCGATATCAACGCCGATCACCTGCCCGTTCGCGCCGACGGCGCGCGCCGACGGCAGCGTGACGAGGCCGGTGCCGCAGGCCAGGTCGAGCACATGCTCGCCGGGTGCCAGCGCGGCGCTGTCGAGCAGCGCAGCGTGCACCTCGGCCAACGATGCCTGCCACAGCGACTCGTAGGTGGCGGCGGCCAAGTCCCAGCCGTAACGCTGAACACGTCGCTGCAATCGAGCGTCCACGGTGGGCTCAGCGGAGCGTAATGACGACTTCGAGGTAGCCACTCGGCACGACCAGCGAGCCCGGGCCGGCGCGGTTCAGGCTGTTCAGCAGCTCGGCCAGCTCGCTGGCCAGGGCCTCGGCCTTCTCGGGGGGCTGCGCCGCGAACGCCTTGTTCACCGGCCCGTACCAGGTGCGGAACACTTCGATGAAATGCGCGGCCGAGCGGTAGCGAAAGGCGAATTCGCTCGGCTTGGCCTGCACCGCGGCAGCGGCGTCCCCGAACAGCGCGTGAAGGTGTGCCTCGGTGCCCCACAGTGACGGCGGCTGCACGCCCGCCGGCGGTGGCACGTAGCGGCCGAGCACCTTGAACATGCGGCCGATCAGGCTGTCAGGCGTCCAGTTGGCCAGGCCGATACGGCCGCCGGGGCGGACCACGCGAACCAGCTCGGCGGCCGCCTTCGCGTGGTCGGGCGTGAACATCACGCCGAAGGTCGAGACGGCGGCGTCGAAGCTGGCGGCTGCGAACGGCAGCGCCTCGGCATCGGCAGTCTGGAACGTGACCTCCAGCCGATCGGCCCGCGCGCGCTCGGCGCCCCGATCCAGGAGGCTGCCGACATAGTCGGTCGAGGTGACGACGCAGCCCCGGCGTGCCGCGGCCAGCGTCGCGTTGCCGTTGCCGGCCGCGACGTCGAGCACACGCTCGTCGGTCTTCAGGTCACAGGCCTCCGCCAGCGACTCGCCGACGATCTGCAGTGTGGTGCCGATGACGGCGTAGTCGCCGGTGCCCCAGGCAGATTGTTGGCGGGTCTTCAGGGCGGCGAAATCAACGGGTGCGTTCATACAGTTCTCCAGTAGTGGGGGGGATGTCACGGCGCCATGGCAGCGCGCCAGCTCAATGTCGCCTTGGCCGGTGCCGGCTGTCCTGCCTGCGCGTCGCCGCAAGCTACCCAGCAGTCCGCCGTGCTGACGCGGCCTGACCGAGCGTCCGCGCGGGCTCTCCACGCGTCCGCCATGCGTTCGAGTTGCGTTCGGGCCACTGGCGCACGCGCCGCCGTGCTCTCAGAATCGGGACCTGGATTCGAGGAGGCGGGGCGATGGGCATGGAACAGATTGCGGTGTCGTTGGAGCGGGTGGCCTCGGTGCTGCGTCGCAAACCGCAGGCCGGGGTGGTCGACGACTCCGCAGCCACCGCGCGTTGGCACGGCGGCCTGCGCACCAGCGTGCGCGCTGACAACAGCAGCGACTCCGGCTTCTCGGTGGCGACCGACATGCCCACGGAGGTGGGTGGTGAGGCCAGTGCCGTGACCCCGGGCTGGCTGCTGCGCGCCGGGCTGGCCTCCTGTTCTGCCACGCGTATTGCGATGGCCGCTGCGGCCGAGGGCATTGCGTTGCAGACGTTGGAGGTGCGCGCGACGAGTCGCTCCGACGTGCGCGGCATGCTCGCCATCCCCGAGATTGACGGCGGTGCGGTTCCGTCCGGCCCGCTGGCGATGGCCCTGCATGTGCGCATCAGCGCACCTGGCGTGCCCGACGCGCGCCTGCGCGCACTGGTGGCGTCAACCTCGACCTGCTCGCCCGTGACCGGCGCGGTCGAGCGACCGGTGCCCGTGGCCATGCACGTCGACGTGGTGGCCTGATGGACGCGCTGTCGCAGACCTTGCGACTGGTGCGTCTGGTTGGCGCGATTTTTCTGCACGGCCGATTCACGGCGCCCTGGTGTTACCAGTCGCCGCATGCCGATTCGGCGGCGCCGTTCCTGGAGCCAACCGCCGAGCGGGTCGTGATCTTCCACCTCATCACTGAGGGCGAGTGCTGGGTCGAGCTGGGCGACCTGCCGCCGGTGCGTCTCATTGCAGGCGACGCGGTGATCTTCCCCCAGGGCGACGCACACCGCATGGGATCGCAGCCCGGTCTGCCGGCAGCTTCAGGCGCGCGACTGCATGAGGTGCTGGCGCGCCGGCCGCGGCTGCTCGCCTACGGTGGCGGCGGCGCCACGACGAAGCTGGTCTGCGGCTACTTGGCCTGCGACGCGCGCCTGGCCCGCATGCTGCTCGCCGGGCTGGCGCCCATCGTCAAGGTCAATGTGCGGGGCTCGAACGCAGGCGTATGGCTCGAGGCCTCGCTGCGTTACGCGCTGGCCGAGGCCCGCTCGCCGCGCCCTGGTGGCCACGGCGTGCTCGCCAAGCTGGCCGAGGTGCTGTTCATCGAGGTGCTGCGCATCCACATGAACGAGCAGGCCGACGGCCGCACCGGCTGGCTCGCTGGCGTCAACGACCGCATCGTGGGTGCCGCACTGCGTGCGCTGCATGCCGAACCCGCGCGGCCCTGGACGCTGGAGGAACTGGCGCGTGTCGCCGGCACGTCCAGATCAGTGCTCGCCGAACGCTTCCCGCAACTCGTCGGCCAGGCGCCCATGCAGTACCTGGCGCAGTGGCGCATGCTGCTCGCGTCGAACCTGCTGGTGCGCAGCAACGCACCGCTGGCGCGCATCGCCGAGGAGGTGGGTTACCAGACCGACACCGCATTCAGCCGCGCGTTCCGCCGCGAGTACGGCATGCCGCCGGCAGCCTGGCGTCGCCGTCAGGCCGGCCCCACATCGACGGCGGTCACTTGACCTGAAACCACCCAGTTCGCGGCCGGCGCGCTGGGCAGGTCATTGCAACGGTGGGCCATCTTTCGACGACATGCGGTCTTCCACGTCGTCAGAGCCCAGCCGCGCCGATGATCGATCTCATCGCATGGCGCGGCTCGAGTCCAACTGTCCGATCGGCTGCAATGGGTGGCGCATAGGCCCATTTGCTGCCCCCTCAAGTTATACTAGTTTGTTTGCTATTTTAGTATAATTTGCCGCTCTGGTTATACTAGAGTTGTACTCGTTCTAGTATATCTACCCCATGACACCGCTGTACAGCGAGCTCGCCCTGTCCACTCAGACGGCGTATGCACAGTTGCTCGATGCCGCGCTCGGCGCCGAGCTGCATCGCTCGGTGGCTGACTTGCCGGGCTCATTCAACGCCAAATCTGTCAAAGGCCGCACCTACTGGTACTTCCAGTACACCGAGCCGTCGGGTAAGTTGCGCCAGGTCTATGTCGGCCCGGAGAACGACGCCGTGCAACGCCTGATGCAGCGCCAGCGCGAGGCCAGCGCCGGGCAATCCCTCGGGCCGCTGGCGCGCTCGGCGCAGGCACTCGGCTGCATGGCAGTTCTGCCGCGGCACTACCGCGTCATCCGACGCCTGGCGGACTACGGCTTCTTCCATGCTGGCGGACTGCTCATCGGCACACACGCCTTCCTCGCTTACGGCAACATGCTGGGCCTGCGCTGGGGCGGCCAGGAACGCACGCAGGACATCGATTTCGCGCACGCCGGCAAAGCGGTGGCGCTGGTGCTGCCGACCGACGTCCAGGTCAAAACCAGCGAAGCTATCGAGTCGCTCGCCATGGGCTTCCTGCCGGTGACGGGCCTGTCCGGCAAGAGCGGCGGCACCTACCTGATTCCGTCCGAGCCCGAGTTCCGCCTCGACTTCCTGACGCCACTGCACCGCGGCGGCGACACGCCCTACACACATCCCCAACTGAACATCACCTTGCAGCCGCTGCCGTTCATGGAGTTCTCGCTCGAGCGATTCGAGCAGGCGGTGTTGTTCAGCAACGAAGGCACGGTGCTGGTCAACGTGCCGAGCCCCGAACGCTATGCGCTGCACAAGCTGATCGTGTATGGCGAGCGCAGCGGTACGTTTCGCGCCAAATCGAGGAAGGATCTGGCGCAGGCGGCGTGCCTTTCGGCCTACTTGTGGGATCACCGCCGCGAAGCCTTGGCCGAAGCGCTGCAGGACCTGCTGTCACGCGGAAGGGGCTGGGTGTCGCGCTTCAAACAAGGCGCGGCAGCACTGCACAAGGCGTACCCCGAGATCGAGGTCAGCGCGCGCCTGGCAAGCGCTGTCTGACACATAGACCACGCGAAGAGCACAGTCAGATATCGGCCTGTTGCGGATCTTCTCTCCCGCATGTTCATGCGCTGCGCTGCGCCGGCCGGGGCCACCGGGTGCCCGCCTCCGCGAATGTCCTCCGCCCTTGGCTGCGCCCAGGGCTCCCCCTTGATTTCGCTGCGGCGGGCAC
>JANNFB010000034.1:0-11139 GCA_031379365.1 Burkholderiales bacterium
CACGCTGCCGGCCACGGGGCGGAAGACCTGGATCGCGCCTTCCTCGCCGAGCTGCGTCAGGCCGGCCTTCAACTGCTTGGTGCGCAGCGGGTCGGCCACCTCGACACTGCGGAACATCTCGGGCGCGAAGAAAGGCAGCCCGGTGAACTGCAGCGCTTCGCCTTCCGTCAGCGTGTCGCCGAGCTGCAGCACACCGTGGTTCGGGATGCCGATGATGTCGCCGGCAAAGGCTTCGTCGAGCAGCTCGCGCCGCTGGCTCAGGAAGGACACCACCGTGTTCGGCCGCAACTCCTTGCCCGAGCGCACCACCTTCAGCCGCATGCCACGCTCGAAGTGGCCGCTGGCCACGCGCACGAAGGCGATGCGGTCACGGTGCGCCGGGTCCATGTTGGCCTGGATTTTGAACACCACGCCGCTGAACTTGGCCTCGTCCGGCTGCACCGTGCGCTGCATCGCCACGCGCGCCGACGGCGGCGGCGCCAGATCGACCAGCGCGTCGAGGATCTCGCGCACGCCGAAGTTGTTGACTGCCGAGCCGAAGAACATCGGCGTCTGGCGCCCGGCCAGGAAGGCCGCTTCGTCGAAGGGCGGCGCGGCGTCGGTGAGCAAGGCGATCTCGCCTTCGGCCTGGGTGTACTGCAGGCCGAAGCGCTCGGCTTAGGCCGGGTTGTGCAGGCCGAGCAGGATCTCGTCGTCGTTGCGGTCCCTGTCTTGGCCGGCGCTGAAGACGCGCATCTGCTGCTCGCGCAGGTCCATCACGCCGTGGAAGGCCTTGCCCATGCCCACCGGCCAGGTGAAGGGCACCACCTCCATGCCGAGCTCGCGCTCGATCTCGTCCATCAGCGCCAGCGGATCTTTCACCTCGCGGTCCATCTTGTTCACGAAGGTCAGGATGGGCGTGTTGCGCGCACGGCAGACCTGCAGCAGGCGCCGCGTCTGCGGCTCCACGCCGTTGGCCGCGTCGATCACCATCAGGGCGGCGTCCACCGCGGTCAGCACGCGGTAGGTGTCTTCCGAGAAGTCCTGGTGGCCGGGGGTGTCGAGCAGGTTGATGACGCAGTCGCGGTACTCCATCTGCATCACCGACGAAGCCACCGAGATGCCGCGCTGCTTCTCGATCTCCATCCAGTCCGAGGTCGCATGGCGTGTGGCCTTGCGCGCCTTCACCGAACCAGCGATCTGGATCGCGCCCGAGAACAGCAGCAGCTTTTCCGTCAGCGTGGTCTTGCCCGCATCGGGGTGGGAGATGATGGCGAAGGTGCGGCGGCGGCGCACCTCGCCGGAGAGGGCTGTGGACATGGCGGGCTCGGGACGAAACCACCGATTATCCCGACCCGCGTGCGGCGGGCCCCTGCTGGCCTGCGCTCAGGCCGCGTTGAGGAAGCGCCGGCGGTAGGCCGCGGGCAGGTCGCACAGGTCGAGCATCAGGGGGAAGTCGGCGGTATTGAAGGCCGGGTCCCAGGCCGGTGGGCCGAGCACGGTGGCGCCGCACTTGAGGTAGCCCTTGATCAGCGCCGGCGGCTCCACCGCCAGATCGCTGCGCAGGCGGGCCACCGGCAAGGCGCAGCGCGGCCGCACCTGCAGCTGGATCGGGGCCAGGTGGGTCTGCTTCATCTGGTGCCATAGGCTGGCGGCCAGGTGGCCGCCGTCGCGCATCGGCACGCTGGCGCAACCCACCACGCGGCTCAGCCCGTTGCGTTGCAGGAACACCGCCAACGCCGCCCACAGCATCATGATCACGCCGCCCTGGCGCCAGTGCGGGTCGATGCAGGAGCGGCCGAGCTCGGCCATCGAGCCCCGCAGCGGCGCCAGCGCCAGCAAGTCGAACTCGGTTTCGCTGTACAGGCCGCCGACGCGGCGCGCTGCTTCAGGCGTCAAGACGCGATAGGTGCCGACCACCCGGGCGGGCTCGTCGCCGGCGACCACCGTGCGCACCACCAGGTGTTCGCAAAAGGGGTCGAAGAGGTCGGCGTCGAGCTGTGGCGGCGTGCCGCGCGGCGGCGAAATTGAGGCGCCCATTTCCTCGACGAAGACGCGCCAGCGCAGCGCTTGCGCGGCCTTCAGTTCATCGTCGTGGCGAATCCAAACGGCTTCCAGGCGCGCCGGGAGGGCAGTCTCGTCGGCGGCGTCGCGCAGGCGCCGGGGGGGCGGCGCGCGCATCGCCGGCGCACCGGTGGGCGTGTGAACCTCAAGGGCGAACTGAGCATGTCGTTCCATGCCCTGCATCGTCACGAAGTGCCATGACAGCCGCGTGAAGCCGCGGTGACGCGCCGATGACTCTGCCCTGCCAGCCTTGAACTACTTCACGCCCAGGCGCGCCTTCACGTCCTGGCCCACTTTCTTGTTGACGAACTGCAAGGTGGCGACCTGGGCCAGGTCGACCTCGCCGGCCTTGTACAGGCCCGCCTTGACCATCTGTTCGTAGAAATCCTTGATGCGGGCGGCGCTCATGGCGCCGATGCCATTGGTGCCGGCCTCACCCGAATCGACGATGCCCTGGCTCTTCATCAGCGCCACCGAGGCTTCCATTTCGGCCACGCTCATCTCGGGGTTGTCCTTCATCATCAGTGCGGCAGCGGCCTGGCGGTTGCCATACAAGTAGTTGACCCAGCCGATCACCGACGCGTCGACGAAGCGCTGCACCAGGTCGGGCTTGCTCCTGACCGTCTCGGTACGGGCCTCGATGACGGTGCTGTAGGTCGAGAAGCCATGGTCGGCCAGCAGGTGCACCACCGGCTTGAACTTGCCCTGGTTCTCGATATAAATCGGCTCGGCCACCGAGTAGCCCTGCTGGATGGCCTTGGGGTTGGCCAGGAAGGGGCCGAGGTTGTAGTTGTAGGGTTTGAGGGCTTCGTCCTTGAAGCCGTGTACCGCCTTGAGCCACTGCCACCAGCTGAACTGGCCGTCCTTGGCAATCAGGGCCAGCGGCGCGTTCTTGAGCGCATCGAATTTCTCGTAGCCCAGGCCCGGGTGGGCCATCAGGGCCTGCGGGTCTTTCTGGAACATGGACGCGACCACCACGGTGGGCACCTTGTTCTTGACGTTGTCGAAGCTGTGCAGCAGGTTGCCCGTCATCAGGAAATCGATGCGGCCCGCTGGCAGCAGCGGCCGGTTGTTGACCTGCGGCCCGCCTTGCTGGATCGTCACGTCGAGGCCGAACTTCTTGTAGGTGCCGTCGGCCACGGCCTGGTAGAAGCCACCGTGCGCGGCCTGGGCCTTCCAGTTGGTGGCGAAGGTGACTTTGTCTTGTGCCTGGGCGGCGGCCGCCAGCAGCAACAGCAGGGTCAGCAGGGGGTAATGACGAAACATTCGAGAGCCCTTTCTCATTCGTTGTGCACGGATTCCGAAGCATGCCAGGGTCCGAGAACCCAGCGTGAAAACAGGTTCAACAGCGCAAAAATCAGCACGCCGGTGAACACCAGCAGCGCCAGGGCGGCGAACATCTTCGGCGTCTCGGTACGAAAGCTCGCTTCGAGGATGCGCGACGCCAGCCCCGTCTCGCGCCCGGCGGCGCCGGCCACCATCTCGGCCGTCACGGCACCGATCAGTGCCAGGCCACCCGAGACTTTCAAGCCCGCCATGAAGTAAGGCAGTGCCGACGGCAAGCGCAGCAGCGCCAGGCGCTGTGCCGGCGTGGCGCGGTACAGGCGGAACAGGTCGCGCAGGTTGGGCTCGGCTGCGCGCAGGCCGACCACGGTGTTGGACAGGATCGGAAAGAAGGCCACGATCCAGGCGCACAGCAGCAGCGCCGCAGTGGTGCTCTCGACATAGATCAACATGAGGGGCGCCACCGCAACGATGGGCGTGACCTGGAGCACCACGGCCAGCGGAAACAGCGCCCGCTCCGTGGCGGGAGACAGCGCAAACACGGAGGCGATCAACAAGCCGCCCGCGCACGCCAAGGCCAACGCGCCGAGGGTGATCTTCAGCGTGAACCACCAACTGCCGGCGAGCGAGGCGAAGTTGGCCACCAGCGTGGTGAGCACCAGGGACGGCGCTGGCAGCGTGTAGGCCGGGATGCCGGCTCCGCGAACCAGCAGCTCCCAGCCCAGCACCAAGCCGATCAAAACCAGCGCAGGCAACAGCGTGGACGCGGCCTTCATGCCGTGGCGAGCTCCAGTGCTTGGCTCAGCTGGCCACAGGCCTGGACGAACGCGACGCTGTTGCGGAAGCCGGGCGAACGGGGGTGGGGCTCGTCGATCTTCACCTCGGCCACGATGCGCCCGGGCCTTGCGCTCATCACCACCACGCGTTGCGACAAGAACACCGCCTCGGCCACGCTGTGCGTGACAAACAGGGCCGCCAAGCGCTGCTCGGCCCACCAGCGCAGCAGGTCGCCATTGAGCTTGCTGCGCGTGATGTCGTCCAGCGCAGCGAACGGCTCGTCCATCAGCAGCACACGCGGCTGCGTCACGAGCGCACGCGCGATCGAGGCGCGCATCTTCATGCCACCCGACAGCTGCGCCGGGTAGGCCTGCGCAAAATCGGCCAGGCCCACCGTGGACAGGACCTGCTGCACCAGTGGCGCACACTCGGCGCGCGAGCGGTGCGCCAGCCGCAGCGGCAGCCAGACGTTGTCGGCCACGCTGGCCCAGGGCATCAGGGTGGGTTCCTGGAACACGAAAGCGGTCGACGCATCGCCACGGGTCTGCAGCGCGGGGGCATCGATGGTTCCCTGGCTTGGCACATCCAGGCCCGCCACCAGGCGCAGCACCGTGCTCTTGCCACACCCCGACGGCCCGAGCAGGGCGACGAACTCGCCGGCGCGCACGGTCAGCGTCACGCCGGCCAGCGCATGCACGCCGCTCGCGAACCGTTTGTGCACCTGCTGCAGGGCAATCAGGGGCGGGGTGTCGAGCGCGGGCATGGAGAAGCAGTGTGCCCGCAATCCCGGCGCCCGACGGCCAGTCGACTCAGGACAGGCGCTTGACGCCCTCCAGCGCACAGGCGTAGACGGCATTGCGCAGCGCCGCGATGGCCTCGTAACGCGTGAAGCTGCGACGCCAGGCCATCACCACCCGGCGCGTCGGCACGGGGGCGGCGAACTTCACGTAGGCGATGTGCGGCTGCGGCTCCTTGGGCACGCTCAACTGTGGCACCACGGTGACGCCCATGCCCGAGGCCACCATGTACTTGATGGTCTCCAGCGACGAGCCTTCGAAACTCTTGCGAATGCCTTCGGCGTTGCTCGCGAAGCGCGCGTACTCGGGGCAGACCTCGAGCACGTGGTCACGAAAGCAGTGTCCGGTGCCGAGCAGCAGCATCGTCTCCTGCTTCAACTCCTCGGCACTCACGCTCTTGCGTTTGGCCAGCGGGTGTGACTTGGGCACCGCGATCATGAAGGGCTCGTCATACAGCGGCGCCACCGCCAGGCCGCTGTCAGGAAACGGCTCGGCCAGGATGGCGCAGTCGAGATCACCGGTGCGCAGCATCTCCAGCAGCTTGACGGTGAAGTTCTCCTGCAGCATCAGCGGCATTTGCGGGTTGGTGTCTATCGTGTGGCGCACCAGCTCGGGCAGCAGGTAGGGCCCGATGGTGTAGATGATGCCCAGCGTGAGCGGCCCGGCCAGCGGGTCTTTGCCGCGCTTGGCGATCTCCTTGATGGCGGCGGCCTGCTCGATCACGGTCTGGGCCTGGCGCACGATGGCCTCGCCCAGGTGCGTGACGCTCACCTCGTTGGCGCCGCGCTCGAACAGCTTGACGTCGAGCTCTTCTTCGAGCTTCTTGATTGCCACGGAGAGCGTCGGCTGGGACACGAAACACGCTTCGGCCGCGCGCCCGAAATGCTTCTCGCGGGCAACGGCAACGATGTAGCGCAACTCGGTCAGTGTCATGAACTCGAACCTCGGACTTGAGGATAGCGCAGCCGCTGCGGTGGCGCGACGCGCCCCCGCCAGCATCGCGGCATGCGACTTCGCGCGGCGCGCTTGTGGCGCGAGTTCGCAGCGCGCAAGCTGGCCGCGCGGCATGTGCCGTGCCCCGAAGGAGTCGTATGAGTCGAAGCATCGTTCGCGTCAGCATCGCCGCGGCCCTGGCGCTGAGCCTGGGCGCCTGCGTGGTGGTGCCGGTGGACCCGCGCACCGGCCAGCCCTACCCGTACCCTTACCCGTCGGCCCCCACTGAAGGCGGCGCCCGCACCACCGTCATCATGCCCCCCGCAGCGGCGGCGCCGCCGCAGCAAAGCGTGCTCACCGCGCGCCTGTACCCGCTGAATGTGCAAGCGAACAAAGGCGGCCTGCTCAACGCCGTGGTGGTGGACCTGCACACCGGGCGCGGCAGCTTCACCGTGGCCTACCAGGGCGACAGCCTGCAGGGCGAGGCCACCCGCGTCGACGCGGCCTATGTCGGCTTCGGCCGAATCCACAGCGAGGTGCTCGGCACGCCGCCGCGCAACAGCAGCGGCCAGCGCGGCATTGCCAACGCCTTCGGCGCCAAGGGCGTCAATGCGCAGTGCGAATACGTCATCACCGGGCCGGCGCTGGGCACGGGCGTTTGTTTGTTCTCCGACGGTGCAAAGTACCAACTGCACTTTGGCAGCTGAGCGCCGGCCGGGCCCCGTCCACCCCGGCAAAGCGAGGGCCAGCGATGGGTCGCTGTGGAGAGCTTTGCATAGCGACCCGGACCCGCCCGTCGGGCTTCTTCAAAGCTGCCCGATGCTCAGCGCTGGCTTCTCGAGTTTCGTTTCCTCGAAGCGGCCGTTCGTGACCTCCGGCAGCCGGCCAGGTGCTGACACCCCGCGAGCAACGGCTTCCTAGAAACCTCATCTTTGAGGCCGCGGTCAAACCAAGGTGGCCCTGTGGATGCAGGCATCAACAGATGTCCGAAATCGAATGCTGAATGAAACACCGGGGCATGGAAGTAGATCCGCCGGGGTTTGTTCATGCCTTCTGGGACCACGCCTCTGCCCTGACCGCTTCTCCTGGGCTCCGTAACGCTTTCATAACGCCCCGCTCGATACAACCCTGCCGTGCCCGCTGTTGGGCCATGGAGGTCTCTCTATGCCTCGGTCCAAACCGAATCTGCCCGCAATGATGGTCTGGCGCATCAGCGGGCGTGCTCCGATGGGGGAGTGGGTCAAGCCGAGTGCACAGGTGACCGCCAAGCCCGCCAAGGATTTGCCCGAAGCCTCCGACGGTACCTGGGCGACATCGTCGTACGACCTGTTGGACGGCGCCGAGGTGACCGAAGACCCAGCCACGATTCCCGGCGACCTGTTGGACGAGTTGTTCGCGCCCAAGCTGGATGCCCCTGAGAAGCCCCACGGCTGACCACCAGACAATGCATTTGGGAGTGAAATTGCCCGCCACTGTCGTGTTGACCATTGCCAACATTCCATCGCCCCACCCCCCAAGCGGCCGCCGAAGCGCGTGCACTTCTAGTACGCCGAGATGCAAGCAAAGCGTGCTGCAGCCTCTAACGGTCTTCCTTCGGCAAGTGCGAGCGCGAAGGCACCATGAAAGATGTCGCCAGTGGCCAGCGTGTCCACGGCCATGACAGGCGGCGCTGCCACGCGATGCAGGCGTCCCTGTTCAAGCCAGAGGTACTGCTCGGCACCGCAGGTGGCCCCGACGTGACCTGGGTGTTCGGCCGCGACTCGCCGGAGTCCTTCGGCTACGTCAGTGCACGTCGTTTGACTCGACGGCACGCCCGGCGCGGCGCCGGGCAGGCGCGGTTGCCGCGTCAGCGGGCACCGGGATGGGGTCGCTGCGAAGCGGGCAGGAAGGCGGCGCTATCTGGCTCGGGCGCCTGGCCAGCCATCATCAGCAGCCCCCGCGCGCGAGGGGGTGCGTTCTGCAGTATCGGCGACCGCATCAGGTAGTTCTGCCGCCACTCGGCCGGCAGGCTGGCAGCGGCGCGCTGCATCCAGGCACCGGCGCGCAGGGCCATCACCTGCATCAGGTCGGTGTGGGTGTCGGCCAGTGCAGTACAAAGGTCGGCGGCCATGCGTGGGAACAGCTCGATACCGGAGATGCCTTCTTCGACGCGCTGCCAGACGGCCAAGGCCTGCTCCGTGGCTTCGGTGTAGCGGCCAGCCATGCGCAGCGACGCCACGCGGCGCGTTTGCAGCGTCAGCCACAGGCCGTGTGCGCCGTGGTCTCGCGCCGCCGCTGCGCTCCAGGCCAGCAGCGGCAAGATCTGCGCTGGGTCGCAGCCTGACTGCGCCAGGCACAGCAGGCGCGCGCGCAGCGGGAAATCGTCCAGCGCCACCACTTGCTCCAGCAGCGCCGCGCTGTTGACGCTGGCGCCAACGCGCAGCAGTGCGGCGTCGAGCGCAGTGCGCTCGGCTGATTGCAGATCGGCGCGTGCGCGCAGGGCCTGCAAGCCCTTCAGCGCCAGGTCGCGCCGGCCCAGTTCGAACTGCAGGGCATGCAAGCGCTGGCGAACGGCCAGCTCCACGCGCAGGGCAACCCGCTCGCAAATGGCGACCGCACGCTCTGCCGAGGCCAGCGCCCCGCCCAGGTTGCCGCCCAGGGCCATGACAGCGCCCCGGTGGCTTGCCGCCGCCGCCCGGCCGTCCTCGCCACCGTCGAAGCGCTCGTCGTCGGCGATCGACTGCTCGCTCCACGCCAGGGCGCTTTCGATCTGGCCTTGTTCCACGGCGTTGTCGGCCAGGTCCCTGGCGATGCTGCCGGTGTAAGCCCACTCACGGCCATCCCGCGCTTGCTGCAAGGCTTGCACCAGGTATACGTTGCCTTGCGCGTACTGGCCCGTGGACGACAGAATCATGCCGAGCGCGCTGGTCAGTTTGAAGCGCGTGCCCAGGTGCTTCAAGCGCGCCGTGGCCGGGTCGACAGCCGCCAGCCGCGCCAACGCCTGCTCGATGCGCTGCGCGGCTTCTGCCAGCTGGACTTGGTCGTGGTGGAACAACGCCAGGAAAAACAGCAGCTCGACTTCGATGTCGGCCAGGCCGGCGCGTTGGGCCTGCGGCAATGCCGCCAGCGCCAGCTGGCGCGCTGCTTCAATCTGGCGGCTTTCATGCAACAAGAACGTGGGCACCAGTGCGGCTGCGGCGCGCTGTCCGTCGTCTTCGGCCAGCTCGCCCAGGGCCTGGCCATAGGCGGCCAGTCGACCTCTGCCTTCCATCTGGCTGGCGGCCTCGGCGGCAGCAAAGTACGCGTCGAAGGCACCGCGGCGGTCACCCGCGGCACGCAAGATGGTGGCCGCCTGTTCGTGCAGTTCGGCGGCCACGCCGCGCTGCCAGGCGGCATGGGCGCGCTGTGCCGAGCGCGTCAGGTGCGGCACAGCCTTGCGCGGTTCACCGGCGGCCAGCCAATGGGCGGCGATGCGCGCCGGTTCACCTTCACCGCGCTCCAGGAAGCCCGCGATCTCTGCGCGCAAGGTCCGGGCGATGGGCTGCGGTACCAGTGCCAGCGCCGCTTCGGCGATCAGGTCGTGGGCAAAGCCGTCGTGCCGCAGCACCTGCGCGGCCTCGAGCTCGGCCCAGGCGTCGGCCAAGTCGAGCGGCCGCAGGCCCAGCACCTGGGCAGCCAGCGCGGGCGAAAGGTCCTGCCCGGCCAGCGCTGCGCAGCGTGCCAGCTTCAACGCCAGCGGCCCCAGGCGCAAGAGCCGCTGCTGGATCAGGCGCTGCACGTTGTCGGCGCGCGGCCAGACGACGGCGGCTGTGCCACGCGTGTCGCTGGCCACACCTTGGGCGGTCGGCGCCAGCGTCGAGGCGCCGCTGGTCTCGCCAAGCGCGAGCTTCAGCGTTTCAAGCAGGTACAGCGGGTTGCCGCCGGTGTGCCTGTGCAGTGAGGCGGCCTGCGCCACGCCGCCGATGCCCTGGATAGCCAGCGAGTCCAGCAGCGCCGCGACGGCTTCGGTATCGAGGGCCTGCAACTGCAGCGTCAGCGCGCCGCTCGAGCCGGTGTGCGCTTGGACCAGGGCGCGCGCCTCGGCGCCGAGCTCATCGGGCCGCATGGCAATGACCCAGGCGCACCCCGTGCCCCCCACCAGCGGGCCCAGCAACGTGACGCTGGGTGCGTCGGCGTAGTGCAAATCGTCCAGGACGGCGGCGCGCAGGCCGCGCTGCACGGCCTGTTCCAGCAACTTGGGCAGCACCGCGCGCAGACGCGCGCGTTCGTCGGCTTCGGTGCGCGCTGTCGCCGGCCCCAGTTCCGGCAGCAGAGGGGCCAGGTCGTCGCGCTGCGCTCGGCTGAGTGCAACGCCGGGATGCAGCAGCAAGGCGCGAAGCCAGCGCGCCGCCAACGCGTACGGCACCGCGGCGTCACCGGGCCGCGCGCTCACGGCCACCACCAGCGAAGCTGCGGGCGAAGCCGATGCGGCAGCCGCGGCGCGCCAATCGGCAATCAATCGCGACTTGCCCATGCCGGCCTCGCCGAGCAACAGCACCACCGCCGCTTCGTCGACAGCGCTGCCCAAGGCCTGCCGTTCGGTGTCGCGCCCGATGGCTCGCGGCGGGCGCAGCACCGCGGCCGGCACACGCTGCGCCGGCGCGCGCAGTCCTGCGTGGCCGGCCTGCTCCAGCGTTGCCAGCAATGCCAGCGTCTCCAACGACGGCCGCGCGCCCACCTCGTCTTTCAGCACCCGCTCGCAGCGGTCGAAGGCCATCAGCGCCGAGGCGCGGTCGCCGGCCAGGTAGTGCAGCCGCATCACGCGGCGGTGCGCCGCTTCCGACGTTGGCTGCAGGGCCAGCAACTCGTGTGCGTGCGAAAGCGCATCGTCCCAATCACGCGCGTCCTCGGCCATCTGCGCCAACTCTGCGAGTGACTGCTGCAAGCGGCCACGACGGCGGCCGCGCTGCTGCTCGAGCCAAGCGGCGAACTCGCCGGCTGCCGCCGGCGCGGCATCGCCGAGCACGCTGTCGGCGTCGTCGAGGTCGTGCGTCAGGCCCGCTGCCAGCGCCAACGTGTCGCTGCCAACCACGGCGTCGAAGCCCAACGCCTTGCGCAACATGAACAGGCGCTGGCGTAACGCGTTGCGCGCCGCGGCGGCCTCGCTGTCGGGCCAGAGCAAGGCGCCCAGGCGCGAGCGCGGCGTCGGGCCCTCCAGGGCCTGCCATGCCAGCAGCGCCGCGTCGCGCACGGCCAGTGCCACCGCCGCGCCGTCGCTGCGCACGCAGCGCGGCGCGCTGGCGAGAAGCAGCTGCCCAATGGGCGGGCCTTGCGCAAACTGGGCAAG
>JANNFB010000057.1:0-8425 GCA_031379365.1 Burkholderiales bacterium
CGGCTCCCGAGGGCTGCAGCCGGATGAGCGCCCACCTGGCCTTCGGCACGGTCTCCATGCGCTGCGTGCACCAGGCCACCGAAGCGCGCATCGCCACCACACCCGATCGCAGCCTGGCCTACGCCTTGCGCGGCTTTTCCAGCAGGCTGCGCTGGCATTGCCACTTCATGCAGAAGCTCGAAGACGAGCCGGACATCGAGTGGCGCAATGTGGCGCGCACGGTCGACGGGCTGCGGCCGGGCGATGGTGTGCACCCGAGACCGTTCGATGCTGAACGCTTGCAGGCCTGGTGCGAAGGCCGCACCGGCTACCCGATGGTGGACGCCTGCATGCGCCAGCTGCGCGCCACCGGCTGGCTGAACTTTCGCATGCGCGCAATGCTGGTCAGCTTTGCCTCGTACCACCTGTGGCTGCACTGGCGCGAGCCGGGGCTACATCTGGCGCGCCAGTTTCTCGACTTCGAACCCGGTATTCACTGGAGTCAGATGCAGATGCAGTCGGGCACCACTGGCATCAACACCCTGCGCATCTACTCACCGGCCAAGCAGGCGCGCGACCAGGATCCGCAGGGGCTGTACATCCGCCAATGGGTGCCTGAAATCGACACGGCAGGCTACCCGGCCCCGATCGTCGACGAGCGCGCGGCGGTGGCAGCAGCGAAAGCCGCGCTCTACGGGCTGCGCCAGACCCGCGAGGCCCACGACGAGGCCGACGCCATCCAGCACAAGCACGGCTCGCGCAAGAGCGGCCTGGCGCCGACGGCGATAACCAAACGCCGTGGTCGCGCCGCGCCCGAGGGTCAGGGTCAGCTGTTCTGATCGCGCTGGCAACACTCAAATATGATGGGGTCGCTATGAAGCTGTTCAACAAGCTCCCCGGTCTCGTGCGCTCGGCGCCCGGATGGGAGCAGCGCATCTGGCGGCGTCTGCCAGCCATCCTCCTGTGGGGCACGCTGCTGCCGCTGGCACTTGCGGGCGCGAATCACGCGCTGGCCCCGGCTGGCGCCGAGAGCGGCGCCGGCAACGGCGCACTGCTGTTGTGGGACTACCAGATGATCGGTGTCGTGGTGCTGCACTGGACACTCGTGCTGACACTGGCCATTGGTTGCTTCATCGTCCGGGTGATGAAGGGGCCCGCGTATGTCGCCGACGCCTACCCCTTGCCAGTCGACAAGGGGCCGTCGACGACACGGCCCTGAGCGATGAGCTGGTCTATGCGCGTCATGACCATTTCGCCGCTGGCGGAGTAGGGATCGAACTCTGGCCAGACGATCCTTGTCTGCGGGTCCACGTCTGACAGGCTGACGCGCGTCATGGACCACTCGGGATAGCGGCGCTGGGTGATGCCTTCGCAGTGAATCAACTCCAGGTCTTTGTGGCGCGGGTCCGCAGAGATGCGGGCATACAGGCGGGTGACCCGGCCCCGTTCGCCCTCGAGCACCTGCAGGAAGACACCCTGACCCTCGCACAGCACGCCGGTGATCTCGTTTTGCGTGTTCCAGGGCTGTGCCTTGCGCAGAATGGCGTCGGCGAGTGTTGCGGTTTGCGTATCAACCGCTTTGCTCACGTAAATCAGACGGATCAGCATGGCTCAGACGTCCTCGGGCTGGCTGTCCAGGCGTGGGCAGCAGCGCAAGCCTACATGACCGGGCTGCGGATCAGGTGATCGAAGGCCGACAGGGCGGCCTTCGAGCCCTCGCCACTGGCAATGATGATCTGTTTGTACGGCACCGTGGTGACGTCACCCGCGGCGAACACGCCAGGCAGGCTGGTGGCGCACTTGTCGTCGATCAGGATCTCGCCGTACTTGGACAACTCCACCGTGCCGCGCAACCACTCGGTGTTGGGCACCAGGCCGATCTGTATGAACACCCCTTCAAGGGTGACCTGGTGGACTGCGCCGCTCGCACGGTCCTTGTACGTCAGCCCGTTCACGCGGCCGTCGGCACCGGTGATCTCGGTGGTCTGTGCGCCGGTGTGGATGACCACGTTCGGCATGCTGTTGAGCTTGTTCACCAGCACCGCGTCGGCCTTGAGCTGGTCCGCAAACTCGACCAGCGTGACGTGGCCCACCACGCCAGCCAGGTCGATCGCGGCCTCGACGCCCGAATTGCCGCCGCCGATGACGGCCACTCGCTTGCCCTTGAACAGCGGGCCATCGCAGTGCGGGCAGTAAGCCACGCCCTTGTTCTTGTACTCGTGCTCGCCGGGCACATTGATGTTGCGCCAGCGCGCGCCCGTCGCCAGCACCACCGATCGGCTCTTCAGCGCTGCGCCGTTGGACAGCGTCACCGTGATTTCGCCCCCTGGCTGAGGTGCCGGCTCGATGGCGGTGACGCGCTGGCTGTTCATGATGTCCACGCCATAGCTGCGCACGTGTGACTCCAGCGCCGCGGCGAACTTCGGCCCCTGGGTCTCCTGTACCGAGATGAAGTTCTCGATGCCCATCGTGTCGAGCGTCTGGCCACCGAAGCGCTCCGCCACCACACCGGTGCGAATGCCCTTGCGTGCGGCATAGACCGCTGCCGCCGCACCGGCCGGCCCCCCGCCCACGATCAACATGTCGAAGGCTTCTTTCGCGCCCAGTTTGGCGGCATCGCGCGCAGCGCTGCCGGTATCGATCTTGGCCAGGATGTCGGCGAGCTCGATGCGGCCCGAATGGAACATCGTGCCGTTCAGGAACACCATCGGCACGGCCATGATCTGGCGCGCTTCGACCTCGGCCTGGAACAGGCCGCCGTCGATGGCGACGTGGCGAACGCGTGGGTTCAACACCGCCATCAGGTTGAGCGCCTGCACCACGTCCGGGCAGTTGTGGCAGGACAGGGACATGTAGGTCTCGAAGACGAAGTCGCTTCCATCGTCACTGCGCAAGGCCTGGATCTGCTCGATGACATCGGCCTCCACCTTCGGCGGGTGCCCGCCCGCCTGCAGCAGCGCCAGCACCAGCGACGTGAACTCGTGGCCCATCGGCAGGGCGGCAAAGCGCACGCCCATGTCGGCCCCCGCCGCGGTGATCGAGAACGAAGGGCGGCGCGCATCGCTGCCGTCGTGGCGCACGGCAATCTTGTCGCTGAGCGCGCTGATCTCGTCGAGCAGTTCACGCATCTCAGCCGACGCGGGGCGATCATCGAGCGAAGCCACCAATTCCACCGGCCGAGTCAGGCGCTCGAGGTAGGACTTGAGCTGGGTCTTGAGGGTGTCGTCCAACATGGCGGTGGTCTCTCTTTGCATTCTTGAGGGCGTGCCGATTCCGGCCCGGTCGACAACCCACGTCCGATCGCGGGCTGTCGACAGGGCCCGAAGGTCCTGTCTGGAAGCTGGCGCCTAGATCTTGCCGACCAGGTCAAGCGACGGGGTCAGCGTCTTGGCGCCTTCCTGCCACTTGGCCGGGCACACCTGGCCGGGGTTCTTGGCCACGTACTGGGCTGCCTGCACCTTGCGCAGGGTTTCCTTCACGTCACGCGCGATGGCGTTGTCGTGAATCTCCGCCGTCTTGATGATGCCGTCGGGGTTGATCACGAAGGTGCCGCGCAAGGCCAGGCCTTCGGCCTCGATGTGAACACCGAACATGCGGGTCAGCGTGTGGGTCGGGTCACCCACGAGCGGGAACTTGGCCTTGCCGACGGCCGGGCTGGTCTCGTGCCACACCTTGTGCGAGAAGTGCGTGTCGGTGGTGACGATGTAGACCTCGGTCCCCATGTCCTTGAACGTGGCGTAGTTGTCGGCCGCGTCTTCCACTTCGGTCGGGCAGTTGAAGGTGAAGGCGGCCGGCATGAAGATCAGCACCGACCACTTGCCCTTGAGGCTCTGCTCGGTGACTTCGACGAACTTGCCGTTGTGGAAGGCTTGCGTCTTGAAAGGCTGGACTGCGGTGTTGATGAGGGACATGAGTAACTCCGTGGGTTGAATGAAATCGTGGCAAAAGCGTCGCAACGGCTTGCAGTATTGCTGCAACGCCGCATTGCGTGGGTAGATTGCTTGCATCGCGACGATCGCGAAAGTCAA
The DNA here is from genome assembly GCA_031379365.1 of Burkholderiales bacterium. GTDB lineage: Bacteria > Pseudomonadota > Gammaproteobacteria > Burkholderiales > Burkholderiaceae_C > CADEEN01. The sequence goes on from JANNFB010000057.1 coordinate 4,008, forward strand.
TGGGTGGCATCAAACGGCCTGCAGCCGCACAGAGCCGGCGCTCCTGACGCTCGAGGCCGTCGGCAAGCGAGAACGCTCGCTCAGGCGCCGTGGCCCTTGATGTAGGTTTCCAGGAAGTTGATCTGCTGGCCCATCTGACGGATGTTGTCCTTCACCACGTCACCGATCGACACCACACCCACCACTTTGCCGGCCTCCAGAACGGGCAGGTGACGAAAGTTGCGGGTGGCCATCAGGCCCATGCAGGCTTCGATCGGATCGGTGAGCTTCACTGTCATGGGGCTCGAGGTCATGATCTCTCGCACGGCCAGATGTTTTGCATCCTTGCCGGGAAGCAGCACCTTGATAGCGCAATCGCCCTGGGTGACGATGCCCAGCAAGCTGTCGCCGGCCATCACCAACACGGCTCGAACCCGCTTGTCTCGCATCAACTGCAGCGCCGTGGTCACCTTGTCATCTGGGCCCACGCTGACAAGTTCGATCGGCTGGGGCTTCTGCTCAAGGCATGTTTTCACTGTCGTCATGGCGACTCCTTTGGAGCACACAGGTGCCCCCAATACTTTGATCGGCGCTGCCTCCATCGCCGTCCTGCGCTTTCGCCGACGGTGTGCTGAAGCTCGCGATGTAATTCACTGACACGTTGGGAGTCCACCAGGCGCGATGCACGGCGGGCAGGTAGCCCATGCCGCGACAGTCGTGCGGCTCCAGGTCGCATGCCGCCAGCGCCTGCTGGAGTTCGGCTGGCCGGACGAACTGCGCCCAGCGGTGGGTGCCGCGGGGCAGCAAGCGGAAGACGTACTCGGCACCCACGATGGCGGTCACGAAGCTGCGCGCGGTGCGGTTGATCGTCGACACCAGCAGCAGACCGCCTGGTTTGAGGTGGCGGACTGCGCGCCGCAGGAAGGTGTGAAGGTTGTCGACATGCTCGACGACTTCGAGCAAGAGCAAGACGTCGAACAGTTCCTCGGCGCGCAACGCCAGCTCGGGCTCACCGACGCGGTAGTCGATGCTCAAACGGCTGGCGCGCGCGTGCAGCTGCGCGGCAGCGATGTTCTTTGGCGCAGCGTCGACGCCCACCACGTGCGCCCCACGGGCCGCCAAGGGTTCGCACATCAACCCGGCACCGCAGCCGATGTCGGCAATGTGCAGTCCGCTCAGATCACCCACCAATCGCCCGCTGTGGTGGGAGATCTGTTCCAGCACGTAGCCCAGACGCAACCCGTTGATGACATGCAGCGGACGCATCGGCCCAGTGCTGTTCCACCAGGTGGCCGCCAGCCGGTTGGAGCGCTCGCGCTCGTCGCTGCGGACCGTGCTGAGCGAGTCTATTGACGGAGTGTCGACAGCCATGCGTCAGACCCAGCGGCAGATTTGGACGGCTGCGCGTGAACCGCGGTCGACGGCGTGAAGCCAGAGTCGAAGCAGTGGCGAGGGTCGCTCATCGACCCCGCCGAAGCGCGCGATGGCCTCGTCACGATGGCAGACCTCGTCGGCGCGACACGACGCCAGGAAGGCGCGCAGCGCTTGCAGTGACGCGTCAAGACGGCCGGGATCCAGACGCTCGATCGAGTCGATCTGCTCGCCGTAATGTTGATCGACGAAGGTCTCTACCGTGCCTATCGTGGCGTACACCGCTCGCGCCCCGACCAGGGCCGGCAGGGCGCCCGTCAGCCAGCCCGCGATACGCCACAAGGGTAGCAGCCCGCTGCGCTGCGACGGCGCCAGAAGTGCGTCGATGGCCGTCAGGTGGCGGCGCTCGGTGGCGAGGTGCCGCAGCGCAAAGCGCCGCACCGCCGCGTCGCGCGTCGTCGCCAGGACGCCGCAGTAGATCATCACCGCCCCGGTCTCGCCGGCCTGATCGGTCCGCAGATCGGAAACCAGGGATGACGGCAGCCCATCGGCGCTGCCGTGAAGACCCTGGTCGCTTTGCGCCGGTGGCCGGCTCGCGTTGGCGAGCCGCTCGCGCAGCAAAACAGCCCTCATGTCTGTGCCTCGAACTGTTCCCTGCGCTGGCTTCGATGCTCCTGGGCGGCGGCGGGCGCGCGCCGGGCTGTCCAGGTGTCAGCCATTGCCCGCGCCAGGGCAACACCGCTGGCGTGTACCCGGTCGACCTGGCTCGTGACCACGCTGTCACCGCAAACGCCCAGTTGTGCGTCGCTGTCCCACAGGCAATCGGTCAGCCCGGGCTGCATGGCGGGGTTCTCGACGAATGCGTGCCGCCATTGATGCGCGCAGACGAAGTTGGGTGTGACCGACCGCCCCGCATGGGCGCGAAAGATGTCGAGCAGCAAGTCAGCCACGGTCGAGGCGTCGTCCTGTTCATGCTGCTGAGACCAAAGCTCGTCGGCCTCGATGAACCAGCGCTGCGGTCCGTTTGTCGGCCGCCCCGGCTTGCTGTGCATGGCAGCCACTCGTTCGATCGGGCTGCCCTGGAAGGCCCGAAACCCGGGCAGGCCGACCGGGCGCTCGGACCCCAGCAGCAAGACCCAACGGCTGCGGTAACGAACGGCGCGCAATGCCGCGGTCAACTGAGGTGAAGCCTGCGCCAGCGGCAGTGCCAGTGGCGCCGGGATGGCCAGCACCAGGGCCTGGAAGTCCTCTTCGATCTCACCTGCCATGCCGCGCAAGACCCATGTCGAGTCATGCCGGCGCACGTCTTGAATGGGCGTCTGCAGTCGAACCTCCAGAGGCCGCGCGATGGCGTCCGCCAGTGCGCGCATCGACGGTACGCCGACTGCGCCCATCAACTTCAAGGTCCGGGTGACTTCGGCCTCGTCCAGGTCCGCGTCCCGGTCCCTGCCCTTGGGCTCGTCTTCAGCGGCCGTCGCCGGAACCGTCCAGGCGTGCAGCGCGGCCAACTCGCCGGGCCGCTGGACGGCATAGGAAGCCAATCGGGTGGCCCCGCTGATGCACTGGGCCGCGTCGTCAAAGCTGCCAATGCGGGTGGCGAGCGAACTGCAGCGCCCCCCTAGGCGGTCGCCGGCTTCGAAGACCACCGGATCGTGGCCGCGCAACTGGAGCTCCCGCGCACAGGTCAACCCGGCGATGCCGGCGCCGACGACTGCAACGCGGGGGTTCACTCGTCCGGTCAGTAAACTGCCAAGCTCAGCGATTTTCTGGGGCTTCATTGCCGTCTGCTTTCCTATCGGTTGGGTTGACTCCCCTTGTAGATACGTACAAACCGCCGCGGAGTTGCATGAGCTCATCCATTTCTTTTGGCACCAAGGAAATTTCACTGTCGCTGCAACTTCCGGGATGGAGCGGCGTAAAGGGAATGGTGCGGGCTGGACGGGCTGGGCAGGTGCCGGGTTGCCTGTGCCGCCAGCCGACGGTCGATGGTCTGACCAGCGGCGGCCCACTTGACTGATCCGCGACTGGACCGGGGCGTTGATGCGGCGCTGGTGGCGCGTGCGCAGCAAGGGGAGGCGATTGCGTTCGAGGTGCTGGTGGTCAAGTACCAGCGGCGTGTGGCTGCGACGGTACGGCAGTTCGTGCGCGAGGATCGGATCACCGAAGAACTGACACAGGAGGTTTTCTTGAGTGTTTTCATGGCGTTGGCGAGCTTCAGGGCAGACGGCGATTTCGCGGCTTGGCTCTTCACGATTGCACGCAATGCGGCGCGCAGCTACCTGCGCAGCGCGCAGAACCGACTGGACGATCGACCCGTGGAGGTGGAGGACGATGCCAGTGACAGCGCGCGCTTCGGGGTCGCACCGAGCCCAGAAGACGCCGCGGCCGCACGCCAATTGTTCGAACACATCGACGCCGCCGTCGCGGCCTTGCCGGATTTGCAGCGCCGTGCGCTCTTGATGCGTGAAGTCGATGGACTCGATTACCAAGCCATCGCGACTGCGCTGGGGCAGCCCGTGAACACCGTCAAATCGCACCTGTTTCGGGCCCGCGAAGCCATTGCCGGTTCCACGCGCCCCCTGCTCGCGCCGACGCGCAACCGACGCTGGTAGAGGACAAACCGCATGACCGACGCCTCACGCCTTCTCGACGGTGACCTGACAGCCGCCGAACTGACCACCATGCTCGAGCGTTTGAAGCACGACACGGCCTTTCGCGATGAGGTCTCAGCGCAGCAGCTGATTCGCGATGGTCTGGCCGGACTGCGCGCGCTGGACGATGGCTACACCCAACGCATCCTTGCCAGGCTGCGCCAAGCCCAGCCGGGCAAGGACTGACACCGAATCGCGTTCAAGCGCACAAGAAAAAAGGCGGCTCGCGGCCCGCTGCAGACCTTTGCGTATGTCCGCTGTTTTGTTCTGGCATTGGCGCGAGCAAGGCGGCGGGCGCGGCCTGGGCGGGGCTCAAACGGCTGGCCCTTCGCTGCGCTGCGGGTGCCCTGCGATGCTCGGCTGGCCGGCCCCGTTGCAGAACTCCCGCCGTTCGCTGCGCTCACTGTGGTCGGACAG
>JANNFB010000062.1:0-1881 GCA_031379365.1 Burkholderiales bacterium
ACAAGCTGCTTGCCATCGCCTTCGGCGTGCTGCGCTCGGGCAAGCCCTTCGATGCCAACCATCTCAAGCCTACAGCCGCTTGACAAACACAACGGTGTCTTGATTTCGCTGCGCAGAGCGCCCCGCCGTCCCGATCCGACAGGCCTGGGCTGTTCGCGGGTGGAGGCGTGCCGAGACTCGAGGCCGGGGCTGCCGGGTGCCCGCCGCAGCGAAATCAAGGGGGAGCCCTGGGCGCAGCCCAGGGCGGAGGACATTCGCGGAGGCGGGCGCCCGATGGCCCCGGCCGGCGCGGTCCACGGAAATTGCGAGAACGAAGGTCCGCAAAGGGCGCCGCGAGCCGCCTTTCGATCTCATGCGATTGAACGCGATTCGGTATCAATCGCGGCGCTTAGCTCGCGGGTGCGCGGCGTCGTAGACCTTCGCGAGGTGCTGGAAGTCGAGCTGGGTGTAGACCTGGGTGGTGGCAATGTTGGCGTGGCCCAGAAGTTCTTGCACCGCGCGCAAGTCGCCGCTCGACTGCAGCAGGTGCGACGCAAAGCTGTGACGCAGCATGTGCGGGTGCACGTGGGTCGGCAAGCCGGCCTGCAAGGCCAGCGTCTTCAGGCGTGAACGCACCTGGCCGGCGCTCAGACGGCCACCGCGGCGGCTCACGAACAGCGCGGCTTCGTCGGGCTTGGCCAGCGCCGGCCGCTGGAGCAGCCAAGCCTCGAGCGCTCGCAAAGCCGCACCGCCCACCGGCACGCTGCGCCGTTTGCTGCCCTTGCCCAGCACATGGGCCGTGGCATCGGGCGCATCGACCCAGCCGGCCGCGTCGCGTCCGGCGCGTGCATCGAGGCCGACCAGTTCGGCCACGCGCAGGCCGCAGCCGTAGAGCATCTCGACGATGGCGTGGTCGCGCGCTGCCAGCGCCGCGTCACCGCCGTCCGCGACATGGCTGGCCAGCGCCACAGCATGGTCGACCGACAAGGCCTTGGGCAGTGGCTTGGCCGCCCTGGGCGCGCGCACGCCGTCGACCGGGTTGCTGCCGACCACCTGCTGTTCGCCCCACCAGCGGTACAGGCCACGCCAGGCCGAGAGCACCAGCGCCAGACTGCGCGGGGCCAGACCGCCCTGGTGCGCGTGCGCAATCCAGCGCCGTACATGGTGGGTCTGCACCGCAGGCAACTCGACTCCCGCCGCCAGCGCTGAAGCCTGCAGGCGCTGCAGCGCCTCGCGGTAAAGGGTCAGGGTGCGCGCCGCCAGGCGCCGCTCGACTTCGAGGTGCTGCAGGTAGCGCAGCAGCTCGTCGGGCAGCGAAGCGGCGCTTGGGCTCACGCGCCCGGCAGCAGTCGCGTCAGCCCGGCGCTGGCGATCTCGCCGATGCGTTGCAGAAAATCGGTGCCCATGTCGGCGCTGTAGCGCGTCGGGTCGGGGCTGCCGACGACCAGCAGGCCGAAGGCGGCGTCGCTGGCGCCGATCCGCAGCGGCACCATGGCCATCGAGGCCACCGTGCCGGCATCGTCGAGCCAGCGCACCGCCTCGAAGCCGGCGTTGACGCCGCAGTAGGGAATGCTCAGGCTGCTGGCAAGCGTCTTGGCGTCGTTGCTCGCGCCCAGCGCAAAAGGCAGCGCAGCGTAGGGTTCGGCGACGCCCCAGACGCGGATGCCGGCCTGCGGGATCAGGAACTGCTGCTTCAACTCGCGCAGCAACACCTCGGGCAGCTCGGCGGCATCGGGCGTGATCATCAGCGCGCGGGTCCAGCGGTGCAATCGCTCGGCAATCGCCACGTTGTCCTGGCCATTGCGGATCATCTCGACGATCTTCTTCTCGAGGCCCTTGATACGCTCGCGCAGCATCTCCATCTGGCGCTCCTGCAGCGACACCGCGCGCTGACCGTGCGGG
>JANNFB010000092.1:0-8327 GCA_031379365.1 Burkholderiales bacterium
GTTCCACTTCTGCTTCGACCTGAACCACTTCAACCTGCTGGCGTCGAAACAGAACTTCTACACCGATCCATTCTGGACCCTGCAACGCGCGGCCATCGTCAGCCTGTTCGTGTTCACCGCCGGTCTGGCGCAGGCGGTGGCCCTCCACGCCGGCCAGGGTTGGCCGCGCTTCTGGCGCCGCTGGGCGCAGATCGTCGGCTGCGCGGTGCTGGTGTCGGCGGGATCGGCCCTGATGTTCCCGCGCAGCTGGATCAGCTTCGGCATCCTGCATGGCATCGCCGTGATGCTGATCGCTGCGCGCTTGGCGGCGCCGCTGCGGGCCTGGCTGTGGCCCCTGGGCGGGGTCCTGATCCTGTTGCCGCAGGGGCTGCAACATGCTTTCTTCGACACTGCCTGGACCAATTGGGTCGGCCTGGTCACGCGCAAGCCGGTCACGGAGGACTTTGCCCCGGTGCTGCCCTGGCTGGGTGTGATGCTGTGGGGCCTGGTTGCGGGGCAGTGGTTGTTGGCTCACCGCGGCAACGTCCTGGCCGGCGCAGTGCCCCGCGTGCTTCAACCGCTGGCAGGGCTTGGCCGCTGGTCGCTCAGCTTCTACATGGTCCACCAGCCGGTCTTGATCGGTGCCCTGATGGCGTGGCGCTGGGTGGCCCTGCCCTGAGACGCAGGGGTTCACCGAGGTGTGGCCACCGATCTGTGCGATTGGTCACAAGACAGGATTCAAGTTCTGCCGAGCGGCGCCGAAGAACCTCGACAACGGGTTGAAGTTTGGCCACAGCGGTGGCGAGTTCGATCCAGGGAGCCCTGTCATGTCCATTGCCGCCATCTCCTCCAGTTTCGTCTCCGCCGTTCGGGCCAGCACGGCCGGCGCGCCGGTGCAGCCCGTGTCGGGCCCACCCAGCGTGTCGCGCCAGACCGAAGGCGGCGGGCGTCGTCACGAGTTGGTCGACGCCATGAATCAAGTGCTCGGATGGGAGGGTGAACAGAGCAAGGCGCAGGACCAGGCCGTGTTCCGCTTTGCCCACGCCCTGATGCAAGACCTGCGCAGCCTGGACGGCGCCGGCGCGCCCGGCCCGGGCCGCGGTTACGCGTGGGGCCGCCGCGACTGGAGCGACCTGCCGCAACGCATCGATGCCCTGGCCACCGCCGCTGGCGCGCCCGCGGCCCCACCCGCGCCTGCGCCTGCGCCGGCAGAACCCGTCGGGCAGCCGGCCACGGCGCCGGCACTGACCGAAGCGCCCGCAGCGTCGACCCGCATGCCGGTGGTACCCGCGCTGGACGCCGAGCAAGCCGTTCCCGAGCTGCCGCCGCAGCCCAACCCGGTCACGACCACCAGCGCCGCGGTTCACTTGATGCAGGTGCCGACCTCGCGCCTGCTCGAGGCGTTTGCGGCACTCCACCGCGTGTTCGGCGACCAGGATGCGCCCACTGCCCCGGGAGGCGACCGGGCTGATCTGGCGACCCTGCTCAGTCGCCTGGCCGACGAGCTTGGCGCCGGTGCCGCGGCCGAGTTGCCCGCCGGCAGCGTGCTGAACCTGACCGCCTGAGCCCAGGCCAGCGGCAGAACCCCCAGCCAGGGCGCGTTTGGGGGCGCGGCTACCATCGCGCCATGCCTCACGCTTTCGAACCGGGTTGCCCGTGAGCAACCGCATCCTCTTCGGCTTCCATGCCGTCACCGTGCGTCTCAAAACCGCGCCGGCATCGGTCATCGAGATTCATCTCGACCCGCAGCGACGTGACGCGCGCATGCGCCAGTTCGCCGAGCGCGCGCGCGAGGCGGGCGCCAAGATCGTTGACAGCAGCGACGGCGCACTGACCGGCCTGGCCGGCACGACCCGGCACCAAGGCGTGGTGGCGCGCGTGAACGCGCTGGCGCTGCGCCATTCGCTCGACGAGGTCCTCGAAGCAGTGCAGGGGCCTGCCCTGGTGCTGGTGCTCGATGGCGTGACCGATCCACACAATCTCGGCGCGTGTCTGCGCGTGGCCGACGGCGCTGGCGCGCATGCCGTCATCGCACCCAAGGACCACGCCGTTGGCCTCAACGCCACGGTGGCCAAGGTGGCGAGCGGTGCCGCCGAGACGGTGCCCTACTTGATGGTCACCAACCTGGCGCGCTCGCTGGGTGAAATGAAGGAGCGCGACATCCGCATCATCGGCACCAGCGACGACGCCGAGCGCACCCTGTATGACCTCGACCTGTCGGGGCCGGTGGCCCTGGTGCTCGGCGCCGAGGGCAGCGGCCTGCGTCAGCTCACACGCAAAACCTGCGACGAGTTGGTGCGCATTCCCATGGCCGGGGCGGTGGAGAGCCTGAACGTTTCTGTCGCCGCCGGCGTGTGTCTGTTCGAGGCCCTGCGCCAGCGCCGCGCCCAGAACACGACCTGAGGTCTGGCCTCAAATCCACCCGACGGCGCCCGCGGCTGCGCCGACCGCGATCAGCCACACGGGGTTGAGCCGGGTCGTCAACGACAGCGCCACCGTCGCGCCGATCAGCAGCCAGGCCTGCGGCACATGCACGAGGGGCAGCGCCAGCACCACGCCGGTCGACAGCAGCAGACCGACCGTGATGGGGGCCAGGCCCGCAACGAAGGCGCGTACACCGCGGCTCTCGCGCCGCTTGCGGCCCCAGCGCGTGGCCGCCAGGGCCAGCGTCGTGCTCGGGATCAGCATGCCCAGCAGGGCCACCGCGGCGCCACCGAATCCGGCCACGGCATAGCCGATCACCGGCACGAAGAGCAGGTTCGGCCCCGGTGAGGCCTGGGCCAGGGCGATCGCTGCGCTGAACTGGGTGTCGTCGATCCAGCCACGTTGGTCGACGATGTAGCGGTGGATCTCCGGCGCCACCGCCACGGCGCCGCCGATGGCCAGCATCGACATGGCCAGGAAGTGCCCAAACAAGGCCCACCAGTCGGCGTCGGTGAAGCTCATCGCACGCGGCCGAGTTGCCACCAGGCGGCCAGCACGGCCAGGCCGCCGATACCGAGCACGGCATAGGCCATCGGCCAGCGCATCACGCCGACGCCGAACAGCGTGAACCCCAAAGCCAGTGCGCAGGACCAGCGCCCCAGCGGGTTGCGGCCCAGGGTTGGCAGCAGCTTGAGTGCCATCGCCATGATCAGCCCGGCGGCCACGGCACCCATGCCGCGCAGGGCACCCGCCACCATGGGCTCGGCAGCGAAGCGTGCGTACAGCACCGCCAGCGTCATCACGATCAGCAGCGGCAGCGCCACCAATCCCGTCAGTGCGGCGAAGGCCCCGCGCCAGCCGAAGAAGCGGTCGCCGATCATCAGCGCCAGGTTGACCACGTTCGGGCCCGGCAGCACTTGCCCGACCGACAGGGTCTCGACGAATTCCTCGCGCGTCAGCCACTGCCGGCGCTCGACCAGTTCGCGCTGCGCTATCGGCAGCACGCCACCGAAGCCCTGTAACGCCAGGGCACTGAACACACGCAGCAACTCCCCCGGCGAGCGCGGCGCCGGCAGGCTCAACGAATCACCTTCAGCGCGTCGGGGTTGACGATGTTGGTGGGATTCTGGTTGATGAAGTTGACGACGTTGTCGAACGCAGCGCCGAAGTACATCTCATAGCTGTCTTGTTCGACATAGCCGATGTGCGGTGTGCACACCGCGTTCTCCAGCCGCAGCAGCGGATGGCCCTGCAGGATCGGCTCGCTCTCGAAGGCATCGACGGCGGCCATGCCGGGGCGGCCACGGTTGAGCGCCGACACCAGGGCCCCTTCGGTCAACAGTTCAGCGCGCGAGGTGTTGACGAAGAGGGCGGTCGGTTTCATGCGCGACAGATCGTCCATGGTCACGATGCCGCGCGTGGCCGGCACCAAGCGCAAGTGCACCGACAACACATCGCAAACCTCGAAGAACGCTTCGCGCGTGGGCGCGGGCAGGTGACCGTCGGCGCGGGCCTTGTCGCGCGAGCCCTCGCTGCCCCACACGGTGACCTTCATGCCGAAGGCGCGGCCGTAGCCGGCGATGCGCTGGCCGATCTTGCCGTAGCCCCAGACGCCGAGCGTCTTGCCGTCGAGCTTCATGCCGATGCCGAAGTTGGGCGGCATCGAGGCCGTCTTCAGCCCCGACTGCTGCCAGGCGCCGTGCTTGAGGTTGGCGATGTACTGCGGCAGCCGCCGCATCGAGGCCATGATCAGAGCCCACGTCAGCTCGGCCGGCGCCACCGGCGAGCCCGTGCCTTCGGCCACGGCGATGCCCAGGCGGGTGCAGGTGTCGATGTCGATGTGCGGGCCGGCGCGGCCGGTCTGCGCGATCAGGCGCAGTTTCGGCAGCTTCTCGAGCAACTGGCGCGGGAAGGCGGTGCGCTCGCGGATCAGCACCAGCACCTCGGCGTCGCGCAGCCGGATCGACAACTGGCCGATGCCCTTGACGGTGTTGGTGAAGACCTTGGCGTTGAGGTGCTCCAGTTTGCTGGCGCACTGCAGCTTGCGCACTGCGTCCTGGTAGTCGTCGAGGATGATGATGTTCATGGCGTGGCGCAGTAGCCCCCGATTCTGCCTTGCGCGCTACCATGCAGCCCGCTTTCACCCGGAGACACCCATGACCCTCTCGATGCACTCGGCCAGCGCGCCGGTTTTTGGTCGCATGCTCAGCAACCTGCTGAGCTGGCTCGACAAGGCCGAGGCCCATGCCGCCGCGCGCAAGTTCGACAGCGCCAACTACCTTGGCCTGCGCCTGGTGCCCGACATGCTGCCCTTCACGCGCCAGATCCAGATCGCCAGTGACGCCGCCAAGGCCTGCATGGCCCGGCTGGCTGGCGTCGAGGCGCCGAAGTGGGACGACAACGAAGCCTCTTTCGAAGACCTGCGCGCCCGTGTGCGCAAGACCATCGACTACGTCAACTCTTTCAGCGCGGCGCAGATCGATGGTAGCGACGCGCGCGAGATCCTGGTGCCACGCCGCACCAGCGAGCCGCTGGTCTTCACGGGTGAGAACTTCCTCAAGCACTACGCGCTGCCCAACCTGTACTTCCACCTCACCACGGCCTACGCCCTGCTGCGCAACGCCGGAGTCGAACTCGGCAAAGCCGACTTCCTCGGCGGGCGCTGACGGATTCAACGCGGCCGCGTTGGCGCGCCGGGTGCACGGAGTTGGCTGCGGCGATCGAAGCGCTCGCCGAGCCAGATTAGTCGCCGTTCTGCCTCGGCTTGGGAGTGGTGCAGTGCCAGCACCTGGAACACGACCGGCCGCAAGTACCACAGCTCCGACAACGATTGGGTGTGGCTGAGGCGCTCGCTGAGGGCCCGGGCCTGCAGCGTCGGCACGTCAGCCAGACACTTGACAAACGCGGCGCGGGCTTCGGAAGCAACGATCGGGCGGCGCTGCGTGCGCTGTGGCCAACCCAGCGCGTGGGCAATTTGCTGCCACGCGCTGGCCGCATGGGTCGCGGCATGAGCGGAGGTCGCCGTGGCCTGTTCGGCAGGCTGGGTCGGCAGCTCAGGGGGCAGGTTCGCGGCAGGCATGCGCCAGTGTGTCGGGTTCACCCCTGCCGTGAAACGTGAAATAAGACCGCTGTCGCCCCTCAGTTCCGCAGGTATGCCCAGCCGCCCGTTGGTTTACACCGCCCCGTACAACACTTTGCGCTGCGGCGTGTAAGCCCACCACGGCGCCGCGGCGGCGCCGCGCATGAAATCGGTGGCAGCCATGAAGGTGTCGAGCACGCACGGGTCTTGGCGCTGCCCGGTGGCGGCGCACAAGGCCTGGTAGAGCACGAACGGGTCACGCCCCTGCAACTCGCGCGGGCTGTACACGCCGATGAGACGCAAGTCGGCCGCCAGCGAGGGCCCGATGTTGGGCAGCTGCTCCAGCACTTCGCACGCGCTGGGGTGCGAAGCCTTGGGCTGCTTGATGCGGGTGGTGGGGCTCACATCATCATGTTGTTACGGATCAGCCCGACGGCCAGGCCTTCCAGTTCGAACTGGGTTTCGCCCGGTGTGACCAGGATGGTCTCGAAATCGGGGTTCTCGGGGATCAGTTCGATGCCGTGGCGGCTGCGCTTGAAGCGCTTGACGGTGACATCGTCACCCAGGCGCGCGACGACGATCTGGCCGTTCTTGGCGTCCTTGGCCTTTTGCACCGCGAGCAGGTCACCGTCCATGATGCCGGCGTCGCGCATGCTCATGCCGCGCACCTTGAGCAGGTAGTCGGGCTTGCGCGCGAACATGCTGGCCTCGACCACATAGGTCTGGTCGATGTGCTCCTGGGCCAGGATCGGGCTGCCGGCCGCCACGCGGCCCACCAGCGGCAAGGTGAGTTGGGCCACGCCCACCAGCGGCAGGCTGAACTGCATGCTGCGCGCTTCGTTCAGCGCGCGCAGGGTTTCGGTGCGCAGCCGGATACCGCGCGAGGTGCCGCCCACCAGCTCGATCACTCCCTTGCGTGCCAGCGCCTGCAAATGCTCCTCAGCGGCGTTGGGGGAGCGAAAACCGAGCTCGGCCGCGATCTCGGCGCGGGTAGGTGGTGCGCCCGTGCGCTCTATGGCGCTCTGCACGAGTTCGAGAATCTGCTGCTGGCGGTCGGTAAGCTTGGGGCGTTCTTCGATCATGGTTCTGCCAGGCCGAAACCTGGTGGTTTGTCCAGTCACTGTATTTTCATCCAGATAGCGCGCCAATGCAATCCAAAATCGTGATCCTGGGCACCGGCGGCACGATTGCCGGGATTGCCGCCAGCAGCACCGACACGCTCGGCTACAGCTCGGCCCAGCTGGGCGTGGCGCAACTGGTGGCCGCCGTGCCACCTTTGGCGCTGCTGGACCTCGACTGCGAGCAAGTCGCGCAACTCGACAGCAAGGACATGGACTTCGCGACTTGGCAGCGCCTGGCGCAGCGTTGCGGGTATCACCTTGCGCGCGCTGAAGTGGCCGGCGTGGTGGTCACGCACGGCACCGACACCCTGGAAGAAACCGCCTACTTCCTGCACCGCGTGCTGGCCCCGACAAAGCCGCTGGTGCTGACCGCCGCGATGCGCCCCGCCACCTCACTGCAGGCTGACGGGCCGCAGAACCTGCTCGACGCCGTGAGCGTGGCGCGCGATGTGGGCGCGCAAGGCGCTCTGGTGGCTATCGCTGGGCGTGTCTGGGCCGGCGCCGAGCTGCGCAAGGTCCACAGTCACCGACTCGATGCCTTCGATGGCGGCGACGCAGGGCCCCTGGCGGAAATGCAGGACGGCCAGCCGCACTGGTGGCGAAGGGTGCCGCCGTGCGAAGCCCTCGGTCTGCAGCGCATCGAGCGCGCCGCCGCTGGCTGGCCGCGCGTTGAGATCGTGCTCAACCACGTGGGTGCCGGTGGCGCGCTCGTCGATGCGCTGGTGGCGCAAGGCGTGCAGGGCCTCGTCGCAGCCGGCACCGGCAATGGCACATTGAGCGCGGCGCTCGAAGCGGCATTGCTTCGCGCGCAAGCGCAGGGGGTGTATGTGCTGCGCGCCACGCGCTGCGCGGCGGGGCTGGTGCTCGGCATGGGGCACCTGCGGCCTGCCGGCGCACTCAGTGCGGTGCAGGCGCGTGTCGAGTTGCTGTTGGAGTTGCTTGGCGCCGCTAATCCTGGTGGGCGCGATTCGTACGGGACGACCGCCAGCTGACGCCCCAAAGCAGGCGCGATCCATGCCGCACTTGAGCCGCAGAAATGGCAAGGTGTCTGGGCGATGGCGACCCTGAGCGGTCAACCGAAGCCAAGCGTGGAACTCTGTATGCAGACGCTCAGCTGTCGGCGCGAGCAGCAACCAGTGGCAAGAGGGGAGCGCACCGGAAGTTGTCGGATCAATCGGGGGTCTAAACTGAAGTTGCGGCGTTTCCGACGGCCCGCACTGGATGGATTGCGTTGCGGGCGGCCTGCGCTACTGGCGCAAGGCAACAACTTGGCCCCGGACAAGTGCGGCCAACTGGTCGGCTTGCGCTTCACTCCATCCTTCGGTTGAAACCGGTTCTCCATAGCTGACCCGAAGTTTCCCTGGCTTCAGTCGAAGGGAGCCCACTGGCATCATCGATGGGCTGCCAGCCAGGGCGACTGGAACGACGGGCACGCCGGCGCGTATCGCAACCAGGCATCCACCCCGCTTGAAGTGGCCAACATTGCCGTCTCGGCTTAGGCGACCTTCGCCGCCCATCGCCAACTTGGCGCCTTGCGCCACGCGCTGCGTTACGGCGGTGAGCATGCGCTCGGCTGCGGAACGATCTCCGCGTTGGAAAATCACGATGCCCGCCTTGCTGAAGGCTTCTCGCGACCACGGGAACTTCGCAAACACCTCGGCGCCCACTCCGACATCGGCGTGTTCATAGACGTAGCGATTCAGCAGCACGAGGTCGAGCAGCGA
>JANNFB010000135.1:0-7468 GCA_031379365.1 Burkholderiales bacterium
CGTACCCGCGCGCTTCGTGGTCTGACTCGTTGCAGCTGTCCGACCACAGTGAGCGCAGCGAACGGCGGGAGTTCTGCAACGGGGCCGGCCAGCCGAGCATCGCAGGGCACCCGCAGCGCAGCGAAGGGCCAGCCGTTTGAGTCCCGTCCAGGCCGCGCCCGCCGCCTTGCTCGTGCCAATGCCAGCACGAAACAGTGGGCATGCACCACGGTCCGTAATCGGCGCCGCGAGCCGCCCTTCGTTCTTAGGCGATTGAACGCGATTCGGGATCAATCCTGCGCGCCGGCGACCCGCCCGCCGTCGACATGCCAGCGCAGCATGCCGCCGGCCAGATTCGCCACTTGGGCAAAACCGGCCTGCTGCAGCATGGTCACGGCGCGCGCCGAGCGTGAGCCCGAGCGGCAAACGGCCACCACCGGGTGCGCCGGGTCGAGCGTGGCCAGGCCCTCTTTCAGGCTGCCCAGCGGTACCAGGCGGGCGCCGGGAATGTGCCCCAGCGGACCGTTGAATTCATCGGGTTCGCGCACATCGACGATCTGCGCCCGCGCGTCAGCGTGCACCTCGGCCAGGCCCTGCGGCTCGATTTCCCACAGGCCGGCGAAAGTGCGGCGCAACGGGGCCCAGGTGGGTTCGGCACCGGCCGGCGCTGCTGCGTCGGGCCGGCCGCAGCGAAGGTTGGCCGGCACGGCCACGTCGAGTTGCTTGGGGTGCGGCAGGTTGAGGTTGTTCATGTGGCCGGCGAAATCGCCTTCGCTGACTTCGCCGCCCAGGCGCGGGTTGTAGCGCCGCTCTTCCTCGACGCTGGTCACCGTCAGGCCGTTGTAGTCGTGGCCGGGGTAGATCAAACAACTGGCAGGCAGCGTGAACAACTGCTGGTGCACCGAGGCATACAGGCTGGGCGCGCTGCCCTGCTGAAAATCGGTGCGGCCACAGCCCCGGATGAGCAGGCAATCGCCGCTGAAGGCGCGGCTTTCGTCGTCGAGCACATAGCTCAGGCAGCCGTTGGTGTGGCCCGGTGTGGCGCGCACGCTGAGCCAGCGCGCGCCGAAGGCGATGCGGTCGCCATGCACTAGCAAACGGTCGGCGCCCTCGGCCTCGCCGGCGCGCGCCAGGGCAATGCGGCTGCCCAGGCGCTCGCGCAAGAGCCAGGCCCCGGTGACGTGATCGGCGTGCACATGGGTTTCCAGCGTCCAGACCAGGCTCAGGCCGAGCTCGACCACCAGGGCGGCGTCGCGCCGCGCCTGCTCGTACACCGGGTCGATCAGTAGCGCCTGACCGCTGCCGCGGTCGGCCAGCAAGTAGGTGTAGGTCGACGAGCTTGCGTCGAAGAGTTGGCGAAAGATCAGCATCCTCGGATGATGAGGCGCCCACAGCGGCGGCGTCAATCCTGCCTTGCTTGTCTGTCGGTGGCCACCGAACCCTGACCGTCGACGTGGCACTTCTACAATGCGCGCCGCTGCCACCGTAGTTCAATGGATAGAACGGGCGCCTCCTAAGCGCCAGATACAGGTTCGATTCCTGTCGGAGGCACCATAGGTCGGGCAAGCGACAAACAAGCGCGACAAACAAGCGCTGTTCCGACAATCAGCCGTTGCCTGGGCGGCGACCATAGAGGGCCCGCGACCGGCGCCTCGGTTGCACTCACTCTGCCCGATGAACCCGCCTTCCACCGAGCCAAAAGCTGCGGCGGCTGCCAAAGCGCCGCGCCGTGGCTCACTCAAGATGCGTCTCGCAGCGATCGGCGCTCTGCTGATCGGCGCCAGCGTGGCATTGACTGTCGGCTTGACCCTGCGCAGTGTGGAAAATCACGACGAAGCGGTGGCGCTCGACCTGGCCCAAGCGCAGACACGCAAGATGGCGCGCCTGGTCAGTGCCCGTCTGGTCAGCCTGCAGCTGGCCTTGCGCGGCGCCGGCGAGCGTCTGGACGTGCAGCAGCCGCTCGATGCCGGCCACGCCCTGGCCTTCCTGCGCGAGCGCAGCATGCTGGCCAGCCAGTTCGATACCTTGTTCGTCAGCCGCCCCGACGGCCACGTGCTCGCCTTGACCGAAGGTGGTAATACACGCTTCCCCGATCTCAACATCAGCGACCGCGCTTACTTTCGGGAGACGTTGCAGCAAGGGCGCCCCGTGATTTCGCAACCGATCATGGGGCGCGCGTCGAACGAGCCCGTGGTGATTCTGACCTTGCCTGTGCGCGGCCCGAGCGGCAAGTTCGTCGCCGTGATCGGCGGCAGCCTGCGGCTGGCCAGTCGCGGTTTGATGTCGGAGATCACCGCGGCCGACGATGACGATCCGTCACGCACGGTGATCGTGGACGCGCAGGGCCGCGTGATGTCGCACCCCGACCCCCAATGGCTGATGCGCGATGCCGCCCTCGAGCCTGGCTTGGCTGGCGCAATGTCCCACTGGATCGCGCAGGGCCGGCCGATCGAACTAACCGGCCTGGCAGGCCGCTTCGGTGAACAGCTCGTGGCCATGGCCGGCATCCCGGACGCGGAGTGGTTGGTGCTGCGCAGCACGCCGCTGAGTTTCTTGGCGGCTGGCGGTGACACGGCCAGGCAGCACGCCGCCTGGGTCGGTGCCGCCGTGGCGCTCGGCGGGGGGGTGCTGTTGCTGGTCGTCACTTTCGTGTTGCTGCGCCCGCTGCGCGGCATCGAGGAGTGCTCTCTGGCCCTGATGCGCGGCGACGCCGCACACGGCCTGTCGTGGCCGCAGCCGAACAACGAGTTGGGCCGGCTGTCGAACGTGTTGCGAAATGCCTTGACGGAACGACAGCGTGCCGATGCGGCCGGCCGCGAGCTGCTCGACCGCTTGCAGGCCATCATGGCCCACGCCCCGGTCGGCATTGCCTTCACGCGCGGCAGCAAATACGAGGCGGCCAGTGCGCACTTCCACCGCTTGCTGGGCTACGCCGAGAGCGCCCTCGTCGGACAACCCTCGCGCGGCATCTATGCCAGCGAAGCCTTCTATGACGAGCTCGGGCCGCGCGTCGGCCAGGCCTTTCAGCTGCGGCAGGCCTTCGACGAAGAAATCGAGTTTCGGCGCCGCGATGGTCAGCTGTTCTGGGGCCGCCTGCGCGGTTTGCCGGTGCGTTGGGAAGACGCCACGGCCGGCACGATCTGGACCCTGGAGGATGTCGGCCACCAGCGCCAACAACGCGAGACCCTGGCCTGGGCCTCCAGCCACGATGCCCTGACCCGGTTGACCAACCGTGCCGAGTTCGAGCGCCGGCTGGCCTCGCATTGCAACAACCGTCGGCGCGAGCCCAGCTCGGCCTTGTTCATCGACCTCGACCGATTCAAGGCGGTCAACGACAGCGCAGGCCATGCGGCAGGCGATGCGGTGTTGGTCGCGGTGGCCCGTGTGCTGGAGGAGCAAGTGCGCCAGGCCGACACCGTGGCCCGTCTTGGCGGGGATGAGTTTGCCGTGCTCTTGACTGCCTGCGACAGCCACGGCGCAGCCCAGGTCGCCGAAAAGATGCGCGCTGCCGTCGACGCCTTGCGTGTGCCCTGGGCTGGCAGCTCGCTGGCGGTCGGGGCCAGCATCGGGGTGGTTGAACTCGACGTCCGATGGACCGACGTGGCCGCCGTGATGGCAGCGGCTGATGCGGCGTGCTACGCCGCCAAACACGCCGGCCGCAACAGCGTGCGCGTGCACGGCCTGGCCTCGTTGAGGCTGGTCGGCGGCGAACCCTAGGTTCGGTGCGAGGTATCTGCCTGCACGCCTCAGCGGCGCATGGCGCGCGACAGCAGCAGCACCGGCAGCAGACCGACGGCGACGATGGCCAGCGAGGGCAAAGCCGCCTCGGCCAGGCGCTCGTCGCGGGCCAGGTTGTAGGCCACCACCGCCAGCGTGTCGCTGTTGAAGGGCCGCAGCACCAGGGTCGCCGGCAGCTCCTTCATCACATCCACGAACACCAGCAGCGCCGCGGCCAGGATGGAGCGCCGCAACAAGGGCGCGTGCACCTCGGCCAGCAGGCGGCCGCGCGAGGCGCCGAGCATGCGCGCACTGTCGTCGAGGCTGCTGGGCAGGCGGGCGTAGCCGGCCTCCACCGATTGCAGGGCCACCGCAGAGAAGCGCACCACGTAGGCATAGAGCAAGCCGGCGACGCTGCCGGTGACCACGGCGCTCAGCGGCGCTGCCGGCCACTGCGCCTGCACGGCGCCTACCAAGAGCAGGATGCCGACCGCGATCACCGTGCCCGGCAAGGCATAGCCGAGCGACACCAGCCGCGCTGCGCCCGCCAGGGCCCGCGTCGGCCACGCCGGCGCCGCCCGCGCCGCGGCCAGTCGCAACACGAACGACAAGGCCAAGGCCAGGGCCGCGGCAAGCACGGCGGCGGTGCCGGCGAGCTGAAAGCTGGTCAGGCACCACTGGGCAAAGCGGGCCAGGGGCAGGCCGACCTCGCCATAGCGCGCCTCGCGCCAGACCAGACTGCCGAGCAGGCCCATCGGCAGCAGGAAGCCGAGGGCGACGGGCAACGCACACAGCGACCAGGCCAGCCACGCCAAGCGGCCCTGCAGGACCACCGCACGGCCCTCGTTGCTGCTGGCCGACGGCGTGCCACGGCTGCCGGCAAAGCGCAGGTGGCGCCGGGCCCGTCGCTCGGCCCACAGCAGCGCTGCGACGACGATCAGCAGCAGCGAGGCCAGTTGCGCCGCAGCGATGCGGTCGTTCATCACCAGCCAGGCCTTGTAGATGCCGGTCGAAAACGTGGTGAGACCGAAGTAGGCGCCAACGCCATAGTCGGCCAGTGTTTCCATCAGCGCCAGGGCCACGCCGGCCACCAGGGCCGGCCGCGCCATCGGCAGGGCCACCGCCGTGATGCGCCGCCACAGGCCGGCACCGAGCAGGCGCGCCGCCTCCATCATTTGCATGCCGCGCTCGGCCAGGGCCGTGCGCACCAGCAGGTAGACATAGGGATACAAGCAAAGCACGAACAACAGCACCGCGCCGGGCAGACTGCGCACGTCGGGCCACAACGCCCCCTGCAGGCCCGTCAGGCTGCGCAAGGCCGACTGCAGCGGCCCGCTGTACTGCAGGAAATCGGTGTAAACGTAGGCCAGCACATAGGCCGGCATGGCCATCGGCAGCAGCAGCGCCCACTCGAACACGCGGCGACCAGGGAACTCGAACAGCGCCACCGCCGCCGCAGCGCCGCCGCCGACCAGGGCCACGCCCAACGCCACCGCGGCCGCCAACACGAGTGACTGCAAGGCGTAGCCGCCCAGCACCGTCTGCGCCTGGTGCACCAGCACCGCCCAGGCGGCCGCGTCGAAGGCCAGCCAGGCGCCGAGAACACCCAGCACAGGCAGGGCCAGCAGCAGGCAGACCAGGGTCAACAAGGCGCGCATCATGGGTTTGCTTGCAAATGCGAATAATCCGCATTCTTATGTAACGATTATCATACGGGCATGTTCCTCGTTCTCGACCAGGTGGGTGTTCGCTACGCCGGCAGCCGGGCCTCCCACGACGCCGTCGAGGGCGCTTCGCTGACTCTGGCCCAGGGCCAGATCGGCGTCCTGATCGGCCCCTCGGGCTGCGGCAAGACCTCGCTGCTGCGCGCCGTGGCGGGCCTGGAGCGTCTGGCCGGCGGCCGCGTCAGCATGGGCGGGCGCTTGCTGGCCGACGCGACCACGCACGTGCCAGCCGAGGCCCGCCGCATTGGCATGGTGTTCCAGGACTACGCCCTCTTCCCGCACCTGAACGTGCGCGACAACGTGGCCTTCGGCGTGCGTGACCTGCCGCGCGCCGCGCGCGAGCAACGCATCGCGCAGGTGCTGGAGCTGGTGGGCCTGGCCCACGCCGCCAAGCGCGCGCCGCACCAGTTGTCGGGGGGCCAGCAGCAGCGCGTGGCCCTGGCACGGGCGCTGGCGCCGCAGCCCGACCTGCTGCTGCTCGACGAACCCTTCTCCAACCTGGATGTCGACCTGCGCGAGCGCCTGGCGCATGACATTCGGGCCATCCTGCAGCAGGCCGGCACCACCGCCTTGTTCGTGACCCACGACCAGATCGAGGCCTTCGCCATCGGCGACGTCATCGGTGTGATGCAGCGCGGCCACCTCGAGCAGTGGGACGACGCTTACACCCTGTACCACCGCCCGGCCAGCCGCTTCGTGGCCGACTTCATCGGTCACGGCGTCTTCACCCCGGCACGCATCATCAACACGGCCGACGGGCCCCGGGTGCAGACCCCGCTGGGCGACCTGGCCGACGCCGCCGAGTGCCCGCTGCCCAGCGCCTACCCTGGCGGCGAGTGCGATGTGCTGCTGCGCGCCGACGACATCGTCCACGACGACGCCGCGCCCGTGAAGGCCTGCATCGAGCGCAAGGCCTTTCGCGGCTCGGAGTTCCTCTACACGCTGCGCCTGGCCAGCGGCGAGCAGGTGCTGGCGCATGTGCCGAGCCACCATGACCACCATGTCGGGGAGTGGATCGGCATCCGGGCGGTGGTCGATCATGTCGTGACCTTCGACCGTCAGCCCGCCACCGCGGCCTGAAAGACCCCTGAAGGAAGGTTGAACTTTGCCCTTGTTCACACGCTCGAAAGCGGGCTGCGGCGTATCATCAATGCAGCATTGCGAGGAGCGAACCCGATGGGCGCGAAACTGAAAGTAGCTGGCTTTGTTGCCGTGGGTGTCGTGGCAGGGGCCCTCACCACCATGCAGTTGCAGGCCTTTGCGCGCGGCAGCTTCGCGCCGCTGCCGCTGGACGAACTGCAGCAGCTGGCAGCAGTGTTCGGCATGATCAAGAGCGACTACGTCGAACCGATCGACGAGAAGAAGCTGATCACCGACGCCATCAGCGGCATGGTCGCCGGCCTCGATCCGCACAGCCAGTACTACGACAAGAAGAGCTTTCGCGAATCACGCGAGGGCATGACGGGCAAGTTCGTCGGCATCGGCATCGAGATGGGCATGGAGGACGGCCTGGTCAAGGTCGTTTCGCCGATCGAGGGCACGCCCGCCTTTCGGGCCGGCCTGAAGAGTGGCGACCTGATCACGCGCATCGATGACACCCCCGTCAAGGGCCTCACGGTCGACCAGGCCGTCAAGCGCATGCGCGGCGAGCCCAACACCAAGGTCACGCTGACGGTGTTCCGCAAGGACGAGTCGCGCAGCTTCCCGGTGACCCTGGTGCGCGAAGAGATTCGCCAGCAAAGCGTGCGCAGCAAGATCGTCGAGCCGGGCTACGCTTGGCTGCGCATCAGCGTGTTCCAGGAGCGTGCCGCGGAAGACTTTGCGAAGAAGATCGACGACATCTACAAGGCCGAGCCCAACCTCAAGGGCCTGGTGCTCGACCTGCGCAACGACCCGGGTGGCCTGCTCGACGGCGCCATCGCCATCTCCGCGGCCTTCCTGCCGGCCGACACGGTGGTCGTCACCACCAACGGCCAGGTGGCCGACTCCAAGGCCACCTTCAAGGCCTCGCCCGAGTTCTACGCCCGCCGCGGCGGCGACCCGCTGCG
>JANNFB010000136.1:0-2994 GCA_031379365.1 Burkholderiales bacterium
CGTACCCGCGCGCTTCGTGCTCTGACTCGTTGCAGCTGTCCGACCACAGTGAGCGCAGCGAACGGCGGGAGTTCTGCAACGGGGCCGGCCAGCCGAGCATCGCAGGGCACCCGCAGCGCAGCGAAGGGCAAGCCGTTTGAGCTCCGCCCAGGCCGCGCCCGCCGCCTTGCTCGCGCCCATGCCAGAACGAAACAGCGGACGTACGCCAAGGTCTGCAATGGGCCGTTTGCCGACCGCCGACCGCCGGACGTGCGGCCGCTGGACGGCTCGGCATCAGCTGTTCTTGAGCTTGAATCGCTGCAGCTTGCCGGTCTCGGTGCGCGGCAGCGAATCACGGAACTCGACCGCGCGGGGGTACTTGTAGGGCGCCACCGTCTGCTTGACGAAGTCCTGCAAGTTCTTGGCCATCACGGCGTCTGCGGCATGCCCCGGCTTGAGGACCACGAAGGCCTTGACGATCTGGCCGCGCTCGACGTCGGCCACGCCGACCACGCCGCACTCTGCCACCGCGTCGTGCAACATCAATGCGCTCTCGACCTCCGGACCGGCGATGTTGTAGCCGCCGCTGATGATCATGTCGTCGGTGCGCGCCTGGTAGACGAACTGGCCGTCGACGGGATCGATCAGGTAGGCGTCGCCGGTCAGGTTCCAGCCGTTTTGAACATAGCTCTTCTGCCGCTCGTCGGCGAGGTACTTGCAGCCCGTCGGGCCGCGCACCGCCAGCCGCCCGACCTGGCCCGGCGGCAGCCGTTGGCCGTCGTCGTCGACGACGCAGGCTTCGTAGCCCGGCACCACATGGCCGGTGGCGCCGCCCCGCGCCTGCTCTTCGGTGGCAGAAATGAAGATGTGCAGCAACTCCGTGGAGCCGATGCCGTCAATGAGTTCGATGCCCGTGCTGTCCCGCCACAAGTTGCGTGTCGCCGCCGGCAGTGCTTCGCCGGCCGAGACGCACTTGCGCAGGCTCGACAAGTCGTGCCCGGCGAGCTGGCCAGCCATTGCCCGGTAGGCTGTCGGCGACGTGTAGCAGATGGTCGCCCGATGCTGGGCGATCGCCGCCGGAAGGGCGTCGGGCGAGGCCTTCTCGACCAGCACGCTGGCCGCGCCGATACTCATCGGAAACAACAGCAGGCCCCCCAAGCCGAAGGTGAAGGCCAGCGGCGGGCTGCCGATCACGCGGTCATCCGGCTCGGCTCGCAGCACATGCGGCGGCCAGCAGGCGCAGGCCGCCATCACATCGCAGTGGAAGTGCAGCGCCGCCTTCGGCTGCCCGGTGGTGCCGGAAGTGAAGGCGATGAGGCAGGTGTCGTCGGCGGCCGTGTCGACGTTGGTGAAGCTCTCTGCCTGTGCGGCCATCGCCGCTTCGAGGCCGCTGCCGGCCTCGCCATTGAAGAGCAGCAGGTGCGCCAGCGTCGGGCATGCCGGTCGGGCCAGCGTGATCTCGTCGGCCAGGCGCGCATCGACCAGGGCATGCGTGATCTCGGCCTTGGCCACGATGCCCGTCAGCTCGCGCGCCCGCAGCATCGGCATGCTGCCGACGGCGATGCCGCCGGCCTTGACGACACCGAACCAGCAGGCCGCCAGCATGGGGCTGTTGGCGCCGCGCAGCAGCACGCGGTTGCCGGGAATCAGATCCAGGTCATTGACCAGCACATTGGCGATGCGATTGGCGTGCGCCTGCAGATCGGCATAGGTCCAACGGATCGGCGTGCCGTCGGGTGCCGTGCCCAGCACGGAGGTTCGATCGCCCTGCCCCTGCAACACCCAGCGGTCGAGGAGTTCGGTCGCGCAGTTGAGTTGGGCGCCGAACTGCAACGCGGGCAGATCGAACAACAGCCGCGGCAGCTGCTCCGGTGGCGGCACGCGGTCGCGGACGAAGCGGTCGAGGTGCGCGCTTGGCATGTTCAGCGCCGACTCTACAACCGCTGCGCCCAAGGCGGCTCGGTGACTACCCCGTGGCCGGGGGCTGAGGCAGAAGCGGCCTATCATTCGTGGCCATGTACTTGACCATCAACGAGACTGAGAAGTGCGTCATGGCGCGCATCACGCGCCAGCGCGTGTGCCACCAGGCCAACTTCACTCTGCGCCAGTACGGCTCGTGGCGCAAAGCCACCGTGGCGGCCAAGGCCTGGGTGGAAGTCACCCTGCCGACGCTGCCCGCGCCCATCGCACGCAAGGACCTGAAGACCACGCGCAACACCTCGGGCGTGGTCGGCGTGCGGTTGGCCAACGCCACGCGCTCGCGCAATGGCGTGGACTACCCCGACTGGCGCTGGGTCGCGTTCTGGCCCGGCTGCGAACAAGCCAGCGGCATTGGCTGGTCGGTCAACAAGTACGGTGATGGCCGTGCGTTCGTCAGCGCCTGCCTGGCGCGCCAGAAGGAATCGCTGGAACGCACCAAGATCGATGCCAAGGTGGAGCGCCTGCGCGGGAGCGCGGCCTACCGTGCGCTGCTGCGCAAGAAACGCCTGTCGCCGCCGTGACGCGGCTGTGGGACATTTCGCCGGCGGTTGACGCCGCATCCCCGGTGTTCCCCGGCGACGCCCGCTACGAGCAGCGCTGGGCGGCCACCCTCGGCCCGGGCTGCCCGGTGAATGTCAGCACGATCACGCTGTCGCCGCACACCGGGGCCCACGCCGACGCACCGCTGCACTACGACGCCCAGGGCGCCTCGGTCGGCGACCTCGATCTCGAGCCCTACCTCGGCCCCTGCCGCGTGGTGCATGCGATCGGCTGCGGCGCCCTGATCGAGTGGCGGCACATCGCGCATGCGATCGACGCCTCGCTGCCGCAGCGCGTGCTGGTACGGACCTACGAACACATGCCCAGCGCGCACTGGGACGCCGCACTCGCTGGCTACGCCCCCGCCGTCATCGAACGCCTGGCCGACCTCGGCGTGCGACTGATTGGCATCGACACCGCCAGCATCGATCCGGCCGACAGCAAGACGCTCGACGCACACCAGGTCATCCGCCGGCGCGGCCTGCGTGTGCTGGA
>JANNFB010000155.1:0-1962 GCA_031379365.1 Burkholderiales bacterium
GTGCAATTGCTCGAGCGCCTGTTGCGCGAAGCCGGCTACGGCAACGTGGCCTCGACCACCGACCCGCGCCAGGTTCGCAGCCTGCACCGCGACAACCGCTACGACCTGATCCTGCTCGACCTGCAGATGCCGGGCCTGGACGGCTTCGGCGTGATGGAAGGTTTGCAGGCCGACAACGACGACAGCTACCTGCCGGTGGTGGTGCTGACGGCGCAGCCGGGGCACAAGCTGCGCGCCCTGGAGGCGGGCGCCAAGGACTTCATCACCAAGCCCTTCGATCTGGTCGAAGTCAAGACGCGCATCCACAACATGCTCGAGGTGCGGCTGCTCTACAAGAAGCTCGCAGGCTACAACCAGGTGCTCGAGAAGACGGTGCAGGAACGCACGGCCGAATTGCTCGCCAGCGAAGACCGCTTCCGCCGCTTCACGGAACTCGCGTCCGACTGGTATTGGGAGCAGAACGAGAGCGGCGAATTCACCCAGGTGTCGGGCCCGGTGGAAGAGATGTTGGGCCTGGGCGTGAGCGCCTTTCTCGGCAGGGGCGGCGACAACGACGCGGCGGGCTGGAACGAGGCCGAGCGGCGCGTGCTGCAAGACACGATCGCGGCGCGCCAGCCTTTCCTGGACTTTGCTTTCAGCCGCGTTGACGCCAAGGGCGCGACGCGGCAGTTCCGCGTCAGCGGCGAGCCGATGTTCAACCGCGCCTGCCGCTACGTGGGCTTTCGCGGCATCGGCGTCGAAGTCATGGCCAAGCGCTGATTGCGCTGTCGGGGATGTTGCCCGCCGCCAGCCCAAACCAGAACCTGCTTCTTGCGGCGCTGCCCAGGGCCGAGTTCGAGCGTCTGGCGCCTCACTTCGAGCGTGTGAGCTTGCCCCTGGGCGAGATGCTTTACGAGCCTGGCCAGCAGTTGCAGCATGCCTACTTCCCGACCACCGCGGTCGTCTCGCTGCACTATGTGACCGGCGCGGGTGCTTCGGCCGAGAGTGCGGGCGTGGGCAACGACGGCGTGGTGGGCATCTCGTTGTTCCTGGGCGGTGACACGACGCCCAGCTCCGCGGTGGTGCAGACCGAGGGCCAGGCCTGGCGCCTGGATCGACAACGCCTGAAGCAGGAGTTCGATCTCGGCGGCGCGACGCAGCGTTTGCTGCTGCGCTATGCGCAAGCCTTGATGACGCAGATGACACAGCAGGCGGCCTGCAACCGCCACCATACCGTCGAGCAGCAGCTCAGCCGCTGGCTGTTGCTGACGCTGGACCGGGTGCCGGCGCGCGAGCTGGTGATGACCCAGGAACTGGTGGCCAGCGTCCTGGGCGTGCGCCGAGAAAGCATCTCGGAAGCGGCCGGCCGCTTGCAGCAGCGCGGCCTGATCCGCTACCGCCGCGGCCACATTGCCGTGCTGGACCGCGCGGGCCTGGAGGGCCGGGCCTGCGAGTGCTACGCCGTGGTGCGCAAGGAATCGCAGCGCCTGCTGGCCGATGTGCTCACGCGCCAAGCCGTCGCCCGCGTTATCTGACCCGCTGCCGAGCTCAGTTGGGCGCCGCTGCCGGTGCCGATGCCGGCATGGGCGGCGGTAGTGCGCCCACCTCGCGGGTTACCAGTTCGCGGTAGATGCCGCCGCCGGCCACGCTGCCGCTGGTGGTGCCGCGGCCTTGCATGCGGGCGATGCAATCGACGCGATCGGCTTCGGGCAGGGGCTCGCAGCGCTTGAGCGCATTGCGCATGTAGCGCTGTGGATCGGGGTCGATCGTCACCGGTTCACGCTGGGAGCGTGCGGTGCCGGCCTCGCTCAGGCAGTCGTCCTTGTCGCCGACATAGCGCTTGCTCAGGCAGACAGCCGCGTCGCGCTGGTAGCGGGCCTCTGACTTGGCCGCGCTGCTGTTGTCCGCGGCCAGCGCCGACGCTGCGCCCAAGGCGGCGACCAGCAGGGTCAGGGCCCACAGGGGGCGCGCAAATCGGGTGTG
>JANNFB010000201.1:0-14543 GCA_031379365.1 Burkholderiales bacterium
GCGCATGCGCACGAACATGGCGTCAACTTCATCGACACCGCCGATGTCTACTCGACTGGCAAGTCGGAGTCCATGGTCGGCGACCTGCTCGACGGCGCGCGCCACGACTGGGTGCTGGCCACCAAGGTCGGCAACAAGATGAGTGAGCGCCCCAACCAATCGCACTACGCGCGCAGCTGGGTGCTTCGCGAGTGCGACGCCAGCCTGCAGCGCCTGGGCACCGACCACATCGACCTGTACTACCTGCACCGCGACTTCAACGGCATGGATCTCGAAGAGCCGTTGCGCGCCATCGAGGCCTTGCTGCGCGCCGGCAAGATCCGTTACTGGGGCCTGTCCAACTTTCGCGGTTGGCGCATTGCCGAGGCCGTGCACATGGCGCGCGCCATCAACATGCCCGCGCCAGCGGCCTGCCAGCCCTACTACAACCTGCTCAACCGCCAGCCCGAAGTGGAGGTGCTGCCGGCCTGCCTGCACCACGGCATCGGCGTGGTGCCCTACAGCCCGATCGCTCGCGGCGTTCTCGCGGGCAAGTACGTGCCCGGTGCCAAGCCGGCCGAAGGCACGCGCGCCGGGCGCGGTGACAAGCGCATGCTGGAGTCGGAGTTCCGCGAGGAGTCGCTGGCCATCGCGCAGACGCTCAAGGCGCACTGCGACAGCAAGGGCGTGGCGCTGTCCCACTTCGCCAGCGCCTGGGTGCTGGCACAGCGCGCGGTCAGCGCCGTGATCGCGGGCCCGCGCACGCTTGCGCAGTGGCAGGACTACCTCGGCGCCCTGGATTGCGTCATCAGCGCCGAGGACGAAGCCTTGGTTGATTCCCTGGTCAAACCAGGCCACCCGTCGACGCCCGGCTACTCCGATCCGCAGTACCCGCTCGAGGCGCGGCGCTGAAACGGCGCATGGCGGCCACCCCGCCATCGGTTGTCAGCCGCGAACCCTGCGCCCGCGTTGCAGTCGGGTATTGCGTTCTCCGCCCTGGCCGCAGCGGAGCAAAGACTATCCTCTTGCCTGTCGTCAACCCAAGGAGTTCTGCATGACCCGTCCCCAAACACTGCCCCGCCGCGTTTTTCTGATGACGGTGGCTGCCACCGGCACCGTCCTGGCCACCGGCGTGCGCGCCCAGGCCATGGTCGACGAGAAGGACGCCCAGGCGGCGGCGCTCGGCTACGTGGCCGACGCCAAGCGCGTCGATGTCAAGAAGTACCCCAAGTTCGCTGCTGGCCAGAACTGCGCCGGTTGCGCGCTGTATCAAGGCAAGGCGGCCGACAAGGCCGGCGGCTGCCCGCTGTTTGCAGGCAAGCAGGTCGCGGGTGCGGGCTGGTGCAGCGCCTGGGCCAAGAAGGGCTGAGCGCCGCAAGCGCCTGAAGGCTGTGCCGCCGTCGGCGCAGGCTAGTTCGGCGCTGTGTTCAGGCGCGTCGCGCCAAGCGGCTCGCGCGACCCCTCAGTGGGCTGGCTCCGCGTAGCTGACACGGATCACCGCCGCAGCGCGGGGTTTGGGTGCGCCCTTGAGCCGCGGGGCCGCTTCGGCGGCTGATACCGGGGCTTCTCCGGCCAGCCAGCGTCGGATGCTGAGCGCGTCGAGCGCCCGCGCCGACGAGGCCAGAGCACCGATCAACACCACGCTGACCGTGCGTTCCCCGGCACGCAGGCGCATCGTCAGGCAGCGGCCGGCCTCGTTGGTGAAGCCGGTCTTGGAAGCCAGAACATCCCAGCCGGCCTTGCCCACCAGGCTGTTGGTGTTGCGCACGGCCCAGGGCTGGCCGTTGACCAGGACGGCGTGGCTGCGTTGGCTGGTGATCTGTGCGATCAGCGGATAAGCCTGTGTGGTCTGCAGCACCCGTGCCATGTCCAGGGCGCTGGCGTGGTTGTCGGGCGACAGGCCCGTTGGCTCCACCAGGCGGGTGTGGCTCAGGCCGAGGGCGCCGATCCTGCGCTGTGTGGCTTCGACAAAAGCGACCAGGCCGCCCGGATAGCTGCGCGCCAGCGCCGCCGCGGCATGGTTGTCGGACGCAATCAGCGCCAGCTCGAGCAGGGTTTCGCGTGACACCCAAGCACCCACCGGCACGCCGCCGCGGGTGTGCTTCAAGGTGTCCATGTCGGCGTCCTCGATGCGAATCGCCTCGGCAAGGTCCTGGCGGGCGTCGAGCACCACCATGACGGTCATCAGCTTGGTCAGCGACGCGATGGGCGCGGCCGTGGCAGCGTCCTTCTGCAGCAGAACCTCACCGGTGGCTTCGTCGATCACCACCACATGTGCTGAGCCGAAGCGCTCGGGCGCAGCCCAGCCCGCCGAGGCGCAGGCGATCAACAGGCAGGCAAGCAGGGTCTTGAACATCGGGAGGCGGGGGGAGCAGGGGTGTGGTTTGCACGCCGGCACGACGTACAACGCGCTTATCGACGATTTCGTTGTCAGTCAGAGCCGCTGCGACGCGCAAGCGAGACTTGCGGCACGCAAATCGCCCCAAGCGGGGCCGGTGGCCACCGAGAGTTGATTGCAGTTTCCTCGTGGGGGTGAATGTGGTCGTTCTGTACTGCATCGCGCGGGCACCCCGTACGCTGCGCCCGCGACTGCGCGTCAAGCCGACAGGCCGGCTTTGCTTCGCAGCGCTTCCGTCGTCTCTCCGGGCCCGTCGGCGCGCCAGCCCGGTGCCATCAGCAGGGTGCCGAGCACGGCGCGCAGCGAGCGCGCGCGAGCCACGTCGCGCGCCATCTGCCACCAGGCCTGGAACTCCACGCGCAGGGGGTTGTGGCTGTGCAGGGGGGTGACCAGGCCGTAACGGCAAGGGACGTCGTCACGCTCGGCACGGTAGGTGCCGAACAGGCGATCGAAGACGATCAGTACGCCGCCGTAGTTGGCGTCGAGGTACTCGAGGTTGGCGGCGTGGTGCACGCGGTGGGCGGAGGGCGTGTTCAGCACGCACTCCAGCCAGCCGAGCTTCGGAATCCAGGTGGCGTGGATCCAGAACTGGTAGAGCAGGTTCAGCTGCAGCATCGCGAACACGACCTTGGGCGGGAAACCGAGCCAGACCAACGGCACGAAGAACACCGCGGTGCCCGTCAGCCGCCCCAGGATGCCGATGCGCAAGGCGGCGCTCAGGTTGAGCTGGTTCGACGAGTGGTGCACCGCATGGTTGCACCAGAACCAGCGCACGCGGTGCGCGGCGCGGTGGTACCAGTAGTAGCAGAACTCCTGGCCGACGAAGAGGGCCAGCAGGGCCGGCGCCGTGTCGAGGGCGATGTCGCCGAACCGGTGCTGGTAGGCCAGCGCGATCAGCGGCGTGGCGATCGACAGCGGCAGCACGAGCTGGATCGTCACGCGCATCCCCAGGTCGAGCAGCGACACGCCCGCGGCGCGCCAGTCGTAGGTGTTGTGTCGCGCCAGCACCAGGGCTTCGATCAGCGACGCAATTACGACAAGCGGCAACGCGACGAAGAGGAGGAATTTGTCGATCTCGAGCATGGACAGCGTTCAGACGAAATCAGTGTCGGCCAGGTCACCAAGTTTGCTTGGGGGCTGTTTGCTGCAGTGTGCCGCAGTGAAGCAATGCGGGAAAGCCCCAGCCCCGGTAAGTAGCCGCGTATCACCCACAGGCGCCGGGTCAACGCATCATCCACTTCATCCGGCCTCAGAGCCGGCCCCGTGGAGACAAGCCATGCAAGTGATACCGATTGCGTCCGCAATGGCGGCTGACAGCGCCTGTAACGAGGGCAGCGGCGAAGTCCCCAAGCTCGACCTGCCACTGTCGCGGCGCGAGTTGCTCAAAGGCTCGGGCATCCTGATGGGCAGCATCGCCGCGGGCAGCGCGCTGGCAGTGCTGGCACCGTCGCCGGTGTGGGCGGTCGAGCTCAAGACGCTCTCCACCGCCGAGGGCCAGGCGCTGATGAAGATGGGCCGCACGCTGTACCCGCACAAGAAGCTGGCCGACGCGGTCTATGCGTTGCTGGCCAAGGACCTCGACGCCAAGGCCAGCGGCGACGCGGCCACCGCCAAGACCTTGCGCGACGGCATCGCGGCGCTGAACTCTGCGGCCGGTGGCAACTTCGCCAAGGCCAGCGCGAAGAAGCAGCTCGACATCGTCAAGGGCATCGAAGGCCAGCCCTTCTTCAACGCCGTGCGTGGCCAGTGCATCACCTCGCTGTACGACAACGACATGGCCTACGCCACCTTCGGCTACCCCGGCTCGGCGTGGGAGAAGGCCGGCTACATCACGCGTGGCTTCCAGGACCTGAAGTGGCTGCCGGCGCCGCCGCTCGACGCCAGCCCGAAGCCCTGGTTCGGCTGATCTCGACAACTCGTTTTCCCGGAGACAACAATGGCCAAATTCGACATGGGAGACGACTCGGTTGTCGTCATCATCGGTTCTGGTGCCGGCGGCGGCACGCTGGCCAACGAGCTGTGCCAGAAAGGCATCAAGGTGGTGGTGCTCGAAGCCGGCGCGATGCAGTCCAGCGCCAGCTTTATCAACGACGAATGGAAGTCGTTCGTGCAGCTGGCCTGGCAAGACGCGCGCACCACCTCGGGCAACTGGCGCGTGGCCAAGGATTTCGCTGGCCTGCCGGCGTGGATCTGCAAGACCGTCGGCGGCACCACCACCCACTGGGCCGGCGCGTCCTTGCGCCTGGAGGCGCACGAATTCAAGGCCAAGACCACCTATGGCGAAATCGCCGGCGCCAACCTGCAGGACTGGCCGCTCACGCTCAAGGAGCTCGAGCCCTGGTACGACAAGGCCGAAGACAAGATGGGTGTCACGCGCACGCACGGCATCCCAGGCCTGCCCGGCAACAACAACTTCAAGGTCATGCACGCCGGCGCCAAGCGCCTGGGCTACAAGGACGTGCACACCGGCAACATGGCCATCAACAGCGTGCCGCGCGACGACCGCGGCCGCAGCCTGCAACTGGGCTTCTGCTTCCAGGGCTGCAAGAGCGGCGCCAAGTGGAGCACGCTCTACACCGAGCTGCCCAAGGCCGAGAAGACCGGCAACATGGACCTGCGGCCCGAGTCGCATGTCACACGCATTGAGCACAACGAGGCTGGCAAGGTGACCGGCGTGGTTTATTTCGACAAGGACGGCAAGGAGCAGCGCCAGAAGGCACGCGTCGTCTGCGTGGCCGGCAACTCGATCGAGACGCCGCGGCTGTTGCTGCTGTCGGCCTCCAGCAAATTCAAGGATGGGCTGGCCAATTCGTCGGGCCAGGTCGGCCGCAACTACATGCGCCACATGACCGGCTCGGTCTATGCCGCCTTCAAGAACCCGGTGCACATGTACCGCGGCACGACGATGGCCGGCATCATCCGCGACGAAGCCAGGCACGACACCAAGCGCGGCTTCGCCGGCGGCTACGAGATGGAGACGCTGTCGCTCGGCGTGCCCTTTATGGCCGCGTTCCTGAACCCCGGCGGCTGGGGCGAAGACTTCACCTGGTGGATGGACCGTTACACGAACCTGGCCGGCATGTGGCTGGTGGGCGAAGACATGCCGCGCGAGACCAATCGCGTCACGCTCAACGACAAGGTCAAGGACAAGTGGGGCAACGCGGTGCCCAATGTTCATTTCGACGACCACGACAACGACATCGCCATGCGCAACCACGCCTTCCGGCAGGGCGAGCGCGTGTACCAAGCTGCGGGAGCGATCAAGACGTTTCGCACACCGCCGTACCCGAGCACGCACAACCTGGGGACCTGCCGCATGGGCGCCTCCGCAGCCACCAGCGTCTGCAACGCCTTCGGCCAGACCCACGACGTGTCGAATCTCTTCATCTCCGACGGCAGCCAGTTCACCACCGGCGGCGCCGAGAACCCGACGCTGACCATCGTCACGCTGGCGATTCGCCAGGCCGACCACATCGCCAAGCAGATGACTGCGCGAGCGATCTAAACCCCCGAGCCGAGGTAACAGATCATGTGTGAATTCTTCGTCAAGGCCGACCCGATCCAGTACGAGCAGCGCACGCGCACGATCCGCATCCACGGCGTGCTGACCAGCATCCGTCTGGAGAACATGGTCTGGGACGTGCTCGCCGAAATGGCCGAGGCCGAGGGCTGCACCACCAACCACCTGATCGTGCAGTTCCACGACGAGATCCTGGCCCACCGCGGCGAGGTGCCGAACTTCGCCTCCTTCCTGCGCGTCACCGGCATGCGTTTCCTGCGCCGCAAGTTGACCGAGGCCGAGCGTTTCTTCGAAGGGGCCGCCCCAAACGCAGTGGCGAAAGGGTCAGCGAAACCCTCGCCCCTGCCGACGCCGTCGAGCGCGCCCAAGGTCGTGTCGATGGCCGCCCGCTCCTGACGCTGGCCCTACCTCAACAACAACGGCAGCAGCGCATGGCCAAGGTGATCCACAGCATGATCCGCGTGCTCGAACTCGAGCGCTCGATGAAGTTCTATGCCGACGTGCTCGACCTGCACGAAGCGCATCGTCTGGACTTTCCCGACTTTGCGCTGGTGTACCTGCGCAATGACGAGAACGATTTCGAGATCGAACTCACGTTGAACAAGGGGCGGGCGGAGTCCTATACCCACGGCACCGGGTACGGGCACATCGCGGCTGTGATCGCTGATGCCGCCAGCGCCCACGCGGCGTTGCTGGCCAAAGGCTACGAGCCGGCACCGATCAAGGAGTTCAAGCGTGACGACGAACTGCTCGCGCGTTTCTTCTTCATCCAGGATCCTGATGGCTACAAGATCGAAATGCTGGAGCAGCATGGCCACTACCGTTGATACAAAACTCCGCGCTTTGGTGACGGATGCTCGATTCGGTTTGTCGATGCAGAGCATCGACGGAGTGTGAACAATTCGAGCCAGCGCGATGCACCGAAGTGCTTGCGCGATTCATGCAATACAGGGATTACCTACAACATGCCCGACGCACGAACTGCTAAAGTTTTTTTGTCATCTATATCGATGGCCACGGGTCTGAGCAAGGCTCGGTAGCAGTTTGATTCCAACTCACTCTGGAGACTGACGTGAAGCAATACCGTTCAACTTTTGCCATGGCCTGCGTGGCCGCGGCGACCAGCCTGACTGTCGACAGCGCCCTGGCGCAATCGAACATCCAGAAGCTGCAGCAAATGAAGGTCGCCACCACCGACCTGAACATTCCGGTGGTTCCGCAAACGGGCGCGAATGCGAATGCGATCAAGGAGAACCTGAAGCGCGTGAAGATGCCCCCAGGATTCAAGATCGAGCTCTATGCGGTGGTGCCCGATGCGCGCCACATGGCCATTGCGCCCAGCACCAACATGCTCTTCGTGGGCACCCGCAAGACAACAGTCTGGGCTGTCACGAACCGCAATTCCGGCGACGCGGCCACCGAGGTCAAATCCTTCGCGCCGAGCTTGAAGTTCACCAACCCGAACGGCGTGTGCTGGACCAAGGACGGTTTCCTCATCGTCGCCGAGCACAACCGCGTCCTCAATTTCCCGGCTGCCGAGTTCTTCTACGAAGGTCCGGATGTGGCGGTCATCACCGTCGTCGATCAAGGCAAGCTGATCCCGACGGAAGAGGAGAGCTTCAACCACGGTGCGCGCACCTGCCGTGTCGACGACAAGGGCCAGGTGTACGTGACACTGGGGCAGCCCTATAACGTGCAGCCCAAGGAAAAGGTGGCGCTGTACGAGCAGATCGGTATTGGCGGCATGGTCAAGTTCGACGCCTTCGACGGCTCCAAGCGCGAGGTGGTGGCACGCGGCGTGCGCAACTCGGTGGGCATGGACATCAACCCCAAGGACAAGACCGTCTGGTTCACCGACAACCAGACCGACGGCATGGGGGACACCACGCCGCCCGGCGAACTCAACCGCATCACCAAGGCCGGTGGCGAGCATTTCGGCTACCCGTACATCCACGGCAACAATGTGCAGATCGCAGGCACCGCCGCCGCACCAGATTTGAAGGGCATGGCTGCACCGGCACAGTGGACCAAGCCGCAGGTCGAGTTTCCGGCGCACCAGGCGCAGTTGGGCATGACCTTCTACAACGGCAAGATGTTCCCGGCCAAGTACCAGGGCGGCATCTTCGTCGCCTCGCATGGTTCGTGGAACAGCAGCAAGCCCACCGGCGCGGACATCCAGTACGTGTCCTTGAAGGCTGACGGCACTGCTGACAAGACGGAGGTGTTCGCCTCGGGCTTCCTCGATGCCGACACGGGCCTGTACCGCGGCCGGCCGGTTGACGTGGCCGTGATGAAGGACGGGTCGATCCTCATCAGCGATGACTTCGCTGGCGCTCTCTACCGTGTGACCTACACGGCTCCGTGACATCAGTGTGCGCTAAGACCAGCGCTGTGGCGCTGGTCTTCTTTCTCTTCTGCGCGCCTGCAGCGCATGCGCGCGATCCGGTCGCAGGCCGCGCCAAAGCCGCGGCCTGCGCGGTCTGTCATGGCCCGAACGGGCTGTCGGTGGCGCCCGACGCGCCTCATATCGCGGGTCAGCCCGCGCTGTATCTCAGCAACCAGCTGCGCGCCTACCGAAGTGGCGCGCGCAAACACGAAGTCATGGGTGTGATGGCCAAACCGTTGAGTGATTCCGACATAGACGACCTCGCAGCGTGGTTTGCCTCGCTGCAAATTTCAGTACAGGCGCCTCAATGAAGCGGCCCTGGGTTCCGACAGCGCTGGCGACAGCGCTGCAAGCGGCACTGGCCAGCGCTGCCGTGGCGCAAACGGTCGCTCCGTTGGCCGACACGGTGGTCATCACCGCCGAGCGTTCGCGCCAGTCGAGCTTCGATGCGCCCGCGGCGATCACGGCGGTGACGCGCGACGTCATCGAGGCCGGCGGGCCGCAGGTCAATCTGTCGGAAGTGTTGAACCGCGTGCCCGGTATCACCGTGCTGAACCGGCAGAACTATGCACAGGATTTGCAGCTCTCGATCCGCGGCTTCGGCTCGCGCTCGACCTTCGGCATCCGTGGTGTGCGCCTGATCGTCGACGGCATTCCGGCGACGATGCCCGACGGCCAGGGCCAGGCCTCGAATGTCGCCCTAGGCTCGACCCAGCGCATCGAAGTGCTGCGCGGCCCGCTGGCGCAGCTGTACGGGAATGCAGCCGGTGGCGTGGTGCAGGTGGTGAGCGGCAGCGACGTGAGCGTGCCCACCACCACCTTGCGCACGGCCGTCGGCCGCGATGGGCTGGTGAAGGTGGGCCTGGGTTTTGCCAACAACACGACCGATGACGCGGTGCTGCTGGAGGCCTCGCGCTTTCGCACCGATGGCTACCGCGAACACAGCCGCGCCGAGCGCACCCAGCTCAACGCCAAGTGGGAACACCGCTTTGGCGCCGACAGCCAGGTCACGCTGGTGCTGAACTCGCTCGATCAACCGACCTCGCTCGACCCGCTGGGCCTGACGCGAGCGCAGTGGCAAGCCAACCCAGAGCAGGCCGTGGCTATCGCCAAGACACAGGACGCGCGCAAGTCGGTGGCGCAGGACCAGATCGGCGTCGTGCTCGAGCAGGCGCTGGGTGAGCAGACGAGTGTGACGGCACGCCTGTATGCCGGCACGCGCACGCTCGACAACGCGCTGTCGATCCCGACAG
Organism: Burkholderiales bacterium; assembly: GCA_031379365.1. GTDB lineage: Bacteria > Pseudomonadota > Gammaproteobacteria > Burkholderiales > Burkholderiaceae_C > CADEEN01. Next base: position 9,537 of record JANNFB010000201.1, read on the forward strand.
CGGCGCAGGGGGCGCCGACGTCCAGCGGCGGCATCGTGGCCTTCGAGCGCGGCTACAGCGGCCTGGGCCTGACACTCTCGCACCGCGTGCCTCTGGCGGCGAACCGGGCACTGCGCCTGACGGCGGGGGTCGAGCTCGACACGCTGAACGAAGACCGGCGCGGCTACATCAACAACGGCGGCGTGCAGGGCGCGCTCAAGCGCGACGAGCACAACACGGTCAGCAACCGCGACGCCTTCGCCCAAGCCGCTTGGGAGTTCGATGGTGGGCTCACGGCCACTGCGGGCCTGCGCGCCAGCCGCGTCAAGTTCAACAGCGAAGACCGTTTCATCCGCGTCGGCAACCCAGACGACAGCGGCGGCGTGAACTACAGCGCCACCAGCCCGGTGCTCGGCATCGCCTGGCGCGCCTCGCCCGCGCTGAACCTGTACGCCAACGCCGGCCAGGGCTTCGAGACACCGACCTTCACCGAGCTGGCCTACCGCCCGGTCGGCACCGGCCTGAACACCGACCTGCGCGCCTCGCGCGGTCGCCACGCCGAAGCGGGCATGAAGTGGAAGCCGGCGCCCGACCATCGCATCGACCTGGCCGTTTTCGACATCGACACCCGCAACGAGATCGTTGTCGATACCAACAGCGGCGGTCGCTCGACCTTCAAGAATGCCGGCCGCACGCAGCGCCGCGGTGCTGAGTTGCAGTACATCGGCAGCCTCGGCGCCGACTGGCGTGCCACGCTTGCGTTGACCGCCTTGCGCGCCCGCTTCGTCGACGCGTTCGTCAGCGGCAGCGGCTCTGCAGCGGTGCCCATCCCGGCCGGCAACGCCTTGCCCGGCACGCCGGACCGCAGCGCCTTCGCCGAACTGGCCTACGCGCCGGCGCGGGCCTGGGGCGGCTTCAATGCGGCGATCGAGGTCGTGCATGTCGGTCGGCTGTTCGTCAACGACGCCAATGCCGACAGCGCGCCGGCCAGCAGCATCGTCAACTTACGTGCCGGCCTGGCACAGACCGTGGGTGCCTGGACCTTCACCCAACTGCTGCGCGTCGACAACGCCACCGACAAGCGCTATGCCGGCTCGGTGATCGTCAACGAGGCGAACGGCCGCTTCTTCGAGCCGGCGCTGCCGCGAGGTGGGCTGCTGGCGCTGACGGCGCGCTATGCGTACCGCTGAGGCAGGGCACGGCCTGCCAGTGTGAAGCCGCCTGCACCACATCGCCGATCACCAGGATCGCCGGGCTGACCAGTTCTTTGCGCGCAATCGTCGCCGCCAGCGTATCCAGGGTGCACAAGGCACTGCGCTGCTGCGGTGTGTGGGCGGCGCAGATCACCGCCGCGGGCGTTTCGCCACGCAGGCCGCCCTGGCGCAACGCGTTGACCAGGGTCTCGACGCGTGCCACGCCCATGTAGATCACCAGGGTCAGGCCGCTGCGCGCGAGCGCGGCCCAGTCGGGCTCTTGCGCGCTGCCATGGCCGGTGACCAGGGCCACGCCCTGGGTGAAGCGACGGTCGGTGACGGGAATGCCGATGGCCGATGGTGCAGCGATGCCGGCGGTAATGCCGTTGATGACCTCGACCTCGATGCCGGCCGCGCGCAGGGCGTCGCATTCCTCGCCGCCGCGACCGAAGACGAAGGGGTCGCCGCCTTTCAGGCGCACCACGCGCTCGCCGCGCCGCGCCTCGGCAATCATCAAGCGTTCGATGAAGGCCTGCGGCGTGGATGGCAAAGCGCCGGGCCGCTCCAAGCTATGCGCGCCGCCCTGGAGGGCCGCCATCCCGCGCGATGGCTTGGGGGTGCACAGTCCGCCGCCGCGTTTACCGACATGGATCACGCGCGCCGTGCGCTTGACGTAGCGCAGCACGCCGTCACTGACCAGGTCGTCGACCAACACCACGCTGGCGCGGCGCAGCGCGCGTATGGCCTTGAGGGTGAGCAGCTCGGGGTCGCCGGGCCCGGCGCCGACCAGGCTGACGCGTCCCGCTGGCAGCGCTTTCACGCGGCGCTCTCGTGCGCCGAGGCGGCGTGCTGCGCCAGGGCCGTGATCGCACGCACCTGGGCTTGCAGAGGGGCCGGCACGCGCTTGGGATCGCTCAGCGCCGCGGCGATGTAGGCTGCCGTCGAGGTCGCATCGATGGCGGCCGGCAAGTCGGGCAGATGGGCCAGCACACCGCCTTGCGCTGGCACGCTGAGCGCCTCGATGCGCCGGCCGTCGATGAAGGCGTCCATGCGCGGGGTGCGCCGGGCATCGGCCACCGGTTCGCCCTCGGTGCCGCGCAGCAGCAGGGCATCGGCGCGCGTGTCGGCCAGGAACTGCGCCAGCGATTCGCCGTACTCCGGGTGGGTGTGGTTGACGATGCGCAAGGAGCGCGGCGCCGTTGATGACGGCACGCCGCGCTGCGGCGCGGCCAAAGCGAGCAGCTTGGCGACCGTGTGGCCGGGGTTTCGCAGGCCCACCTGCCAGCGCAGGTCGAGCAGGCGCGCCAGCGGCGGGCACAAGGCGTCGGTGCTGACCCAGACCGGCTGTTGCCGGGCCCAGGCCGCGTCGATCGCGCTGGCGTCGTCGGCGCTGTCGATGACGGTTGCGCCGAGCGCAGCGAAAACGGCATGGCTGGTCACGCGCACGGGGTCCAGGGCGGGCCCGTGAACGATCACCGCCAGCCCCTGCTGCGCCAGCAGACCGGCCAGCAAGGGCGTCAGGTTGGGCAGCTTGCGCGCGCCGTTGTACGACGGCAGCCAGACCACCGGTCGCAGGCTGCGTCGCACCGCCGCCGCAATCGCGGGTGCCATCTGCGCCTGGGCTGCCGCCAGGAAACCGGCCAGCTCGGCCGGGCTCTCGCCCTTGATTCGCATCGCGATCACGAAGGCGCCGAGTTGGATATCGCTGACATCGCCAGCGAAGACCTGGCGCATGAGGTCTTCGGCCTGCGCCGCGCTGAGCGCGCGCGCGCCCTCTTTGCCACGGCCGATCTCCTTCAGGTAGGGGGCAATACTCATGCTGTCATACTGCCACGTGGTTCGGTGTCTCGCCGACCAGGCCGGTATCAGCAAGCTCCGCCAGACCGGTACGGCTCACAAGGGCGCGCAGTTCGGGCAGGCAGGAGCCACATTGCGTGCCGCAGCGCAACTGGTTTTGCACCTGCGCCAGCCGCGCGTCCGCACTGCCGCGGCAGGCGGCGAGGGCGTCCACGATCGCGGACCGGCTGACATCGAAGCAGTTGCAGACCTGCGGCGCACGCGGAGGCACGGCCGTCGGCGCCGTCGCGCGGCCGCTGAGCAGGGCCTGGCCGAAGGGGCGCGCGGGCACGCCGTCTTGCAGCAGGCCCAGCACCCAGGCGGCGGCTGCCGCGTCGCCGGCGAGCAGGAAGGCATCGAGCGGTGCATGGGCCGCGTCAGTGGCTGCACCCAGGCGCATGGCCCGGCGCTGGCCACGCCGCGCATCGGCGTAGCGCAGCACGCCTTCGCCGGACAGGGTCAGCAGGTCTTCGATCTCGCCGAGCAAGGCATCGCTGTCGGCGCTGGCCGCCGCGCAGCGCAAGAGCAGGCCGACCCGCCCGTCAGGCTCACGGCCGAAGGGCACGCAGCTGGCATAGGCCCAGCGCGGCATCAGCGCGCGCAGGCGCTCGCGCAGGGTCTGCAACTCGGCCTCGGGCAGCCAGGCGCCAGCGACCAAGCGCCACGGGAGCTCGGCGCGCTCGATGCGGATGGCGGCATGCTTGAACTCGGGCTGCTTCGATTGCGGGCAGTGCGCGGTGGTGGTCAGCGCATTGACGCCAAGCAGTGCTGCACCGTCCGCGCCGTGGCCGCTGACGAACTCTTCGCCCCAGTGCATGGCGATGAAGGCCTGCGTCGGCGGCACCGCGTCGCTGGGTTGCACTGGCAGCAAGACCTCGCCGCGGCGCGACTGCACGCGCAGCAGGTCGCCGGCCTGCCATTGGCGGCGCGCGAGTTCCTGCGGATGCAGCTCGATCGACGGCTCGCTGGCATGGCCGAACAGGCGCCCGAGCGTGCCGCTGCGGCTCATGCCGTGCCATTGGTCGCGCAGGCGACCGGTGGTCAGTGAGAACGGAAAGCGCGCGTCGCGCGGCTCGGCCACCGGCCGCCAGGCCGGCGCAGCGAAGCGCGCGCGGCCGTCGGGGGTGGCGAAGCGGCCATCGGCGTACAGGCGCGCCGTGCCGATCGTTTGGCCTTCGGGGCAGGGCCACTGCTGTGGCGCGGTGCCGAGCGCGGCGTAGGTGAGGCCGGTGATGTCGAGATCTCGGCCACGCGTGCTTTCGCGGTGCTCGTTCCATACCGCTTCGGCGCTGGCGTAGGGGAAGAGCGTGGCGCCATCGGCACGCCGTGCCGGCAGGCGCGCTTCGAGGCGGCGCGCGAAGTCCACGCCGATGGCCCAGTCGTCGCGCGCCTGGCCGGGGGCGGGCACCGCAGCACGCACGCGGCTGATGCGGCGCTCGCTGTTGGTGACGGTGCCGTCTTTCTCGCCCCAGGTGGTGGCCGGCAACAACAGGTCGGCATAGGGCGCGGTGGCCGTGGTGCCAAAGGCCTCTTGCAAGACCACGAACTCGCAGCGTTGCAATGCGCGCCGCACCATGGCCTGGTCGGGCAGCGACTGGGCCGGGTTGGTGCAAGCGATCCACAGGGCCTTGATGGCACCATCGGCGGCGGCCTCGAACATCTCGACCGCGGCCTTGCCGGGGGCGGCCGGCACATCGGCGATGCCCCACAGCGCTGCCACTTCGGCACGGTGCCCGGGGTTGGCCAGCTCGCGGTGCGCGCTCGGCAGGTTGGCCAGGCCGCCGACTTCGCGCCCGCCCATCGCGTTGGGCTGGCCGGTGAGGGAGAACGGCCCCGCGCCGGGCTTGCCGATCTGGCCAGTGGCCAGGTGCAGGTTGATCAGCGCGGCGTTCTTGTCAGTGCCGCTGCTGCTTTGGTTCAGGCCCTGGCAGTAGAGCGAGAGGGTCGGCGTGTGCGCTCCAAACCAGCGCGCGGCCTGCACGATGTCGTCTTCCTTCAA
>JANNFB010000218.1:0-13287 GCA_031379365.1 Burkholderiales bacterium
CCATGCCGACGATGTCGGCCTCGCTCTCGTCCTCGCGGCTGAACTTCAGTGTCAGCAGTTGCCCGCCCATGTTGAGCAGGGCGTCCCCGGTGCCGCCCAAGCCAAGAAAAGCCGACAGCACCGAGGCGCCGATACGCGTGGCTGCCGTCTTGCCCATGCGCTCGCGTGCGTGCTCACGCAGCGCGTGGGCCATCTCGTGGCCCATGATGGCTGCGACCTCGTCGTCGCTGAGCTGCAGCTGCGACAGGATGCCGAAGTAGAAGGCGATCTTGCCGCCCGGCATGCAGAAGGCGTTGACCTCCTTGCCGCCGAGCAGGTTGACTTCCCAGCGCCACTGCTTGGCACGCGGGTTCCAGGCCTCGGTGTGCGGGATGATGCGTTGCGCAATGGCGCGCAGGCGCAGCACCTGCGGGTGCTTGTCGGGGCCCAGGGCGCGCTGGTCGGCGGCCCCGCGCAGCATCTGCGCGTACTGCTGCGCGGCGGCCGCTTCGACCTGTTCAGCCGGCACCAGCTTGGTGAAGCGGCTCTCCTTGCCGACGTCGCCGCGCACGCCGATGTCGGCCGGCTGCGGCTGTTGTGCTTGCGCCGGCAAGGCCGCGGCGGCACCGGCCGCCAACAAGGTGGCGCCAAACAGGCGCCGCGAGTGCAGCGTGCAGGAACACCGCGGGCTCAGCGGCTGCGCCAGCACAGCGTCGGTGCGGAATTCGGTCGTGTCCATGGCAGGGTCTCGCAGAAACTTCAGGCTTCGAGCGCGCGCACGCTCGCGCGCAGCCACCAGAGCATGGCCAACGCCGGCAAGGCCGCGACGGTGGACACGATGAAAAACGCGGGCCAACCGATGCTCTCGGCCAGCACGCCCGCCAGCGGCCCGACCCAGACCCGGCCGACCGAGGCAAACGCCGACAGGAGGGCGAACTGGGTGGCGGTGAAGCGCTGGTTACACAGGCTCATCAGGAAAGCCAGGAAGGCCGCGGTGCCCATGCCGCCCGAAAGGTTCTCGAAGGCGATGACCATCAGCAGGCCGCCATCGACCGGTGTGGGCGCCGCCAGCTTGACGATCACCCAGTCGAAGGCCGGGATCGTCAGGCCCGGCATCAGGCCCTTGCCGCTCACCGCCAGCCACCAGAACCCCAGGTTGCTGAGCATCTGGAATACGCCGAAGAGCAAGAGCGAGCGCCACAGCCCGAGCTTCAACATCAGCGCGCCGCCGATCAGGGCGCCGCCGATCGTCAGCCACAGGCCGATGACCTTGTTGACCACACCCACCTCGGCCGGGCTGTAGGCCATGCTCTTGAGGAGGAAGGGCGTCATCAGCGAGCCGGCAAAGGCGTCGCCGAGCTTGTAGAGCACGATGAAGAGGAGAAAGGCCGCGGCCCCCGGCTGGCTGAAGTAGTTGGACAGCCCCGACAGCAGGGTTTCGAAGCGGGCACGCCGAGCCGCCCAGGCCGCCAGCGGCAGCGTGATGGCGATGCCCAGCAGCAGCGACACCAGGTCGGCCCAGCGCCCCTGCAGGTTCACGCTGAGCGTGCTGCCGTGCCACAGCGGGGCCATCAGGCTGCGCACCGCGGGCGCGACGGCCTGGTCGGTAAACACATAGCCGGCCATCACGGCCAGCACCACGGCCAGGAAGCCGAGCAGGTCTTGGCGGACCGCCACGGCCGTGGCCGGCTCGGCAGGCGGTGCCGCCAGCTTGGGCAGCAGCGTGGCCGAGACCACCGCAGCTGCCACCATCAGCCCGGCCATCAGGCGGTAGACCTCGGGCCAGGTCCAGCCGCCGCCCTGCAGCGGGTCGGTCCAGATCAGCGCAATGCCGCCCGACAGGATCATCGCCAATCGGTAGCCGCCGACCGCCAACGAAGCGCCCAGGCCGCGCTCGCGCGGCGCCAGCAGGTCGGTGCGGTAGGCATCGATCACGACATCCTGCGACGCCGATATGAAGGCCACCGCCACCGCCAGCAGCGCGAAGGCCTGCGTCGCGCCCTTGGGTGACACGCCGGCCAGCCAGAACAGCAGCGCTGCCAGCACCAACTGCGTGGCCACCAGCCAGCCGCGCCGCCGCCCCAGCCAGGGCAGGTCGAAGCGGTCCATCAGCGGTGCCCACAGGAACTTGAAGGTGTAGGGCAGGCCGACCAGGCTGAGGAAGCCGATGGTGGCCACGTCGAGCCCGTCCATCGACAGCCAGGCCTGCATCGCCTGCCCCGTCAGCGCCAGCGGCAGGCCCGAGGCAAAACCGAGCACGGTGACGACGACGAAGCGCTGCACCGCAGCCACGCGTTGTGCGGCGCTGCAGGGCAGCGCGTCGGCAGCGGGGGTGGCAGGCGGCATCGGGGCGATTCTAGGCAGGCGCCGGCGCGCGCCGGCCTGGCGGCGGTGCGCTCCGCCTCAGCGCGCCGGGGCGCTGGCCGCCAGCGGCGGCGGCTGCTGCTTGTAGATCGCCTGCGCCAGCGCCAGCAGCCGCTCCTTGGGCAGCGCGCCGACGAGCGCATAGCCGGCGCCGGCCTCGACCCAGTAAAACTGGCCCAGCTCGCCCTGCTGGCGGTAGCTGAAGGCGGTGGCGGCGGCGGCGTCGGGCTTGCGCAGGTAGACGGTGACGCGCTGCTTGGGCGTGGCCGGGTCGAGGCTCTCGTACATCAGCTGCGCGCTCTTGCCGCCGGCGTCGGGCAGCAGGCGCCCGCCCATCAATTCGAAGCCTTCGTCGCGCAGATCGAACAGCTTGACGGGGATGTCGATGCGCCGGGTGAGCCAGCGCGACAGGTGCTCTTCCTGGGCCTTGACCTCGATCGGGTGGCGCGGCTCGGGCACATACACGCTGTGCGCCAGCGCGGCGCGCTGGACCCAGCCGGCCGGCGTGCCGGCGGCATCGGCCGTGCGCGCGGCGGCGATGGCGCTGGCGGTGCGCTGGCTCTGCCACTGCCACATGCCGCCGGCGCCGATCACCGCGCCGGTCGCCAGCAGGCCGGCCAACACCGCCGCCTGGGCCCAGCGCGGCTGGGCCCGGTGCTGCCAGACGGTGCGGATCAAGCCGGCGGGCACCGGCTCGCCCAGGACAGGGTCCAGGCGGGCGCGCAGCGCGTCGCGGTCAGCCGCCCACAAGCGCGCCCGGGCGGCAGCCTCGGGCTGCTCGCGCAGCCAGGCGTCGACCTGGGCGAGGCGTGCGGCGTCAAGCTCGCCGTCGAGCCAGGCGCTGAGGTCGGTGTCGCTGAAGTCGTCGGGGCGGGACATTCGGTTTCCAGTCAGATCACACGGCGCAAGTCGGGCTTGGCTGCGGCGCGCGCGCCGTCGCCGCCGGCGCCACCGTCGAGCCACTCGCGCATCGCGACGCGGGCGCGGCTGACGCGCGACATCACGGTGCCGGCCGGCACTTGCAGGACTTCGGCGGCCTCGGCATAGCTGAGTTGCTCGACCAGCACCAGCAGCAGGGCACTGCGCTGGTCGGGCACCAGGCGCTCGAGCGCCGCGGTCAGGTCCATGCGCAAACCGGCGTCGGCGCCGAGGGTTTGCCGCGCGTCCTGCACTTCGGTCAGGCGCTCGGGCGGCAGCACATCGAGGCGCCGATCCCGGCGCAGGGCGTCGAGGTGGGCGTTGTGGGCGATCGACAGCAGCCAGAGCACGATGTCGCGACGCGGGTCGAACTGGCGCCAGTGGGCCAGAGCGCGCTCCAGGGCGTTCTGCACCAGATCGTCGGCGTTCTGTGCGTCGTACACCAGCGAGCGAGCGTAGCGGCGTAGCCGCGGGATGGCAGCGAGCAGTTGCTGGCGGAAGGCGGGCGGGGCGCTCATGGCCGCCGCAGGGCCGCCCCACGGCAGCAGCAACCCCGAGGGGGACGCGAACGCAGTGAGCGCGGGGCCGACATGATTGTTGTTACGCGCAGCCGGCGCGGTCTATTCCGCCGGAACATCGACAAAGCGCCAGATGTCACGCATGAAGGGGTGACGCCAGTAGTGCTTGGTGCCGGGCTGCACGAGATCCATCGCGATGCGGTGCGCATGCACCTTGTACGGCAGGTAGGCCACGAGCAGGTCCTTGGCGAGGCGCATCTCGGCCTCGCGCTCGGGGCCGTCGGGCAGCACCAACTGACGCTCGAAGCTGCGGTCGAAGGCCGGCAGCGCGAAGCGCGGGTCGTTGGCTTCGCTGGCGTTGGGGCCGTAGGCGATGCCGAGGAAAAAACCGCCGTCGGGCCAGGGCGCGCTCCACGAGTAGCCCCACATCATCAGGGTGCCGGCGCGGCTGCGTTTCAAGAGCTCGGGCCAGGTCGCGACCTCGAACTCGATCTTCAGGCCCACGGCGTCCATGCAGCGCTTCCACAGCTCGTTGTTGGTGCGCGAGCGCTGGTCGCTCTGGGTCGCCAGCTTCAAGACCAAGGGCGCGCCGTCGGGTTGCTCGCGCCAGCCGTCGCCGTTGCGATCGACATAGCCGTAGAGGTCGAGCAGGGCTTTGCCGCGCACCGGGTCGAAGGTGCTCATCTCGCTCTTGTAGGTGGCGTCGTAGCCGGTCGTGAACGGCGCGATGGTCGATTGCGCGGGAATCGCGAGACCGCCAAGCACGCGCCGGATGTAGGCGTCGCCGTCGAAAGCCAGGCCGATCGCGCGCCGCAGTGCCACCTGCTCCGGCGTGTAGCCGCCCACCAGCGGATGCTCCATGAAGAAGAACGTCATGCCCATGTCCGGGCGCAGGCTCTTCTGCAGACGCACGCCTCTCTTGGCCAGATACGGCGCGAGTTCGCCGTTGGGCGCCGCCACGCTCGCGTAGGGGCCGGGCAGGGCGAGCCAGGCGTACCGGCCGCTGAGAAAGGTCAGCCAGCGCGGTTGGTCTTCCTCGACCACGTCGAGCACGATCTCATCAACGAAAGGCAGTGCCTGGCCGGCGAGCGTGGACGCGATCTCGCGCGCCAGCGGCTCGTCGGCCGGCGTGCCGGCGTAGGTGCCACCGCGCCAGGAGGGCGAGCGTTCGAGCACGGTGCGCGACGCGCGGCGCCAGCTCTTCAGGCGGAACGCACCGGTGCCGACCGGGTGGGCGCCAATGTCGTCGCCGTAATGCTCGACCACTTCGCGCGCGATGGCGCCGGTGTACACCGGGTCGGCGAGGACGTAGACGAAGCGCGGGTTCGGTACGCCGAGGGTGATGCGAAAGCTGTAGCGGTCGAGGGTGCGCGCGCCGTCGACCTCGGTGTCGTAGTCGAAGGGCTGGCGCCGCTTCACGGCACGCTCGCGCAACTCGGACAGGCCCGGCAGCTTCAAGGATTCGAAGACGTAGAGGTCGCTCGAGTTGTACTTGGGGTCGTAGAAGCGCTTGATCGCATAGACGAAGTCAGCCGCAATCAGCTCGCGCCGCTGGCCCTTGAACGCGGCGTCATCGGCGAAGAAGATGCCGGGCCGGAGGCGCAGCGTGAACTGCTTGCCGTCGGCCGACACCTCGGGCAGCGCGGCCGCGGTGATGGGCACCAGGCGCGCCGGCCGCGCCAGGTAGTCGTAGCCGAGCGGCGCCTCGAGGATGTTGGACAGAATGATCGAGGTGTTCTGGTCGCTGTTGGTCTGCACCGGGTCGAAGACCGTCTCGGGCGACACCAGCGGCAGGCGCAGCACCTTCTTCTGGCGTGCCGCGGTTGACTGGCCCCAGACCGCGGTCGGCGCCCCGCCTGCTGCGGCGAGAAGGTCGCGCCGCCTGAGATTCACTGCGGGGGCTTCTTCGCCAGGTCGATGTCGACCATGTGCCACCACTCCTGCCAGAACAGCGGGCGCCGGTAGCCGACGACCCAGGGGTGCCAGATGTCGGTGGAGATGCGGTGGCTGAGGGCGCGGTAAGGCATGTAGACGGCGCCGATCATCTTGGCCTCCTTGAACAGGGCCTCGCGCTCGGGGCCGTCGGCCAGGCCAGACAGCTGCTTGTAGATCTCGTCGAAGCGCGCGTTCTTGAAGCGCGCCATGTTCTGGCCGCCGGTCTGCACCGAGTCGAAGCGCGCCAGAGAGCCCTGGCCATCGGGGTCGGCGGCACTGCCGGCCAGGGCCCAGACCTGGAAGTTACCCGCGCGGCCGGCCTTCAGGTTTTCGGCGAAGGACTGCACCTTGAAGCGGGTCTGGATGCCGATGGTCTCCAGGCTCTTGCGCCACAGCGTGTCGAACTCGCGGTTGATCTGTTCGGGTTGGGTCGAACGCACGATCACGAGCGGCTTGCCGTCGGGCAAATCGCGCCAGCCGTCACCGTTGCGATCAACGTAGCCGAACAGGTCGAGCAGGGCCTTGGCGCGCGCCGGGCTGTAGTCGCTCATCTCGCTCTTGTAGGCCGGGTCGTAGCCGGTGGTGTTCGGCACCACGTTGGACTGCGCCGGCACCGCCTGGCCCTTGCGCACCATGCGGATCTCGCGCTCGTTGTCGTAGGCCAGGCTGATGGCCCGGCGCAGGGCGATCTTGTCGGGGCCGTAGCCGCCCACCACCGGATCGTCCATGTTGAACATGACGAAGCCGGCGTCGGAGTTGACCTGGCGAATCGCCTGGATGCCGAGCTTGGCCAGGTTGGGCGCCAACTGTCCGTTGGGCATCGCCTGGGTGATGAAGCCGCCGGGCAGGCTTCCCGCGCTGGTGGCCAGGATGTCGACCTGGCCGTTGAGGAAGGACAACCAGAAGGGCTGTTCCTCGGCCACGATGGTGACGCGCACCTCGTCGAGCATCGGCAATTTGCGGCCCTTGAAGCGCGCCAGCAAGGCCTGGCCTTCGGCGTCGTCGGCGGCGGGGGACGCGTCGTAGAAGCGGTCGCGGTACTCGGGGTTGCGCTCGAGCACGATCAGCGAGGCGCGGCGCCACTGCTTCAATTTGAACGGCCCCGTGCCCACCGGGTGAGCGTCGACTTCATCGCCATAGAACTCGACCACTTCGCGGGCCTGCGCGCCGACCAGGTCGGAGCCGGCCAGGATGCCGAAGACCAGGCGCGGGCGCGGCTCGGCGACCTTGATCTGCAGGGTGTAGCGGTCGAGCGCCTTCAGGCCCTCGATCGGCGCGTCGTAGTCGAAGGGCTTCTTGCTGTCGAGCGCGGCCTTGCGCACCTCGGCCAGGCCGAGGATCTTGTAGGTGTCGATCCAGCCCCACAGCGGGCTCTTGTTGGCCGGGTCGGCAATGCGCTGGTAGGGGTAGACGAAGTCTTGTGCCGTGACTTCGCGGCGCACGCCCTTGAAGGCCGGGTCGCTGGTGAAGTAGATGCCTTGCCTGAGCTTGATGGTCCAGGTGCGGAAGTCGGCCGACACCTGCGGCATGGCCTCGGCGATCAAGGGCTCGATCTTGATCGGCCGCGCCAGGTGGTCGTACTGGTAGAGCGCCTCGAAGATGTGCGGCGTGATGGTGCGCGAGTACAGGTCGCTGGCCTTGGCCGGGTCGATCGTGGACTCGGCGCTGCGGAAGGAGACGCGCAGTACCTTGCGTTCTGCGGCTGGGGGCTTCGCCGGCGCGGACTGCGCGGCGGCGGCAAGACTGAGGGCGGCCAAGAGCAGGGCCAGGAGGGGGTGGGTGCGCTTCATGCGGGGATTTTCTTCGAGTCGTCGATGTCGACCAGATGCCACCAATCTTGCGCCGCCACCGGCCGGCGGTGGCCGATGAGCCAGGGCTGGGTGAGGTCGTTGCTGATGCGGTGAATCTGGAACTTGTAGGGCATGAAGGCGGCTGCGATCAGCTTGGCTTCTTGAAAGAGCGCGGCGCGTTCGGGGCCGTCTTCAATCACCTGGAGGCGCTCGAAGAGTTCATCGAAGCGCTTGTGTCGGAAGCGCGCCATGTTCTGGCCGCCAATCTGCGCGCTGTGAAAGCGCTGCAGCGACTCGGCGCCGTCCAGGCTGGCGGCCGAGCCGCCCAGTTGCCAGAGCATCAGCTTGCCGGCGCGCGCCTGCTTCAACTGCTCGGGCCACTGGCCGATGAGAAAACGCACGCGGATGCCGACCGCCTCCATGCTTTTTTGCAGCAGCTCGTCGAAGGTGCGCGACAGGGCGTCGGACTGGGTCGCGAACTCGAGCAACAGCGGCTGGCCGCCCGGCTGCTCGCGAAAGCCATCGCCGTTCTTGTCGACATAGCCGTAGAGGTCGAGCAGGGCCTTGGCACGCACGGGATCGTAGTCGCCCATCTCGCTCTTGAAGGCCGGGTCGTAGCCGCTGGTGTGCGGCATCAGGGGTGACTGCGCCGGGATTGCCTGGTTGCGTCGCACGATGCCGATCTCGCGCGGCACGTTCATGGCCAGACCAATGGCGCGGCGCAGCGCGACGCGCTCAGGCGCGTAGCCACCGACGACGGGGTCGTCCATGTTGAAGTAGGTGTAGGCCGAGTCGGCCTCGACTTCGCGGCGCAGTCGCATACCGCGCTTGGCGAGGTTGGGCGCCAGCTTGCCGCCGGGCAGCGCCTGGTTCGCAAACTCGAGCGGCACGTTGACGAAATCGAGCTGCCCCGACAGAAAGCCGAGCCAGCGCGGCTGCGATTCTTCGATGATCGAGACTTCCACGCGGTCGATCATCGGCAAGCGCCGGCCCTTGAAGCGCGCTACGAAGGCCTGGCCTTCGACATCGTCGGCGGCGGGCTCGGCGCCGTAGAACACTTCGCGGTAGCTTGGGTTCTTCTCCAGCACGATCAGCGACGAACGCCGCCACTGCACCAGGCGGAATGGCCCGGTGCCGACAGGGTGGGCAGCGATGTCGTCGCCATAGGCTTCGATCACTTCGCGCGCGACGGCGCCGAGCAGGTCGTGCGAGGTCAGCAGGTTTTCGACAAAGCGCGGGCGCGGCTGCTCAAGCTTGTACTGCAGCGTGTAGCGGTCCAGGGCGCGCAGGCCTTCGATCTCGGTGTCGTAGTCGAAGGGTTTGCGCTCCTTCAGGGCGCGCTCGCGCAGCGCGTTCAGGCCGAGCAGGCCGTTGTCGAGAATGCCGCTGGCGGCAGGGCTGTTGTTGGCTGGGTCGGCGAAGCGCTTCACGGCATAAACGAAGTCGGCCGCGGTGACCTCGCGCCGATCCGGGCGGCCATCGGGGCCCTTGAAGGCGGGGTCGTCGGCAAAGAAGATGCCGCGCTTCAATTTCACGGTCCAGGTGCGGAAGTCGGCCGAGTGCGTGGCCGGGCCGTCGGCGATCACCGGCTTGATCTTCGTCGGCCGCGCCAGGGGGTCGTAGTGGTAGAGGTTCTCGAAGATGTGGGCGGTGACGATGCGCGAGTACAGGTCGAAGACCTTGGCCGGGTCGAAGCCGGTTTCGGCAGCGTTGAAGGCGTAGCGAAGCACTTTCAGCGGCCGGGTCGCTAGACCCGGCGCGAGCTTCGCGACGGGCGCCGGCGCTTGGGCCTGTGCCCAGCCGCCGGCCAGCAGGCCAGCACCCGTCGCGAGGGCGGTGCGTCGCTTCACTGGGGCGCCGCGGTTTCGAGGTCGACATAGCGCCACCAGTCGCGCAGGAAGGGGTGGCGCTTGTAGCCGACGAGCCGTGCCTGCATCAGGTCGGTGGCGATGCGGTGGCCGGTCACCTTGTAGGGCATGTAGGCGACGGCCAGCAGCTTGGCTTCACGCATCACCGCCTCGCGCTCGGGGCCGTCGGGCATCACGGCCTGTTTCTCGAACAAGGCGTTGAAGGCCGGCAGGTCGAAGCGCGCATGGTTGGCCTGGCCTTTGTTCGGGCCGTAGAGCAGGTCGAGGTAATACTGGCCGTCGGGGTTGACGCCGCCCCAGGCCACACCCCACATCATCAGCTTGCCGGCGCGGCTGGCCTTGAGTTGCTCGGGCCACTTGGCGATCTTGAATTCGACCTTGATCTTGAGCGGGTCAAACGACTTCTTGACCACCTCCTGCAACTGCCGCGATAGCTGGTCGGGCTGCGACGAATACTCCAGCACCAGGGGCTTGCCGTCGGGCAGGTCGCGCCAGCCGTCGCCGTCGCGGTCGACGTAGCCGTACTGGTCGAGCAGGGCCTTGGCGCGCGGCAGGTCACGGTCACTCATCTCCGTCTTCAAGGCCGGGTCATAGCCGGACAGCATCGGCGGCAGCATGGCCTGCGCCGGAATCGACTGGCCGCGCCGCACGGCGTTAATCTCGCGCGGCACGTCGTAGGCCAGCGCCAGCGCGCGGCGCAGCGCCACCTTTTCTGGCGTGTAGCCGCCGACCACCGAGTTCTCCATGCCGAAGTAGAAGAAGGTGGCGTCGACCAGGGGCACGCGCTCCATGCGGATGCCGCGCTTGGCCAGGTTGGGAGCCAGCTTGTTGTTCGGGATGGCCACGGAGGCGAATTCGTTGGGCAGCCGGTCCATCAGGTCATGCTCGCCGTTCAGGAAGGTCAGCCAGCGCGGCTGAACCTCCTCGATGATGCTGATCTCAATGCGGTCGACCAGCGGCAGCCTGCGCCCCTGCAAGCGGGCCGCGATCGCGGCGCCGTCCTTGTCGCCGGCTGCTGGCGCCTCGTCGTAGGGGTCGTCACGGTAGTTCGGGTTGCGCTCAAGGACGATCTTGGCGCTGCGCTTCCAATCGACGAGGCGGAACGGCCCGGTACCGACCGGGTGCGCCATGGCCTTGTCGGGATAGGCCTCGATCACCTCGCGCGCGACGGCGCCCATCACCGAGCCTTCGGCGAAGACGTAATGGAAGCGCGGCGCGGGCTGCGCCAGACGGATCTCGAAGGCGTAGCGGTCGAGGGCGCGCAAGCCCGCCACCTCGGTGTCGTAGGGGAAGGGCGCCTTTTCGGCGATGGCCTTCTTGCGCAATTCCGACAGGCCCAGGATCTTCGCGTTCTCGAGCTGGAACAGGCTCGGGCTCTTGTACTTCGGGTCGTAGTGGCGCTTCAGGCTGTAGACGTAGTCCGCCGCGGTCAGCTCGCGTTTCTGACCCTTGAACGCCGCGTCGTCGGCGAAATAGATGCCGGGCCGGATGCGAAAGACGAAGCGTTTGCCGTCCTCGGTGATCTCGGGGAGCGCTGCCGCGGTCTGCGGCTTGACCTGGGCCGGCCGCGCCAGGTAATCGTAGGTGAGCGGCGCCTCGAAGATGTTCGCCGCCACCGTGCGTGAGTACAGGTCGCTGATCTGCGCCGGGTCGAAGCCGGTTTCGGCGACGGGAAAGGCATACCGCAGCACCTTCAGGGGCTGCGCCGCCTGAGTCGGCAACACCTTCGGCAGCGCCGCAGGCTGCGCCGCACTCGCGCTGTTCGTCGACTGCGCAGCGGGGCTGCCACAGGCCAAGGCGAGGCTTGTGGCCAGCGCCAGCAGCAAGGTGGGGTTCATGGCTCGGTGGCTGCGCAGAATAGGGGGCAGTCTATCGAGACCGCTTGACCCAGCGCGCCAGGGGCAAATGCGGGGGAACCCTTGGCCAGGGGCGCTCTACACTCGCGCGTCCCGAGCAGGCACCGTCTCCGCATGAAACCCCTTTGCCCTCCGTTTCCGCGCCCTGAGGGCCCGCTGCACCAGCAGCCATTGAGGGCAGGGGCCCACTGACATGACCGCCTACATCATCAAACGCCTGTGGCAGATGGTGCCGACCCTGTTCGGCGCCGTGCTGCTGGTGTTTTTTCTGTTCAAGTATTTCGGCGGCGACCCGGCCGAGATCCTCGGCGGCCAAAACGCCACCGCCGAGCAAATCGCCGCCATCACGCAGCAACTCGGCCTGGACCAGCCCTGGTATGTGCAGCTGGGCATCTACCTGAAGAGCATCGTCACCTTCGACTGGGGCAAGAGCTGGGCCACCAACGAGTCGGTGGCTAACTTGTTCATGACGCGGCTGCCGGCGACGCTGACGGTGATGGTCCCGATCCTGATCCTGGACGTGCTGCTGGCGCTGCCGATCGCGATGTGGGTCGCCTACCGCCGCGGCTCGCTGACCGACCGCAGCATCATGGTGGCCACCACGATCGCGCTCTCGATCAGCTTCCTGGTCTATGTCATCGTTGGCCAGTACGTCTTCGGCTTCCAGCTCGGCTGGTTTCCGGTGCAGGGCTGGAGCGACAGCGTCTGGACCAACCTGACGACCTACGCGCCCCTGCCGGTGTTGCTGGCCGTCTTCGTCGGCCTGGCGCCGCAGACGCGCCTTTACCGCACCTTCTTTCTCGACGAGCTCGGCCACGACTACGTGCGCACTGCGCGCGCCAAGGGCCTGACGGAGAACGCGGTGCTGTTCAAGCATGTGCTGCGCAACGCGATGATCCCGATCCTGACCAACATCGGGCTGCAGTTACCGGGCATCTTCGTCGGCGCCTTCCTGATCGAGGTTTTCTTTTCGATTCCCGGCCTGGGCCGGGAAATCCTGCTGGCCGTGAACCGCAGCGATTACCCGGTGATCCAGGCGGTGACGATCTACCTGGCCGCGATCACGATGATCATCAACCTGATCGTCGATCTCTGTTTCAAGCTGGTCGATCCGCGTGTGGTTCTGAAGTGAAACCTGTGCCCATGTCAATGCCCGCTCTCGGCTCTTTGCGGTCGTTCATTCCTGCACTCGCCAGGTTGCGCGAGATCGGGACGGCGGGGCACTCTGCTCCGCGAATGTCCCCCGAGTCGGGCTGCGCCCGCCTCTCCTCCTTGATTTCGCTGCGCAGAGCGCCCCACCGCCCCGATCCGATGCATGGGGGGCGTTCGCGGGCGGAGGGGCACCGAAGCCTGAGGCCGGGGCCACCGGGTGCCCGCCGCAGCGAAATCAAGGGGGAGCCCTGGGCGCAGCCCAGGGCGGAGGACATTCGCGGAGGCGGGCGCCCGGTGGCCTCGGCCGGCGCGGTCCACGAACGCGCAGGAACGAACGTCCGCAAAGGGCCGACAGCCGAAGCCCGTTTCATGCGTCGCAGGTCGCGCGAAGCGCGGTGGAGCAACTGAATTGAGCGCCGTCATGAACGCCCAGACCGCAGCAACCGTCGAGCACAGCGAAGGCGTCTGGCACGCCGCTTGGCGGCGCTTCAAGATGGACCGCATCGGCCTGACCTCGGCCGTCATCGTGGTCGCCTTCCTGCTCCTGATCGTTTTCGCCGCGCTGGGCCTGGTGGCCAAGAACTGGCAGAAGGAGGTGGGCGTGGCCAATGCGCCGCCGACCTTCCTCGGCCCGCGGGCGGCCGAGGCGATCGGCGTGATCGAGGTGCCCAAGGGCCCGAACGTCGACCTGTCGGCGATTGACCCGCTGGCGCCGCGCTACAAGGAGTGGGACGAGCGCGCAGCCAAGTTCAAGACGGAAGAGGTGATCAAGGCCGAGACGCTGCCGATGGGCGGCGATCGCTTCGGCCGCGATGTGCTGTCCAAGGCGGTCAAGGGCACCCAGGTCTCGGTCTTCGTCGGCGTGATGGCCGCGCTGGTGGCCACGCTGATCGGCACCCTGCTCGGC
>JANNFB010000251.1:0-3689 GCA_031379365.1 Burkholderiales bacterium
CTGGATGCGCAGTGGGCGGAAGTTGTTGCCGCTGTTGGCGTTGTTGAGGTCCACGCGGGCAATGAAGCTGGCATTCGAAACGCGTCCGAAGCCGTCGAAGACGATCTGCGTGGCGGCCGTCGCGTTGTCGGTCTGCAGAGCACTGACCGTGACATTGCCGCTGCTCGCGCCGCCAACGGCTTTCTCCACCAGGAAGGGCGCGGCGCTGCTGGAGCTGGCGGCCGCGCAGCTGCCAACGGGATCGTTGAGGCTCACCACCCAGCCGCGGGCCGTGCTCGACAGGGCGCAGGTGTTGTCCAGCGTGCCGGCCGCGTTGGTCGTCGTCAGCCAGAAGGTGACATCGCGGTTGCGACGCAAGGCCTCATTGCGCGCCTGCTGCAGACCCTGTTGCAACGATTCAGCGGTGCTGCGGATGCGGCTGTTGGCCACCATCGACGTCACCTCGGGCGCGACAGCGAACAGCAACACGGCCGCCAGGGCCATGGTGATCGCAATCTCGATCATGGAGACGCCACGCTGCCACCTCAGCATTCCGACCCCCGCGTGACCCAGCAGGCCTTGGCCACCGTCGCCCCCTTGAAGGTGGTGGTGCGTTGCAGGTTGTCCTGCGTGATGGTGTAGATGTGGCCGACGGCGCGGCCCGTGCTGCCGGTGGCCGTCAGGGTGTAGCTCTGGTTGCCGGTGCCCGTGGTGCCGGTGAGCGCGCAGGTGTAGGTGAAGTTGCGCGGGCCATTCGGCACGAAGGTGTTCCAGGTCGGCGGGTTGGTCGCCGTGTTGGCGCAGACCGCAGCGCCCGTGTTGCCGTAGTTGCGGTTGTCCTGGTAGTACTGCTCCATCTTCACGCGGAAGTCAGCCAGGTTGGTGAAGGCCTCGGGCAGCAGGCCGCGACGCAGGTAATCACCGTAGGCCGGGAGGGCCACCGCCGACAGAATGGCGACGATCGCCACCACGATCATCAGCTCGATGAGCGTGAATCCGCGAGCCACACGGGCGCGCAGCAGCACTGAGTTTTTCATGTGTGATGACAGACTTGATGCAGCTCTAACGGCCGATCTGTCGCCACTCTAGCGGTGCCCACTGGCAAACCGCCGCGTGCAAATCACACAGTATTTCTACTACTTACAAACAAGTCTTGCGGTCGGCAGTTGCACGCGGATGCAACCGTTACGCGCTCAGCGTTGCGGGCGCCATTCGCTGGACTTTGCCTAACGCGCCGTTGCGTTGGGAAAGAACAGCGCCTCGCCGCCGATCTTGTAGCTGGCGATCGAGGCCTGACCGGCCGGCGAGACGATCCAGTCGGCAAAGGCCTGCGCCAGCGCAGCCTTGACATGCGGGTGCCTGGCGGGGTTGACGACCATCACGCCGTAGGGGTTGAACAGGCGCGTGTCACCCTCCACCAGCACCGTGAGGTCGGCGCGGTTCTTGAAGCTGAGCCAGGTGCCGCGGTCTGCCAGCGCATAACGGTTGCCCGAGGCAGCGATGTTCAGTGCCGGGCCCATGCCACAGCCACAAGCTTGGTATCCCTTCATCGAGCCCGGCGGCGCCGCCGCGACATCCAGGCCGGCCATCTTCCAGTAGCGCAGCTCGGCCGCATGCGTGCCGCTCTTGTCACCGCGCGACACAAAGGGGGCGCCCTGCGCGGCCAGTTTGCCCAACGCCGCCACGATGTCGCGGCCCTTCACGCCCGCGGGGTCGGCCTTGGGGCCGATGAGCACGAAATCGTTGAACATCACCGGCAGGCGCTTCAGGCCGAAGCCCTCTGCGACGAACTTCTCTTCGGCCTCCAGGTCATGAACGAGTACGGCGTCGGCGTCGCCGCGCCGGGCCGCGTCGAGCGCCTGACCCGTGCCGAGGGCGACAACGCGCACGTCCACGCCGCTGGCGGCCTTGAACGCCGGAAGCAAGTGCGCAAAGAGCCCCGACTGCTCGGTGCTGGTGGTCGAGGCCAGGACGATGAAGCGGTCCTGTGCCACCGCCACGCCGCTGGCGGCCAGACACAGCGCCACCATCCAAGTACGGTGATTCAAGCGGACCATCCCAGTTCTCCTTTGATGAAAGCGGCGGCCGGTTCGGGCAGTACGCTGTTGAAGAAAACCGCGGTGGGCAAGTCGACGATCACGTGCCCGCCTTCGAGGTAAACCACCCGCGTGGCCAGGCGCTTGGCCTGGCCGAGGTTGTGCGTGCTCATCACCAGGGCCATGCCCTCTTGCGCGAACTCGGCGATGAGCTGCTCGACTTCGCGCTTGGCGCCGGGGTCCAGGCTGGCCGTCGGCTCGTCGAGGAAGAGCACCTGGGGTCGCACCGCCCAGGCGCGGGCCAGCGCCAGGCGCTGTTGCTGGCCGCCGGAGAGCACCCGGGCCGGCCGCTCGCGCTGGTCGACCAGCCCCACGCGTTGCAGGGCCTGCAGTGCCAACCGAGCCCGCTCGGCACGCGGCACGCCGGCCAGCCACAACGCCAGCAGCAGGTTGTGCCAGACCGACAGGCGCAACAGGAAGGGGCGCTGGAAGACCATGGCCTGCGCCGGCTCGCGGCCCTGCGCATCCAACGCCGTGCGGCGCTCACCCGCATGGGCCAGCTGGCCGTGCAGCAAGCGCAGCAAGGTCGTCTTGCCCGAGCCGTTGGCACCGACCAGGGCCACGCGCTCGCCCGCATGCAGCGCAAAGTTGACGTCGGCCAATGCCGTCAACAGGCCGAAGCGAACGCTGGCCTGTTCAACCTCGATCAGGGCCGCACTCATTTGCCGCCCGCCTGCGCATGCGCGCCCTGCCAACGCTGCACCAGCGCAATCAGGGCATTGATGGCGCCCACCAAGCCCAGCAGTACGATGCCCAGGCCCAAGGCCAGCGGCAAGTCGCCCTTGCTGGTCTCCAGCGCGATGGCGGTGGTCATGACGCGTGTGACACCGTCGATGTTGCCGCCCACGATCATCACCGCACCGACCTCGCTGATGGCCCGGCCAAAGGCCGTCAGCAACACCGTGACCAAGGCCAGGCGCTCATGCAACAGAAGCAGCGCCGCGCTGGCGAACACGCCCGCACCCATCGAGCGCAACTGCTCGCCATTGCCGCGCCAGGCGTCGGCGATCAACTGGCGTGTCAACGCCGCCACCACGGGCAACACCAGCAGGGTCTGGGCCACCACCATGGCCTGGGGCGTGAACAGGATGCCCCAGGCCCCGAGCGGCCCCGAGCGCGACAGCAGCAGGTAGACCACCAGGCCCACCACCACCGAGGGCAAGGCCAGCAAGGTGTTGAGCGCCGCAACCACGGCGCGGTGGCCCGGAAAGCGCGCCACGGCCAGCCCGGCGCCCGCCGCCATGCCGAAGCCCGCTGCCAAGGCACAGGCCGATGCACTCACGCCCAGCGACAAGCCGACGATGTCCGCCAGGCGCGCATCGAACCCCGTCACCAAGGCCCACGCTGCGCGCAGGCTGTCGGCGAAACCACCCCCCATGGGCCACCCCTCATGAACTGGCGCCGATTGTTGACAGCGGCGCGCCGACTGGCGATATGCCGCGGTTTGCATAGGGCGGCCAGGCCACAGACGGGCGTGTGGCACAGTCGGCGCCGCACCCCGCTCCACCACCCCAGGCCTTCGCCATGGCACTCAAGGCCACGATCTACAAAGCCCAGCTGCAAATCGCCGACATGGACCGCGGCATCTACGGCGACCACACCCTCACCCTGGCC
>JANNFB010000275.1:0-6193 GCA_031379365.1 Burkholderiales bacterium
GACCATCACGCCAAGATCGTGGTGCCCCTGGAAGATGCGTTCCACGGTGCGACGCGCGAGATCACGCTGCACAGCCCCGAACTCGACGCCAGCGGCAAGGTGACGCTGCAGGAGCGCACCCTGCAAGTCGGCATCCCCAAGGGCATTCGCGCCGGTCAGCAGATTCGCCTGGCGGGCCAGGGCTCGGCGGGCCTGGGCGGCTCTGGCCCGGGCCCGGTGCCGCGCGGCGATCTGTACCTCGAGATCGCCTTTGCGCCCCATCCGCGTTGGCGCGTCGATGATCGTGACCTGTACCTCACGCTGCGCGTGGCGCCCTGGGAAGCCGCCCTCGGCGCCAGCGTCGACGTATCCACGCCTGACGGCACGGTCGAGATGAGCGTGCCCGCCGGATCGCAGACCGGGCGCAAGCTGCGCCTGCGCGGGCGCGGCATCCCGGGCAAGAGCCCAGGTGACTTGTATGTGGTGCTGGAACTGGTGCTGCCGCCGGCCGCGGACGACAAGTCGCGCGAGGCCTACCGGCAAATGGCGAGCGACCTGGCCTTCGATCCACGCGCCAACGAGGGAGCCGACGCATGAACAGGTCTGTAGTCGCCATTGGCGTGAGCATGGACGACGACCATCCGCTCGAACTCGATGCGTTTGCGCTGGCCTGCGGCACCGAAGCCGGCTTCATTCACCTGTTGATCGACGAGGGGCTGGTGCAGCCACTGGCTCGGCATCCCCCCTGGCGCTTTGGCGGTGACGCGCTGGCGCGGGTGCGCCGCATCCGCCGCCTGCAGCGCGACTTCGAAGCCAACCTGCAGAGCGTGGCGGTGATGCTCGACCTGCTCGATGAGGTCGAGCGCCTGCGTGCAGCGCTGCACCGTGCCGGCCTCTCGCCGGCTTGAACACGGTGCGCGCTGCGCGCAGGGGTTCTACGGCTCAGTCGCCGCTATAGGGCGTGCCATAGAACTTGTGCACGCCGCCGGCCCAGGTCTTGTCTGACATCGAGGGCCAGTTGCCTTTGTCGAAACCCGGCGCGTCTTTCAAGGTTTCCTTCAGTACATCGAGCGTGAAACGCTTGTTCACGGTGTCGAGCTTCAACGCGGCCCAGGGCACGGCGAACAGCTTGTCACCCATGCCCAGCACACCGCCGAACGACAGGACGGCATAAGCCACCTTGCCCGAGGCCATGTCGATCATGAATTCCTTGATGTCGCCCAGATCCTCGGCGTCCTTGTTGTAGACGTCGTTGCCGAGCAAGGTGTCGGCGCCCATCAGCTGCGGGCCGGGGCCGTCGTTCTTCTTGGCGTACATGCCGAAGTTGTCGCGAGTTACGTAGTTGGTATCCATGTTCGTTCCTTGGTTCGTTGATGGGTGGCGCCGGCTGACCGCCGAGGCGCCACAGCGACCTTAGGTAATTGCGCGACGCTGGTCTGTGCGTTGGCCGACAGTCGGTCTTGTCATCGGCAGCCCAAGCCGTCGATAGCGAAGGCCCTGTGCGCTGTCGCACAGACCGCGTGGCTCGACCGGCCCAGCCTACCGACTCCCACTCTCTTAGCGAGGTTCATATGAACAAGCACTGGGCGACTTCACTGACCGTGCTGCTGACTGTTGGCACCGTCAGCGCGCAAGACATCAGCTACCGAACGCACATCGCGCCACTGTGGCAATCCAAGTGCATTGCCTGCCACGGTGCGATGTCGCCGGAGCGCGCCGAATTCCTGCTCGACGAAAAAGGCTACGAGGCCAAGTCGCAGGGACCGCGCATGGACACCTACGAGCGCTTCATCGCCTTCGTCGTCTGGCCCGACACCGGCGCACTGATGCGCCGGCTCGACGATGGCAGCAGCATGCACGCTGGCGGCAAGGCCGGCAACATGCACCAGTACCTCGGCGCAACCGAGGCTGAGCGCGCAACCAACCTGGCCCTGGTGAAGCGCTGGATTGGTGACGGGGCCTGGAACCTGAACCGCTGGGCCCAGCGCGGTGACGTTCCCGGCGCCAGCAAAGAGCAACTTCAACGCATCGCCGTCAAGTACTGACTCCGGGCGTTTGCGACGGCGGCCGCGCCGGCGACGCGTCTTCACCCTTCGAGTGCGACTCGCCGATGCGCTCGGCGTCGAACATCTCCACCTCTTCCACGGGGGTCTGGGGTTCGGCGTCGCGCGCCGCCTCTTCGACCTGGCCGGACTCGACGAAGGACTCCAACGACGCGCGATGGCGGCGCGCTGCTTCTACATCGCCGGCGTCTTGCGGCGCCGCCGGCTCGAGTTCAGCCGGTAGGACGGTCGTGGGATTGGCTTGCATCGTGTCTCCTGGTCAGTGGGTGGCCCGCGGCAGCACCCGTTGGCGCGTGCGCGTCGAAGCCCAGTATTTGCCGCCACCGGCACGCCGTCTGTCGGCGCGTGGTTCGCCGCGCTGTCAGCTTGCGCCTACGGCCCCGTCGGTGCCAGCCCCACCCTCGCGCAGCGCTCGGCGCAGGATCTTGCCCATGCTGGTCCTGGGCAGCGGCTCGTCGCGGAATTCGATGCTGCGTGGCAACTTGTAGCCGGTCAGGTGCTGCCGGCAGTGCACGCGCAAATCGGCCGCGGTCAGTGCCGGATCCTTGCGCACGACTACGGCCTTGACGGCCTCCCCGGAACGCCCATCGGGCACGCCGATCACGCCGGCCTCCAGCACGCCGGGATGAAGGGTCAACACATCCTCGACCTCGTTGGGGAAGACCTTGAACCCGGAGACCACGATCATGTCTTTCTTGCGGTCGGTGATGCGCACGCTGCCGCGCTCGTCCATCACGCCCATGTCGCCGGTGCGCAGCCAGCCGTCGGCGCTGAGCACCTTGGCGGTTTCGTCGGGGCGCCGCCAGTAGCCGCGCATCACTTGCGGACCGCGCAGGCAGATCTCGCCCACCTGCCCCAGCGCGAGCGGCTTGCTGTCGTCGTCGACGATTGCGGCTTCGGTGCTCGGCAGCGGCACGCCGATCTGGCCGCTCCACTCGGGAATGGTGACCGGGTTGGCGATCGCCACCGGGGCACACTCGGTGAGGCCGTAGCCTTCCACCAGCGGCACGCCAGCCCGCTCTTTCCAGCGCTGCGCCACCACGCGCTGCACCGCCATGCCGCCGGCCACGGCGAGCTTGAGGTGGCTCAAGTCGACTTTGGCGAAGCCCGGCGTGTCGAGCATGGCGCGGAACAGCGTGTTCACGCCGATGATCACGGTGAAGCGCGTCTGGCACATCGTCTCGAGGAAGGCCGGCATGTCGCGCGGGTTGGCCACCAGCACGGTGTGCGCGCCCTTGCTGAAGAAGGACAGGCAGCCCGTCAGCGCGAACACATGGTAGAGCGGCAAGGGCATGACCAGCGTCTCCTGGCCGTCGTTCAGGTTGGGCGAGACCCACGCGGCCACCTGCAACACGTTGGCGACCATGTTGCCGTGGCTGAGCATGGCGCCCTTGGCCACGCCGGTGGTGCCGCCGGTGTACTGCAGAAAGGCCAGGTCATTGCGTGTCAGTGCCACCTCGTCGAGCTGCGCTGCGCGGCCGGCGGCCAGCGCACTGCGGAAGTCCACCGCGCCCGCCAGATGCCAGGCCGGCACCAGCTTCTTCACATGCTTGACCACGGCGTTCGTCAACAGCCGTTTGAGCGGCGACAGCAAATCGCCCACCTGGGTGGTGACCACCGTGCGCAGCGGCGTGGCGGCGATCACTTTCGCCACGGTGTGCGCGAAGTTCTCCAGCACCACGATGGCGGTGGCGCCCGAGTCCTTCAACTGGTGCTCGAGCTCGCGCGGCGTGTAGAGCGGGTTGGTATTGACCGCCACCATGCCGGCCCGCAGCACACCAAACAGCGCGACCGGGTACTGCAGCAGGTTGGGCAGCATCAGGGCGACGCGATCACCGCGCTGGAGCTTGGCGACCTTCTGCAACCAGGCCGCAAAGGCGCGGCTTGCTTCGTCGAGCTGACGGTAGGTCATCACCGTGCCCATCGAGCTGAAGGCCGGCAGGCCGGCAAAGCGGGCGCTGCTATCGGCCAGCACGTCCGTCAGCGATCCGAATCGACCCACATCGATCTCGGCTGGAACGCCGGCCGGGTACTGGGCGAGCCAGGGCATGGGTGTGGGCGTGGACATGGGCACCGCGTCTTTCGGGTCCACCGGCGCTTTGTCAGCCCGCGCCGACAGCAACCTCGGTGCCAGCCTCACCGGCCAGCATCGCCTCGATCTGGTCGAGCGAACCGATCACCGCTCGCCGCCCGCTGGCCAGGGCGAACCGACACGCGGCCTCGACTTTCGGGCCCATCGAGCCAGCGGGAAAGGCGTGCTGCCGGATCTGCGTCGGCGTCACTTTGCGCAGCGCGCGCTGCCCGGGCTGGCCCCAATCGACATAGACGGCATCCACGTCGGTGGCGATCACGAGCACGTCGGCTTGCAGGTCGCGCGCCAACAAACCGCTGCACAGGTCTTTGTCGATCACCGCTTCGACGCCGTGCAGGCCGGTGCCGTCGGCGCCGCGCGCCACCGGGATGCCGCCACCGCCGGCAGCGATCACCACCGCGTCATGCGCCAGCAGCCAGCGGATCGGCTCGACGCCGAGCACACGCAGCGGCTGCGGCGAAGCGACAACGCGACGTTGGCCCTGGCCGTCGGGCGCCATCGTCCACTGCCGCTCGGCTGCGATGCGCTCGGCATCGGCGCTCGAATAGACGGGGCCGATCGGCTTGCTCGGGTGCTCGAACGCCGGGTCGCGCGGATCGACCTCGACGCGCGTCAGCAGCGTGGCCACTGTGCGCGTGGCCGGCAGCAGGTTGGCCAGCTCCTGTTCGAGCAGGTAGCCGATCATGCCGTCGGTCTGGGCTCCCAGCACATCGAGCGGATAGCTCTCGACACCTGTGTAGGCGGCCGCTTGCAAGGCCAGCAGGCCGACCTGCGGCCCGTTGCCGTGGGTGAGCACAAGGTCGTGTGTCCGCGCCACACGCGCCAGTTGGACGGCAGCGCGGCGGATGTTCTCGAGCTGGTTGTCTGCCGTCGGCGTCTGGTCGCGGCGCAGCAGCGCATTGCCGCCCAGGGCCACCACCAGCTTCATGCCAGCGTGGCCACCAGCACGGCCTTGATGGTGTGCAGACGGTTCTCGGCTTGCGTGAAGACGATCGACGCGTCGGATTCGAAGACCTCGTCCGTGACTTCGAGCTCAGACAGGCCATAGCGCGTGTGGATGTCGCGGCCGACCTCCGTGTCGAGGTTGTGGAACGCCGGCAGGCAGTGCATGAAGCGTGTGCGGGCCTTGCCGGTGGCGCGCATCAGCGCGGTGTTGACCTGGTAGGGCAGGAGCTGGTCGATGCGCTTCTTCCAAACCTCCTGCGGCTCGCCCATCGAGACCCAGACATCGGTGTAGAGAAAGTCGGCGCCGGCCACGGCCGCCAGTGGATCGGTCTCGATGCGGATGCGCGCGCCGGTGATCTTGGCCAGCTCGTGCATCTGCGCCTGTAATTTGGCAGGCGGCTGCAGTTCCGAGGGTGCGGCGATGCGCACGTCCATGCCCATCTGGGTGCCGCCCACCAGCAGCGAGCAGCCCATGTTGAAACGCGCATCGCCGAGGTAGCAGAACGACAACTCGTGCAGCGGCTTCTCGCCGAACTCTTCCATCGTCAGCAGATCGGCCAGCACCTGCGTCGGATGCGCTTCGTCAGTGAGGCCGTTCCACACCGGCACATGCGAGAAGCGCGCCAGCTCCTCGACCACGCTCTGGTGAAAGCCGCGGTACTCGATGCCGTCGAACATGCGGCCGAGCACGCGCGCGGTGTCCTTGAGCGACTCCTTGTGGCCAAGCTGCGAGCTGGCAGGGTCGATGTAGGTCACATGGCCGCCCTGGTCGTGCACCGCAACCTCGAAGGCACAGCGCGTGCGCGTCGAGGCCTTCTCGAAGATCAGCGCAATGTTCTTGCCCTTCAGGCGCGGCAACTCGTTGCCCGCAGCCTTGGAGCGCTTCAACTCGGCCGCCAGGTCGATCAGGTAGCGGATGCTGCGCGGCGCAAACTCCTTCAGGTCCAGCAGGCTGCGGTTGCGCAGGTTGAAGCTCATGGTGACTCCTTGATCACAGTGCGTCGCGCTCGATCGGACACGACATGCAGTGGCTGCCGCCGCGGCCGCGGCCGAGTTCGCTGCCGGGGATGGTGATGACTTCGACCCCCGCCTTGCGCAGCAGCGTGTTGGTGTA
>JANNFB010000292.1:0-1803 GCA_031379365.1 Burkholderiales bacterium
TGGCTACGACAGCGTGACGATGATGCAAGAGACCAAGACAACGGTCTGCCAGATTGAGCGTGCTTAAGGAGTCGATGCCATGTCGAGAATGAAGTTCATCTGCGACGCCGAGCGTTGCATCGAGTGCAACGGTTGCGTCACGGCCTGCAAGGCCGAGCACGACGTGCCCTGGGGCGTGAATCGCCGCCGTGTGGTTACCCTCAACGACGGCGTGCCGGGCGAGAAGAGCATTTCTGTGGCTTGCATGCATTGCAGCGATGCACCCTGCATGGCGGTCTGCCCGGTCGACTGCTTCTACCGCACCGACGAAGGCGTGGTGCTGCACGACAAGGACATCTGCATCGGCTGCGGCTACTGCTCTTATGCCTGCCCCTTCGGCGCGCCGCAATTCCCGACCAACGGTGCCTTTGGCTTGCGCGGCAAGATGGACAAGTGCACCTTCTGTGCGGGCGGGCCCGAGGCCAACGGCAGCGACGCCGAGTTCGACAAGTACGGCCGCAACCGCCTGGCCGAAGGCAAGTTGCCGGCCTGTGCCGAGATGTGCGCGACCAAGGCCCTGCTGGGCGGCGATGGTGACAACGTGGCCGACATCTTCCGCAACCGGGTCCTGCAGCGCGGCAAGGGCAGCGAAGTCTGGGGCTGGGGCACCGCCTACGGCAAGCCCACGCAGGCCACCAAGTCATGAGGCGCGTCGCGATCTGTCTGGCGCTGACGGCGCTGGCGCTGGCCAGTTGCGCCGAGAAAGCGCAAACCGCCAGCGCAGGCAAGAAAGCCGATACCAAGTCCTGGGAGCTTCCGCAGCGCGACTATGCCGCCGAGGGCTGGAAGGGCGGCGACCAGACCGCCTGGGAGTCGCAGATGCGTCTGCGCGCGCAGGGGCAGAACGAGTACTCGCGCAGTGCGGCCGCCGTGCCGGCCGCGATCCCGACCAAGACCCAATAGTCCAGCGATGAGGGGCACCATGCAACGCCAACTGCGCACGCTTCTGACGGCGGTGGTCCTGGCCGCTCCGCTGGCCATTTGGGCCCAGGCACCCGCCGCCACCGAACCAGCCAAGGCCGGTGCGCCAGCCAACTTCGTCGCGCCGGCCGAGCCCAAGCCCGACGAGACGAATGCGCTGCGGGGCAAGACGCAGCCGGGCAACAACGCGCCGTTCTGGCGCGGTGTGCGCGACTCCGGCACCCAGCCTGGCATCTCCAGCCTGCCGGGTGCCGAGAAGGGGATGTTGATCCAGCCCTTCGTGCAATACCCCGGCTCGCGCCTGGCCAGTGCCGGCGAAGCCTGGCGCCAGGTGCGCAACAACTGGATCATTCCCTACGGCGGTGCCTTGTTGTTCATGGTGCTGCTGGCGGTCGGCTTGTTCTATTGGCGCAAAGGCAGTCTTGGCGGCCACCTGCCCGACACGGGCCGCAAGATCGAGCGCTTCACGGCCTTCGAGCGCTCGGCGCACTGGACCAACGCCATCGCCTTCACCGTGCTGGCCGTCTCGGGCCTGGTGATGGCCTTCGGCAAATTCATCCTGTTGCCGGTGATCGGTGGCACGCTGTTCGGCTGGCTGACCTATGCCCTGAAGAATGCGCACAACTTTGCCGGGCCGCTGTTTGCGGTGTCCCTGCTGGTGGTGATCTTCACCTTCGTGCGCGACAACCTGCCGCGCAAGGAAGACCTGACCTGGCTGGCCCGGGCCGGCGGCATGTTCGGGGGCGCCGAAGTGCCCTCGCACCGCTTCAATGCGGGCGAGAAGGTGCTCTTCTGGGGCGGTGTGTTCTTCCTCGGCTTCGTCGTTGTCGCCTCGGGCCTGGT
>JANNFB010000324.1:0-1938 GCA_031379365.1 Burkholderiales bacterium
GGTCGTTCGTTACCGTGCGTTCGTGGACTACGCCGGCCGAGGCCACCGGGCGCCCGCCTCCGCGAATGTCCTCCGCCCTGGGCTGCGCCCAGGGCTCCCCCTTGATTTCGCTGCGGCGGGCACCCGGCAGCCCCGGCCTCAGGCTTCTGCGTCCCTCCACCCGCGAACAGCCCAAGCACCTCGGATCAGGACGGCGAGGCGCTCTGCGCAGCGAAATCAAGGAGGAGAGGCGGGCGCAGCCCGACTCGGGGGACATTCGCGGAGCAGAGTGCCTCGTCGGCCTGATCTCGCGCCGTGTCCCGCACGCGAATGCCAACGACCGCAAAGGGCCGGGTGCAGTCACGTTCGTCCGAATCCTGCTGAAGTAGCAAATGCAAACAGGAGGCGCGGGTGTCATCACGCGCCGTTGTGAACCGCGCTGACACCCCCATCGACCGCCAGGATCTGGCCGGTGATGTGCTTGCCCGCCGCACTGGCGAACAGCAGCGCCGCGCCCTTGAGGTCGTCGTCGTCACCAAGCCGGCGCAGCGGTGACGCCGCGGCCAGCTTCTCGCTGCCGAAGTGGGCCAGCACGCCTTGCGTCATCTTGCTCGGGAAGAAGCCCGGCGCCAGCGCATTCACCGTGATGCCGTGCGGCCCCCATTCCCCGGCCAGGGTGCGCGTGAAGTTGACCACCGCGCCCTTGCTGGTGCCGTAGGCGATGAACTGCATGTCGAGTGAACCGGCCAGGCCGGCGATGGACGCAATGTTGATGATGCGGCCGTGCTTGTTCGGCAGCATGCTGGCCTTGCCGGCGGCCTGTGCGAACAGGAACAGGCTGCGGATGTTCAGGTTCATCACCTTGTCCCAGGCCTCGAGCGGGTAGCTCTCCATCGGTGCGCCCCAGGTGGCGCCAGCGTTGTTGATCAGGATGTCGATGCGGCCCAGGCGCTCCATGGTCTCGGCCACCACGCGCTCGATGTCTGCCGGCTGGCTGGCATCAGCAGCAATCCAGCGTGCATCGATGCCCTTGTCCTGCAGCGCGGCGGCGGCCTCTTCGAGGTCCTTCGCCTTGCGCGAGGTGAGCATGATCTTGGCGCCGGCTTCGCCAAGGGCCTCGGCCATCTGCAGGCCCAGGCCGCGTGAGCCGCCGGTGACCAGCGCGGTCTGTCCGCGCAGGTCGAAGAGTTGGTGAACGGGGGTGCTCATGGACGGAATCCTTGGTCGATCACGAAGTGGGGTGCGGGTCGCGTCGCCTCAGGGCGGTCGACGCGAACGCAGGTAAATCAGCAGCACACCGCTGGCGATGCCCACGGCGCCGAGCGTCAGCAGGGGCCAACCGAGCGCCGCACTGCGCGAAGCCAGGAACCAACCCAGGCTGCACCCGATGATGCCGCCATAGATCAGCACCCAGACCCAGGCCTCGAGCTTTTTCTTGTCCATGATCAGAACCAATCGTCTCGCATCTCGCGGCAGGTGGGGTTACGGGCCGCGACGACGCCGAGCCAGGCGCCGGTCTTGGGCAGTTCGTAGGCGAAGAAGTAACGCATGGCGGCGCGCTTGCCCTGGGCGAAGGCATCGTCGCGCGCGGCGCAGGCCGCTGCGACATCGAGCCACAGCCAGGCCAGCACCGTGTGGCCAAAGGCCTGCAGGTAGGGCGTGGCGTTGGCCAGGGCGTCGTCGGGCACGCCGGTGGCCCAGGCGGCCTTGGTCGCGGCGCCCAGGGCCTGCAGCGCGGCGGCGAGCTGGTTCGCGGGTTCGGCCAGGCCGGGCAGGTGGCCGGCGCTCTCGATCGTGGTGCTAATGCGCGTGGCCAGCAGCTTCAAGGCCGCGCCGCCGTTCATCGTGACCTTGCGCCCGAGCAGGTCCAGCGCCTGGATGCCGTGCGTGCCTTCGTGGATCATGTTCAGGCGGTTGTCGCGCCAATATTGTTCGACCGGAAAGTCTCGCGTGTAGCCG
>JANNFB010000346.1:0-2262 GCA_031379365.1 Burkholderiales bacterium
GGGTCTTGGGCTCAACGCTCATCAGGCAGCTCCGCGCTTCGCACTCCGGTGTTCGCCCTGGGGTCGGCGCGGCGTGCTCACGGCGCCAGATCGATGAAGCGCGGCGCCGGCAGCGACAGGTCGTGCAGCAGGCGCTGCCATGCGGCGCGGCGCTGTGTGAGACGCAGTTCGGCGTCGGCGGCGCGCCCGGCGTGCTGACGCAGGCCCGACTCATCGACCAGCACTGCGAGCTGTGAGCCGCGTGGCAAGGCCGCCGCGAGGGCGCGCACGAAGGCGCCATGCGTCTCGCGCTCGGGCGTGGCACTGGCGGCAAAGAGCGCAACCACGTCGGGCGCCAGGCTGCTAGGCAGGTGCGGCTTCAAATCGTCTTCGGCGCCCAGCGGCAGGCTGGGCGCCAGGCGCGGCTGCGCGCCAGGGCCAATGGCCGAGGCCAAGGCTTGCGCCAGACCGGCCTGCTGTGCGACACCCAGCGTGTAGCTGTAGGGCAGCACCGTTACCGGCCGTGGCCGCTGCGGGCCGTCGCGCAGCAAGGCGCGAAAGTAGGGCTCATCCAGCGGCAGACTGAGGCCCGTCGCCGCTTGGCGCGCGCGCCAAGCGGCCCAGGCCGCCAACGCCAAGCGCGGTGCGATGACGAAGAGCGCGAGCGTGATGGCGTAGAGGTGAATCCAGCGCCCCGCACGCTCCCCGCTGCTGCCTTCGGCAAAGCGCAAGCGGGCCAGCTCAACGGCATCCGGCAGCGCGATGCCGCTCACCCAGGAGGCTGGCGCCAACAGCGTGGCAAGCAGGCGCTGCACCGCCTCGGCATCGAGCCAGGTGCTGTCCCAGCCCGCGCGGTAGTCGAAGGCCAGGCTGACGACGTACATCGACACCACCACCGCCAGTGCCAGCAGGGCGGCCGCCATGTGCAGCGCCGCGGCCACGCGAGGCTGTTGCACGCCACACGTGGCAAGGGCCCATTCGGCCGCAAACCGGGCGCGCGCAGCCGTGAGCGGCGCGGCGGCGCCGCGGCTGGAGAAGCGCGTTCGTGCGCCCTCGATCCGACGCGCCAGCCAAGCAGACAGGCCCTTGCCCGGCGCCACCAGCAGCAGCGCAAAGACCACCAGGTTCCAGACCAGCAGCAGCAACACCGGCGACGCCAGCAAGTTGATGCGCAGGGTCGGACCCAGCACGTTGCCGACGATGAGCACGGCCAGGAGGCCCGCGCCGATCCACACCAGCCAGCGCCAAGTGCGTGCCGCCGTCGCGTCGCCCTGCATCGGCGCACGCCATCCAGGATCGCGCTCGGCCAGCCGCCGCTGACCCAGGCTCGCGCGGGCCACGACGAAGGCCAGCGCGGTGGCGCTGTCGTCGGACTCGCCCACCGCGCGCCGCGCCTCGGCGCTGGCCCAGGCGGCGTCAGCCTCGCGCCAGGGCGCGGCATCGCCAGCGCCCTGCTCGACCGCGCGCAGCCAACAGACGGCGGCCAGTTCGGCGTCGGTCATGGGGTTTCAGGGGTCACAGCACGCAGCATCGTGCGATTCTGCGTGAGGACGCTGGCGCGCGTTATGCCGGCTATGCAGAGCCCGCGCCCCGCGGCACGCAACCACGCGGCGCGGAAGCTGTACATGGTCAGCGGCTCCAGTCGGCCATCAGCGGACCGTGGCGACAGGTGGGTACCTGGCATCCCGCCTCGTCGGCTTCGCACCGGAAGCACACACCAGGATCTACACGGCGTGATCGTCCGGGCATATGGCATGGATTGTCCTGACGCCGCAGTCACCGGAAAGGGGTGAAGATCGCAACCTTGCGCGCTCAGCCGACCAGCGCCTTCCATCACCACAGGAGTGCCATATGAATCGTCGAATGACCTTGGGCCTGCTGGTCGCCGTCGCGCTGGCCGGCTGCGCCAGCACGCCGCCCGATGCCGGTTGGGTCACTTTGATCGACGGCGACAAGGGGCTGGACAACTGGGACCGCCTGGGCGACGCCAACTGGCGCGCCGAGGGCGGTCTGGTCGTCGCGGACAAGGGCAAGGGCGGCTTCCTGGTTTCCAAGGCCGAATACAAAGACTTTGCCATCCGGGCCGAGTTCTGGGCCGAGACCGACACCAACAGCGGCATCTTCATCCGCTGCACCGATCGCAAGGCCATCACCGCCGACAACGCCTACGAGGTCAACATCTGGGACATCCGCCCCGACCCCAAGTACGGCACCGGCGGCATTGTCAACTTCGCCGCCGTGCCCGTACCGCTCACGAACAAGGCCGGTGGGCGCTGGAACACC
>JANNFB010000032.1:0-18593 GCA_031379365.1 Burkholderiales bacterium
CCCTTCAGGTGGCGAATGATCTTTCTTGTCTCCTCCGGCTCCTGCCGATCGAAGCGCACCCGGGCCAGCTGGTACCAGCCGTACGGGCTCATCGGTTGCAGTTCGGTGTTCTTTTTCAGGGCCGCGACGGCTTCGTCGTAGCGCTGCAGGCGGATCAGCACCAGGCCCAGGCCGTACCAGGCGCGGTCGGCCTTCTCGTCCAGCGCCAGGCACCGGCGGAATGCCGCCTCGGCCTCAAGGTAGCGGCCGTCTTCCTCGAGCAGATAAGCCAGGTTGAACCAGTAGGCTGAACTGCTGTCGGGCTGCCCGGCCACCAGGGTCTGCAGATCGGCAATCGCCGCAGCGCGGCGCCCGCTGTGGGCGCGCACGTGTGAGCGACTCGCCAGGGCATAGCCGTCATGCGGCCAGCGGTCCAGCATGGTGTCGAAGATGACCTCGGCGGCCTTCGGACGGCCGACCACGAGCCAGGCCATCGCACTGACCTTGAACCACAGGTAGGCCAGGCCGCCGCCGTTCATTGGCACTTCTCCACACCGATTTGCAGGCACAGATCGATGCGCTCGAAGGTGACGACGAAATAGATCACCAGCAAAAGGAAGAAGGTGACGATGGGCACATGCTGGTCGGCCACTTTGGCCGGTGTCAGGCGACGCATCAGCGACGTGAAGGGCTTGGAGATCAATTGCAGCAGTTGGTAGAAGAAGTTGCTGTCTCGCTTGGGGCCGGCCAGCACGTACAAGGCCGCCTGCCCAGCCAAAGCCAGCAGCGGGATGTACAGGATCAGTTGCAACAGGTTGAGGAAGGTCAGCACAGGCGAAACAGCGGCATGCGTAAACGAGCGCGAAGGGCTCCCCGAGCCGCGCAGCCAGTAATGTCGTCGCAGAGCGCTTACTGATTTCTGACAAATCGTCAGACCCGCGGGCAAACCCCCCGCGGACAAACCCTGAGCAGAGGGCGCGGGCGATAATCCGTCGCTTCTGAAATCAAGGCTCTCTCATGGACATCGAACGCGTCAACCTGATCGGCACCCAACTGGCCGATTTGACCCAGCGCACCGCAGCGCTTCGGGGGTATCTTTGACTACGACCACAAAGCCCTGAGACTCAACGAGGTCGTGGCCGCGCTCGAGAACCCGAGCGTCTGGAACGAACCGAAGCGGGCCCAGGAACTCGGTCGCGAAAAGAAGACGCTCGAAACGGTGGTGCAGACCATCGACCACCTGGCCACCAACTTGGCCGACAACACCGAGCTGTACGAAATGTCGAAGGCGGATGCCGACTTCGACGGCCTGACTGCGATCGAAGCCGACGCGGCGCAACTGGCTGCCATCGTCGAAGGCCTCGAGTTCCGCCGCATGTTCAACAACCCGGCCGACCCGAGCAACTGTTTCCTCGACATCCAGGCCGGCGCCGGCGGCACCGAGGCCTGCGACTGGGCGAGCATGCTGCTGCGCCAGTACCTCAAGTACTGCGAACGCAAGGGCTTCAAGGCCGAGTTACTGGAAGAGACCGCGGGCGATGTGGCCGGCATCCGCAGCGCCACGATCAAGGTCGAGGGCGACTACGCCTTCGGCCATCTGCGCACCGAAACCGGCGTACATCGACTGGTGCGCAAGAGCCCCTTCGATTCGGCCGGCGGCCGCCACACCAGCTTTGCCAGCGTCTTCGTCTCGCCTGAAGTCGACGACACGATCGAGATCGACATCAACCCGGCCGATGTGCGCACCGACACCTTCCGCGCCAGCGGCGCCGGCGGCCAGCACATCAACAAGACCGATTCGGCCGTGCGACTGACGCACATCCCGACCAACATCGTGGTGCAGTGCCAGAACGACCGCAGCCAGCACCGCAACCGAGACGAAGCCTGGCAGATGCTTCGCTCGCGCTTGTACGAGCACGAGATGCGAATCCAGAAAGCCGCGCAGCAAAAACTCGAGGACAGCAAGACGGATGTGGGCTGGGGCCACCAGATCCGCAGCTACGTGCTTGACAACAGCCGCATCAAGGACCTGCGCACCAATGTCGAGATCAGCAACACGCAGAAGGTGCTCGACGGCGACCTCGATGTCTTCATCCAGGCCAGCCTGAAGCAGGGTGTGTGATGTCGCCCGCTCTGACCGCCGGTCCGGTGTTTGCGACGAAACTGGCGTCGGCCGGGGTGCGCGCTTGCGGCCCATTGCGGGCGTTGGCGTTCGCGTGCGGGAGACTGCGCGAGATCAGGCCGACAGGGCACTCTGCTCCACGAATGTCCCCCGAGTCGGGCTGCGCCCGCCTCTCCTCCTTGATTTCGCTG
The DNA here is from genome assembly GCA_031379365.1 of Burkholderiales bacterium. Classification (GTDB taxonomy): domain Bacteria; phylum Pseudomonadota; class Gammaproteobacteria; order Burkholderiales; family Burkholderiaceae_C; genus CADEEN01. The sequence goes on from JANNFB010000032.1 coordinate 2,293, forward strand.
CGCAGAGCGCCCCGCCGTCCCGATCCGACATGCCTGGGCTGTTCGCGGGTGGAGGACCGCCGAAGCTTGAGGCCGGGGCTGCCGGGTGCCCGCCGCAGCGAAATCAAGGGGGAGCCCTGGGCGCAGCCCAGGGCGGAGGACATTCGCGGAGGCGGGCGCCCGGCAGCCCTGGCCGGTGCGACCCACGAACGCTCAGGAACGAACGTCCGCAATGGGCCGAGCAGCGACTGCCGCGCGACCAGCGCGTTCGCAGCACCGCGGGTGGCCTGCAGCACCCAGGGCCACTGAGATGCCTGCGATCAAAGCACTGATCTTCGACATGGACGGGACGATGATCGACTCGATGGGTCATCACCGGCTGTCGTGGATCGAATTCGTGCGCCGCCACGCGATCGAGATCGAAGTCGACGACCTGATGCGCCGCACCACCGGCCGCAACGGCGCCGAGTGCATGAACGAACTGTTTGGCCGCGAGTTCAGCCACGGCGAGTCCTGGGTCCTGGTGGCCGAGAAGGAAGCGATCTACCGCGAGCTGTTCGCGCCGGTGTTCCGCGAAGTCGCTGGCTTTCGCGCCTTCGCTGCCAAGGCAGGGGCCGCGGGCCTGGGCATCGGGGTCGGCACGGCCGGTGATCGCCACAACATTGCCTTCGCATTGCAGCACCTGGGGATGGACCCGGCGCCGCAAGTCATCGTCGGCGGCGACGAAGGCCTGCCCGGCAAGCCCGATCCTGCCATCTTCCTCGAAGCGGCACGCCGCCTGGGCGTCACGCCCGAGCATTGCATCGTGTTCGAAGATGCGCCCTTCGGCATCGAAGCGGCTCGACGCGCCGGCATGGCGGCTGTGGCGGTGTGTTCGACGCACAGCGCGCAGGAACTGGCCGGGCCGCATGTGCTGGCGGCGATCGAGCACTACGACAGCGCCGAGGCAGCCAACCTGCTGAACCAACTGATTTCACTGGAGACGCGCCATGTTGCGTGAAGGCACTGCCCCCCTGATCCGCCGCGAAGACTACGCGGCCCCCGCATTCTGGATTCGTGAAGTCGATCTGAGCTTCGACCTCGATGGCGCCAAGACCCTGGTGGCGAGCAAGTTGCGCATCGAACGCAATGCCGCGCAGCCGGTGCAGCCCCTGCGTCTGCACGGCGAAGCGCTGACACTGCTGCGCGTGATGGCCGATGGCCAGAGCGTGTCCTTCCGGCACGAAGCCGACGGCACACTGGTGATCGACAACCCGCCCGCGGGTGACAGCTTCACGCTCGAGATCCGCAACACCTGCGCGCCCGACAAAAACACCCAGCTGTCGGGCCTCTACACCTCCGACTCGGGCCTGTTCACGCAGTGCGAGGCAGAAGGCTTTCGCCGCATCACCTATTTTCTCGACCGGCCCGACGTGATGGCCGTGTACCGCGTCACGTTGCGTGCCGACAAGGCGCGCTTCCCGGTGTTGCTGGCCAACGGCAATCTGGTCGAGCACGGCGATCTCGACAACGGCCGCCACTTCGCCACTTGGCACGATCCGTTCCCAAAACCGAGCTACTTGTTCGCCCTGGTGGCGGGCCGGCTGTCAGTGCGCCGCCAGCCCATCGTCACGCGCTCTGGCAAGCAGCACCTGCTCGAGATCTATGTTCGGCGCGAAGACCTGGACAAGACGGAGCATGCAATGGCCTCGCTGGTGGCCTCGGTGATCTGGGACGAAGCCCGCTTCAACCTGGCGCTGGACCTCGAGCGTTTCATGATCGTGGCCGTCAGTGACTTCAACATGGGCGCGATGGAGAACAAGGGGTTGAACATCTTCAACACCAAGTTCGTGCTCGCCAGCCCCGCCACCGCCACCGACCACGACTACGCCGGCATCGAGAGCGTGGTCGGCCACGAGTACTTCCACAACTGGACCGGCAACCGCATCACCTGCCGCGACTGGTTCCAGCTCTCGCTCAAGGAAGGCCTCACCGTCTTCCGCGACCAGGAGTTCAGCATGGACATGGCCGGCAGCGCGACGGCGCGTGCCGTCAAGCGCATCGCCGACGTCAAGACCCTGCGCGAACGCCAGTTCCCCGAGGATGCCGGTGCGATGGCGAACCCGGTGCGGCCCGACGCCTATGTCGAGATCAACAACTTCTACACGCCCACGATTTACGAGAAGGGTGCCGAGGTCGTGCGCATGATGCAGACCCTGGTCGGCCGCGACGGTTTCACGCGCGGCATGGCGCTGTACTTCGCCCGCCACGACGGCCAGGCCGTCACCTGCGACGATTTCGCGCAGGCCATCGCGGACGCCAATCCCGGCAGTGCGCTGTCGACGCGGCTGGACGCGTTCAAGCACTGGTACTCGCAGGCCGGCACGCCGCGGGTCACGGCGCGCGGCCGCTACGACGCGCCGACCCGAACCTACACCCTCGGTCTGGAGCAAATCGGCGCGCCCACCCCCGGGCAAGCCACCAAGCTGCCCTTCGTGATCCCGGTGGCCTTGGGCCTGCTAACCCGCGATGGCCGTGCATTGGCCCTGCAACTCGAAGACGAGCCGCAAACCACAGCCACGGAGCGTGTGCTGGTGCTCGACGACGCCAAGCGCTTCTTCACCTTCGTCAACATCGACAGCGAACCGGTGCCCTCCCTGCTGCGCGGTTTCTCGGCGCCGGTGACGCTGGCCGAGCCGCGCTCGGACGCCGACCTGTTGGTGCTGCTTCAACATGACAGCGACCCCTTCAGCCGCTGGGAGGCGGGACAGCGCCTGGCCCTGCATCGCTTGCTGGTGGCCATCCGATCCGATCTGGCGCCACAGGACGCCCTGCTCGACGAACCCTTCCTGGCGGCCATGCGCGACGTGCTGCGCCACCCCGATCTCGACGCAGCGTTCAAGACCCTGGTGCTCGAGCTGCCCGATGAGAACGCGCTGGCCGAGCAGCTCGACCGCTTCGACCCGCAGCGCATTCATGCCGTGCGCGAGGCCATGTTGGCGCAAATGGCGCACGCGCTGCATGCAGACTGGGCCTGGGCCTTCGAGACCCATCAGGTGGCCGGCGCCTACAGCCCCGACCCTGTGAGCGCCGGCAAGCGGGCCCTGGCCAACTTGTCACTGGCCATGCTCTGCCGCGACGCGGCCACCAGTGGCGACGTGGTCTGGCCAGGTCGGGCCTACCAGCGCGTCAAGGACGCCGGCAACATGACCGAGCGCGTCGGCGCCTTGGTCGCCCTCACGGCAAGCCATGCCCCCTTGGCCGATGCCGCGCTGGCGCACTTTCATCAACTGTTCCGGCGCGAAGCACTGGTCATCGACAAATGGTTCGCCCTGCAGGCACAGATGCCGGAGCAGGCGGATGGCCGCGTGTTCGCGCGCATGAAACAGCTGATGCAACACCCGGACTTCACCCTGAAGAACCCGAACCGGGCGCGCAGCCTGATCCAGGCCTTCTGTGCCGCCAACCCAGCAGCCTTCCACCGCAGCGATGCGGCCGGCTATGTTTTCTGGGCCGACCAGGTGATGCAGCTGGACGCCCTGAACCCGCAGATCGCAGCGCGCGTTGCGCGCGCGATGGACCGCTGGAGCAACCTGGCCGAGCCCTACCGGTCGGCCGCGCGCGAGGCCATTGCCCGGGTCGCCGCCAGGCCCGAGCTGTCGAGCGGCGTGCGCGAGATCATCGAGCGCGCGCTGAGCTGAGCGGCTACGCCTTCGCGTTCAACACCTTGGCCACCGGCGCGGGCCGCAGGCGGTAGGCGTCGGGCATGTCGGAGCCGAGCAGCGGGCGCAGGTAAAGGCGGAAGGCATCGGTGATGTCGGTGCCGCTGTCGGTGATGAACACGTCTTCCATCACGCGCGTCTTTCCCGCCACGTCGGTCAAGGGCACCAGTTCGTAATCGACCGAGTAAAAGCCGGTGCGTTTGATCGCCACCGAGCCATTGCGCTGGCCCCACATCGCGTACTGCACCGCCTTCTCGCCGACCTCGCGCGCCTCGCGCGCATCGACGTCGCTGACGCAGCCGATGAAGCTGCGCTGCAGGTAGCCCAGGGTGTCGCCGCGCACCCGCTTCAGGCCCAGCTTGGCCTTGATCTCTTCGCACAGCAGATCGGCCAGCGCGCCGCTGCCGGAGAGCTGCACATTGCCATGGGCGTCGTGCTCGACCTGCTTGGCCAGTTGGGCCAGGATGGGTTGGCCCGAGGCGTCATGGATGCCTTCCGATACCGCCACCACGCAGCGGCCGTAGCGCTCCTGCGTGGCCTTGACGTCGCTCAGGAACTTGTCGATCACGAAGGTGCGCTCGGGCAGGTAGATCAGGTGCGGCCCGTCGTCGGGAAACTTCTTGCCCAGGGCCGAGGCCGCGGTCAGGAAGCCCGCATGACGGCCCATCACCACGGCCACATACACGCCCGGCAGGGCGGCGTTGTCCAGGTTGGCGCCGGCAAAGGCCTGAGCGACGAAGCGTGCCGCCGAAGGAAACCCCGGCGTATGGTCATTGCCCACCAGGTCGTTGTCGATGGTCTTGGGGATGTGAATGCAGCGCAGCGGGTAGCCTGCCTTGTGGGCTTCTTCGCTGACGATGCGCACCGTGTCGGACGAGTCGTTGCCGCCGATGTAGAAGAAGTAGTCGATGCCGTGCGCGCGCAGCACTTCGAAGATCTGCTGGCAGTACTTGAGGTCGGGCTTGTCGCGCGTGGAGCCCAGCGCCGAGCCGGGCGTGGAGGCCACCAGCTCGAGGTTGTGGCTGGTTTCCTGCGTCAGGTCGACGAAGTCTTCGTTGACGATGCCGCGCACGCCGTGGCGTGCGCCATAGATGCGCTCGACGCCGCCAAATCGGCGCGCTTCCAGCACCACGCCCGCCAGGGACTGGTTGATGACGGCGGTGGGGCCGCCGCCCTGGGCGACGAGGATCTTGGCTGCTGGCATGTCGGGCGCTCCGGTTGTGCAATGGCCGTGATTGTGCCCACGACTTCAGACGCTGCCGTCGTCCCCCAGGCAGACGCCGATCTGGCGCGCGCTGGCCAGCAGGGGATGGTCCAACGGCACGCAGCGATTGCGTCCGGCCACCTCGCTCAAGGCCACGCTGCCCAGCACGCCGCCCTGCAGCGTGACCATGCGCCCGAACTGGCCGCGTCCGACCATCGTCGCAGCCTGGGTGCCGAACTGCGTGGCCAACACCCGATCGAAGGGCGTGGGCGTGCCGCCGCGCTGCACATGGCCGAGCACCGTGGCCCGGACCTCGCTGGCCACCAGGGGTTGGAGCTGGTGACGCAGCACGTGAGCGACCCCGCCCAGGCGCAGCGGGTCGGGCGACGCCTCAAGACGCTCGGCCACGGTCAGAGCGCCACCGACGGCAACTGCGCCTTCGGCGATGCAGATCAGCGTCATGCGCTCACGCTGCTCGCGCTCACGGCAGCGTGCAGCCACCGCCTGAGGCGAATACGCGATCTCCGGCAGCAGGATCACATCGGCGGCGCCGGCCACTCCGGCTTCGAGCGCGATCCAGCCGGCGTAGCGGCCCATCGTTTCGAGGATCATCACGCGGCCATGGCTCTGCCCGGTCGTCTCCAGGCGCCCCAGTGCTTCGGCCGCCGTGGCCACCGCGGTGTCGAAGCCGAAACTGCGGTCGGTGTGGTGCAGATCGTTGTCAATCGTCTTGGGCACGCCGACGATGGCCAAGCCGCACCGCGACAGGCGCTCCGCAATCGCCATGCTGCCGTCGCCGCCGATCACCACCAGCGCCTGCAGGCCGAGTTCTCCGGCATAAGCCAGCGCGGTCGACGACACGTCAGCGCCGCCCGCCCCGAAGTAGGCGAAGGGGTCAGCGCGGTTGTGCGTGCCCAGAATGGTGCCACCGCGGCTGTGGATGCCGCTCACGCTGTCCCAGGTCAATGGCCGGCTGCGGCGTTCGATCAAACCGAGGAAACCCTGCTCGATGCCGATCACCTCGGCACCCGCCTGCGCGATCAAAGACTTGGTGACAGCGCGAATGACAGCGTTCAGCCCCGGACAATCCCCTCCGCCTGTCAAAACGCCGACTCGCATCGCGCCTCCTTGCCATCGCATGGCCTGCTCGAAACCCAGCCAGTCTAGGGCCGGCGCGCTGCCTGACTGCACAATCGACGCCGACATGGGCACCCTCTACCTGGTTCGCCACGGCCAGGCGTCCTTCGGCGCCGCGGACTATGACCAACTCAGCCCGCTGGGGCAGGAACAAAGCCGCCGGCTGGGCGTGTGGTTTCGTGAGCGCGGCTTGCGCTTCGATGCCGTGTTGACGGGCACCCTGACACGCCACCTGCAGACCCTGGCGGGCATCGAAGACGGCCTGCAGACCCGGCACGCGGCGCAGGCCCTGCCGGGCCTGAACGAGTACGACAGCGAGGCCGTGGTGCGCGCCGTACACCCGGGGCCGATCGCGGCGGCCGCGGGCCTCGAGATGCAGCGCCTGCACTTCAGGCTGCTGCGCCAGGGGTTGCGCCAATGGATGGCGGGCGCGACCCAGCCGGTCGGCATGCCCACGCATGCCGGCTTCGTGGCCGGCGTGGTCGGCGCGCTCGATCTCGTGCGCCAGCAGCATGCCGACGGCACGGTGCTGGTGGTCTCGAGCGGTGGCCCGATCGCCACGGCCATCGGCCACGTGCTCGGTCTGGCGGCCGAGGCGGTGATCGAACTCAACCTGCACATCCGCAACAGCGCCGTCAGCGAGTTCAAGGTCGGGCCCTTGCGGCACACCTTGATCACTTTCAACACGCTGCCCCACCTCGACGGTGACCCCGCGGCGGTGAGCTACGCGTAGCCTCTATAATTCAACGCTTATCTCGCGCCGGTGTAGCTCAGTTGGTAGAGCAGCGCATTCGTAATGCGAAGGTCGGGGGTTCGACTCCTCTCGCCGGCACCAAAGGAAACTTGTTGTGCGATAAGCGGTTAGCTTGATCCACTCACTGGCCAAGTGGCCGCCTCCAACCGGTGGAGGGCTCGCTGTACACAGTTTTGGCACAGTGGGTGAGTGAAGCAGGCACCAGGGAAGCACAACCGGGACTACGCGTGTTGGAAGGCCTCGGGCGCCGGCTCGAAGCTCTCCGGACAAAGTCAACGAAAAGGCTCATCCGCCGTCACGGGCGGGTGTTTCGTGACTTGTCTTGGAGGTCTTCCACATGGCCAGCATCCGCACCAAACTCCGCGCTGACGGCAGCGTCGCCTATCACGTCCAGATTCGGGTAAAGGGCTCGCCGCCCGTCACCGAAACCTTTGAGCGAAAGACCGACGCCAAGCGTTGGGCCGAGCAAACCGAATCGGCAATCCGCCAACGACGGTACTTCCACGTCTTCGAGGCAAAGCGGCACACGGCTGCCGAAATGATCGACAACTTCGAGCGCGATGTGTTGCCGAACCGGCCGAAGCAGCGGCGTGATCTCACCAGCCACCTGAAGTGGTGGCGATCCGAGATTGGCGGCTACCTGCTCTCAGAGCTAACTCCGTCCGTACTGGCCGCCGCGCGCGACAAGCTGTCCAAAGGCAAGACCGTGCGTGGCAAGAAGCGGGCGCCTGCAACCGTGCTGCGCATCATGGCGTCGCTGTCTGCGGTGCTGAAGGTCGCCGAGCGTGACTGGCAGTGGATCGAAAGCTCGCCAATGGCCAAGATCACGAAGCCGGTGGCTGGCCGCGGGCGCGTGCGCTTTCTGTGTGACGACGAGCGTGGCCGACTGCTGACCGCCTGCCGGGAAAGCAGCAATCCGTACCTGCACACCATTGTTGTGATCGCCCTGTCAACCGGAATGCGGCTCAGTGAAATCATGACGCTCCGATGGGAGTTGGTCGACGTGCGCGCCAGCCTCGCTGTCGGCCATGCGCAACTGCTTGAAACGAAGAACGGTGAACGGCGCGGCGTACCGATCGCCGGCGCCGCACTCACCGCAATTCGAGCACTGTCGGAACGCGACGGACGAACTCACGGCCTGCTATTCCCAAGCACGCGCCCACGTCGCAAGACCGGAAAGGAAGGCGAACGACCAATCGACATTCGCCGACCGTGGATGGAAGCTGTGGATAGTGCCAAGCTGAAGGACTTCCGCTTCCACGACCTCCGCCATTCCGCCGCAAGCTACTTGGCGATGAACGGCGCCTCGGCGTCGGAGATCGCTGCAGTACTCGGCCATAAGACGCTGGCCATGGTCAAACGCTACGCGCACCTCTCGGAATCGCACACTGCGTCCGTGGTGGAGAGAATGAACGCGAAGGTATTCGGCGAGGGAGTGCAGCATGGCGCCTGAGACCAACGAATCCCCCGCCTACTACGTGCGGCCGTCGGGCCGCTGCGCGGACCACTATGCAAGTTTGGTAATTGAGGGCCGCCAGCGTCTTGCTTGGGAGTTCTTGATCCGAAACGAAGAGTTCCAAATCGACTGCCAAGCCGCGTACGTGGGATATCTCGACCCGCCAGCAGTGGCAGCGAAATGGGGAATGTACAAGTTCAAACCCTGGTACGAGCCATTCGCGCTGAACCGCGAACCTCGTTTTGTGACATCCAAGGTGCGGACGTTCTACGCCAAGCCATCGGGCTCCCTCACTCGCATTCGCATGTCGCCCGGTGAGGTCGCCTTTGTTGTCGATGTGGACAGAATGGTCAAAGCGCGAGACAGCCGGGACGCGCAGCTTGCGACTCTGGTTCGGCATCTCGATGCCACTATTGCACGCCGTGCCAAGCGCAGAAACGTCGAGCCCGCTCCACCCTCACGTGTGAACGAGAGTAACTTGGACGCCTGTCTGCAGGTGATGGACCTACGGCACCACAGGATTGCGTCGGCCGAAATCAAACGCGAGGTGAAGTACCTGCGCGACGCCGTTCCACACGCGTCAGCAGACAACAAGGACGGCGAGCGCGGTGCGAAGCAAACCAACTCGGTGAATGGTCGCTTCCGTGACGTCAAGAACCGCGGTAAAGCGTTGACCGACCGACATGGCTATCTGAAGCTTGCCGATCGGGCGCACGGATCGAGCAAATAGAGGCATCGGTCCGGGGGACCAAGCGTCCCCGCGTTGGGTAACACGGCAAGCGCCAGTTGCGCCGCGCGACCTTGTGTGATCCAAGGCAGGTCTCTCTCTCGCAGTGTCGAACTGCATAGGTCCCGGCACCATCGTCAAACGCTGGCCAGCGACCCTCAACTCATCGACACTCGAAAGGCATACGATGCACACGCATCAGATTGAACCCACACCAACGACGGCCTCACCCGCAGTCAGTCACACACCGGCGTTTGCCGGCATCCTCCGTCTGTCGCTGGCGGCGAAGCACCTCCAGCTTTCGGAGGCGACGCTGCGCCACTTGCGCTTCTACGCGGAAGAGCGCAAAGCAGCGGACGGCCACACGATCCCAGGCAATGGCTTCGCACGCGCGTTCCTGAAACTCGGGCGCTCGGTATACGTGGACATCCCCGTCTTCGTCGAAGTCTGGCGCTCGCAGCAAACGACAGGAGCGTCCCATGGCTGACAAAGAGCAAAAGACTCCGCGCACTGCTGGCGACCGGGAATCCAACCTGTCCGACACCAGCAACATCCCCCACGCCCTCCGCAAGATAGTCCGCATCCTTGGGATTGCGCGCAATCCAAACGGGGATCGCCTCGGTATCGCCCTCAAGTCGCGTGCGCAACCTGGATGCATACACGTCCTGGACATTGGGCTGACCGCCCCACAGAACAAGTCGGGCTTGATCGACTGGGCACTGAAGAACGAATTCGACGCCTTGCTGGATGTCGGGATCAAGTCACTGGGTCCAGCCACGCGCGACGCAGCCGCTGGCAAGACGGTCGTCGTCGTCAATCAGCCTGGCTATCACCGCATCATGGTGGGCGGTGTACCGCTCGCAGCCTATGCGTGGAGCGGCCGCGTTTACTTCCTCGGAAGTACGCCCGACTTCAAGGTATTTGCCACAGGAGCCGCAGCCGACGCAATTGCAAGTCAGGGCGACTGGGAGGCGTGGATCGAAGCAATCCAGCCGATTGCGAAGGCGAATCCGCGCCTCCTCGTTTGCCTCTGCGTGAGCCTGAGCGCCGCCCTGCTGCGCGCGTTCGGCATGCCCGCGTTCACGCTGGCGCTGTGGGCACCGACAACCAAAGGCAAGTCCACCATCCAGTTGGTTTGCTCAGCCATGACCGGGCCACCGAAGGTCTTGCAATGGACAGGCACTCGGATTGGCATCCAGGAGGTTTTTGCCGACAGCCCCGACCAGCCCCGCTGTCTCGACGACATGCACAAGGCCGAAAGCTTCGAGGACATCGCGCAGCTTGTGATGGCGGCTGGGAATGGTGCGGCTCGCTTGGTCTCGAAACGGTCTTCCGGTTCGCAACCTGCGCGAGAGATTCACAGCTCACCCATCGTCAGCACTGAGAAGACGCTGGCGTCGATGGTCGGAAACACTTCGGCAGCCGGGATGTTCGCGCGCTACTTCGAGATCGGCCAAGGGCTGTACGGCATGTTCGACGATCTCTGCGGACACGCGAGCGGTGCGGCTCTGTCGCACCACCTCAAGGCCACGATCAGGTGCCAGTACGGCACAGTCTGGCCCCGTTGGCTGAAGCTCGTGAGCCGGGCGTGGCCTAAGGTCGAAGCGTTGCACGGCGAGAAGCTCCCCGAACTGCGCGCAGCCATCCTAAAGGCGGCGGCGGACCCGGAACTGGATGACATCACGAGCCGGGTCGTTGACAACCTTGCGTTCGCCGCGTTCGCCGGGTTGCTCGCCACTGAACTGGGGCTGTGGAACATATCCACTCGTCGCATCTCGTCAGCGTTCGGGCTGCTACTGAAAGAGCACCTCGACCGCACGCCCACGGGCAATGCGTTGGTAGCGCGCATCGTTGAGGCCCTTGCCGGCTACATCGAGACGCACGGCGACAAGTTCCCCGCTATGTCGGTGGCGAACGACCCTGATCGCGCCGGCCATGTGGGCTACCTGATCGAGGACGACAAACACGGCACCCTGTACTTGTTCATCCCGGCAATCTTCCGGACGCTGTTCATCAAGCAACTCGGCGAGGAGGTCTACGAAGCGTTGCGCGTGGCTGGCTACCTTGTCAGTCATGGCAGTCGGAACAACCGCTTCACAAAACGAGTTCCGGCTGGGCCTGACGGCAAGAAGAAGCCAATGGACTTCGTTGCCATCAAGGCAAGCATCCGATACGCCCCATCAGAGAAGTGATCGTGTCACTGGTGTCACCGGTGACACCAGTGACACACCATCAATTGGTCCAGACCCGCATCCGACGGGACAAATTGGGACGCCCTGGCTCTCTCGCTGTAACACGCTACCAACCAACTACTTATCTGCCGTATTGGGATCACCAATAGGAATAGATATGGGATTGATATCTGTTCTGACTAATTTCAATGTGGCACTGAATATCTAAACCTCAAAGGAACTCTCTCATGATTGATGACATCAGGATCTGTTTGAAATTGGCGCACACATCCATTGATCAGCAGGATCTGCTATCAGAGGGAAAGTCGCGCCCACCCAAACGATTTAAGGTGATGGGCGTGCGTGATGCCAGTGTGCGAGTGCGCTCGGTACGTGGCGGCCAACACCTGGTCATCGAGGGCTCCTACAACGGCTTCCTCAAAGGGCACAACGTCATTGGGACAATGGATTTCCCTGCCTTGGTGCAAAAGGTCATCCGGAAGGTGCTGCGCCATCTGAACATCAAACCTAGCCGGGAGGGGCAACGGGCCATCAACGAGGGCCGCATCAAGCTCGAACGCCTCGACCTGGTGGGGTACCTCAAGGTTGCGCATCTTGGTGGTCCATCGGCGGTCATTAAGGCGCTGGATTCTGGCCTAGCGGGATCGGTGGAAAACCGCATGGTGTTCCCCGGCGAGACGCTGGTCTACCACTCGCATTCCAAGTACTGGTCGCTGATGGCCTATGACAAGGCGCGGCATCTACAGGCCAAGCATCGGGATACATGGGTCGCGCTTGATCCGCGCATTCAGGAAATTGCTCGCACGTACCTACGTTTTGAACTGCGTCAGTTTCGCCGCGAGTTGGTGCGGCTGGGGTGGCTCGAAGTCCGGGATGTGAAGGTCGAGCAACTGAAGGAGCAGTTCGCGGCACGCCTTGCCCGGATGCTTGGCGACCTTCAGAAGCCCTTCCCTGCGCTGCCGTCCCCCGAGGGCGTCAAGACGCCGCCCAAGGCCTTCCTGATGGCCCTGCTGGCCTCTCATGGGCACGACTTCAGCACCGGCTTGTCCGAGCGTGCTCAACGCGATCAGCGCAAGCAGTTGAAGGACGGGTACGGCATCGACAGGCGCTGCACCAACAACCTCCCATCCCCTGTCAGGCGCACGCTCAATGACCTGAAACGCCGACCGTCGTTCCCCATCAGGCACGGTGCACCAAAGGCTCTCAGAGACGACGGGCTGATTGCGCTGTCGTGATTTGAAGTGACGCGAATTGGCGTCGATCATCGTCGCCAACTGCGCCCGTGTGTCGGCAACTCCGAATCGCCCAAATCAATCTTGTAAAGAACGTGTGGTGCACGACTTCCATTCCGGAAGCGTGCGCCTTCAACACATCAACCTAAAGGTAATCATCATGAAGATCGAAGAGTGGCGGCCCATCGAGCACTGGAACGAAGTGTTCGGACTTGAACTGAGTCGCGTCGATTTGGCCCGGCTCGCCCGCATATGCAAGACGTTTGGAGCGGACTCAAGATTCACCAACGCAAGTGGCTGCGCCACCGTCTATGACTGGAGGGAAAGCGGCCGGCAAACGCTCTTCTCGCCGTCGATACCCCGCTGCGTTGTCGAGATTGCAAGGCGGATTCCTGACAACCTTGAGGACTTCGTCCGGGCTGCACGCAATATCGGCAAGGAATACTACTTTCACGCTGTGGACGACCTGACTGATCTAACCGACTTCTCGCATCAGTGGAAAGCGATGAACCTTCCGAAGGGACAGGAGGAGTACGCCCGGAAAGTCTACGAGGCGATCGAGTTCGTGGCGGGGTTCGACAACACCACGGTTCCTGGCCTAGGAGCCTTCGACAACACCCTGTTCCTCATGTCCAGCGAAATTGCGAGGCAACGTCACGCAGAGCGCGGCGATAAGCCTGTCCGAAAGAGGCGGCAGCTGCCGGTGGGCGCCCTCAGCAAGAGTTGACCAGGCACTAGCCTGCTCTTGGTGGTGCGCTCTACCGAGACGCCGGAGGTTGTCGTTTCCTCCGGCGGTCGCCTTCCTGGCCAGCAAATCAAATCGTGTAAATGAACTATGCATTGCCGCTTTGGCAGTGCCTAGCAACTTCATTTTCAGGATCACGACATGAGCAAGCCTTCCAATCACCGCCCCGCCCTTTTTCTGGCGTCCAAGCGATCAGCACCGCCATCAGCGAAGCGACGCCCTACATCAACCGAGTTCGATCACGAGGTCATCAAGCGCCGCATTCGCAAGGCGGGCATGGACGTGTTCAGAGTCACGCCGTTGCCCGATGGCACTGGCGTTCAGTATTGGGTGGTCGGCGGCGGCGTGGTCAACGTCTTCAACACAGGGACGGTCCTGTTGCAAGGCAAGCTCTCGGACACTGATCTCGCAAGAGTGGAGCGAGCGTTTCGCTCACGGTAACTCGATTGGGCAGATACTTGGCGCACCGAAACTGATTTCACTCCCGGTGGCGCTAATGACCAAGACATACGCTCAACTAAAGAAGGAAAGGGACGCGCTGGACAAGAAGATTGACGAGGCACTGCGGAAGGAGAAGGCCGGCGTTGTTGCCCGAATCAAGGAAGCAATTACCGTGTACGGCCTTACTGCCAGTGACCTCGGTCTTGGAGCAAAGCGTGGTCCCAAACCAGGGTCAAAGCGTGCGGGCAAGAACACTGGAAAGGGAACTACCAAGGCTGGGAAGGCCAAAGGCTGGCCCAACCCTAATGCAGGGAAACCGATTCGGTTCCGTGACGAGGCTGGCAACACGTGGGTGGGTCGCGGTCCTCGCCCTCAATGGTTGCGGGATGCGCTCGCGGCGGGCAAGAAGGTCGAGGACTTCGCCCAATAAAGTTGCACCCGATCCTTTAGTCGGACGGCGACACAGCAAAGGCAGTCGATCATGGCCCTCTATATCCTCGTTCACCACAAGTCCGACCCTAATCGACCTTACGTCAATGGATGGCTGGACTCAAACGTGCCAGATCCTACTTTGCTCGATTTCATTTTACAAAGCCCTTCCTCGCCCAGGCCTGTGACAACGAACGACTAGCTTGCAATCGCGTGTTCATACATCGATGCGGTTACGACTCCTCGCGTCCAATCATCTGTGCCTCCGCAGTCGTCGCGTCTGTGGACTTGGCAATTAGCAGGGTTGCCTTCGCACAGCATCTGGTATTGCAGGACGCGCCCCCTGTTCGAGGCATGCCTGGCGTCATCCACTATGTTGCGTGAGTTTTAACTATTGGTTCCCTCCCTGCTGAGCTGAGAAGTGTCAAGACCCAGGTGCTACATGTGTGCAGCCGTGGCGACCTCGCGGGAGCATGTACCGCCGAAGAACTTGTTTCCCGAGGCACGCGATGTTGGCGGCGCGAACTATCGTGTCAACCTGATAACCGTGCCCGCTTGCGACGCGCACAACACGGAGAAGGCGCACGACGATGAGTTCCTTATGGTTAGCCTCGCGGGCATCGTCGGAAACAACTCAATCGGATACATCCACAAGTTGGGAAAGGTTGATCGGGCAATTCGGAACAGTGCTAATCGACTGCTCGACAAGGTGTTGGTGGAAAAACGGGCGATACACAGATTTAACTTCGGCGAGAACAGATTTCACGACGTGGTTTGGGGGACACCTGACGTTGAGCGCCTGCGCAGGTGCTTTGTCCACATTGGGCATGGCCTCCATCAACACCACTTTCGCATGCGATTTGAAGGTCAGATCACCGTCTTACTAGGCTACTTGTTCCACACAGATCACAAAGCTAAGACGTGGGTCGAGTTTATTCGTGACCGGTCTGAAATCGATCTTCACGGGAAGCCAACATTTGGATCAAATCAGGCAGTGTTCTTCTATCAAGTCACAGAGCCCGACCAATTCAAGCTCTTCTTGATGCGTCTTGTCTTTTATGGCGGCCTTCACGTGTATCTCTCGTTCACTCCGAAAGACTCCAATCCGCCAGCGAACTTCGTTGCCGAACTAGTGGCACAGGGGGTTAGAACTATCCTGACGCTGCCCGACAAGACCTATGAGTTCAATCCAGTCAATGAAGGCAACTTAGGGTTCAAACCCGACTCCAAGTAGTCGAGGCCACAGTCAGTTCCAACACGCAGCGTTTGTGCCCGTGCCTCAAATCGCGCCGAAGTAACAGCCCGCTCGTGACTAACGGTTATGACGTGGCAGCTTCTTATGGGAGCTACTTAAGACGCCGCACTGTGCCCGCGACCTTTGCCAGCAGGAACCTTGGCCCTTGCCTTCTGGTTCCAGATCAGGTGATCTGGCGAGAGCGAGTTGCGACTTATCAACTCTTCTTCAACGGCGAGCCTCATCGAATCAGGTTCGACACGAATAGCGGTCACTGCAATCTCGGCTCCAGAGGCAATGACTCTGCGTACCTCATTCAGTTTTGACTGTGTCCCCTGAGGCGTGGAGAACAAGTGCTGACACACCCTGGCCCATCCGGATCTGAAGCTCCGCTGGCCAATGTACATAACCGTCCAGTCTTCGGAAGGGTCTCTGCGAGTCCAAAGTGCGTATACGTTTATTGGGCTCCTGTCGATTGTCGATGGGAGTTGGTTGTTCTGGAGGGCTAGCTTGTCTGTGTACGAGATCGTGTGTGGTGTACCACTAAGTAGTGCGGTCTGGCATGCCGCAACGAGTGAATTGATCTCGATCTGGAGGGCACTCATGTGGCGATGATTCTGTGTCTCGGGATTTTGACTGTAAGCGGCCAGCCATTCCACGTTGAACCGCCGCTGGATAGCGGCCAGCATGGTGTCCACGTATGTCTGAGGTGGACACCATGGAAACTAAGAGTGCGCTGCGGCGGCGTGGCGCCGCCGGGAAAGCCAGGGCCTGGACTATGCAACCAAGGATTGGCACGTCTAAAGGGTGTTGTCACAGCCAGCTCGCTCCTGCTCCCGCCACCTCAGCTACGCTCCGCCCACTTCATCTTGGAGGAGTGCCATGCGCCTACTTTGGAACTTCACGGGCCGAGCCGCACCGCTTGCCGACCGCGTGCAGGGACTGCAGCATGTCGGCGCCGATCCAATATTGACCCACCCTGCCGATCCAATATTGACCCGGGGATGGACGCCGACCGCATGACGGTCGGCTGTGGATAAGTGTAGGTCTATGTCTGGTTCTTGTGCCTC
>JANNFB010000053.1:0-2760 GCA_031379365.1 Burkholderiales bacterium
CTTGTCGCCAGCCATGCGGGACAGCCGCTCGAGCGGCTCACAGTGCCGTTCGCCTTGCATTGCCTCGGCCATCGCGTGAATCTGGTTGATGAGCGCCAGCGCGTCGCGCAGGGCGTTCAACTGAAGCGCTTGGTCCGGCGCATGTTCTACAGTCTGAGTAGTCATGGTGTGCGGTCCTTTCAGGTTTGCACGTTGTGATAGGGGTCGGTCGGTGTTGATGCACCTTCCGGCCCCGCTTGCTTCACGCCTTGCGAGCGCGAATCGGGGTCACGGTCGCGTCGGTCTGTACGCGCCCGCAGTAGTCAGCCCAAGCCTGCATCAGCTTGGCGCGTTTCTCGATCAGGTTGCCCCGGCGATACGCGGCCTCGGTCGGATCTTCGATCTTGTGCGCGAGTGCCATCTCGACCACTTCGGCCGGCGTGTTCGTCTGCTCCGCAGCCCAGTCACGGAAGGTTGATCGGAACCCGTGCACGGTCAAGTCGGGCCGTTGCATGCGGCGTTGCAGTTGCACCAGCATCGTCATGTTCGAGATGGGCCGCTTCGGATCGCGGCCAGGGAACAGGAAGGGCGAGTCGAGCTTAGGCAAGGCCTTGAGCAGCCGCAGCGCCGCTTTCGACAGCGGCACCCGGTGTTCAATCTTCGCCTTCATGCGCTTCGCAGGCACCTTGAGCAGTGCGGCGTCGAGGTCGACTTCATCCCACCTCGCGTCGGCAATCTCGCTTGTGCGGCAAGCGGTCAGGATGGTCAGCTCCAGCGCCCTGGCCGACTGCGCTTCGTCGGCGCGCAGGGCCTGCATGAATGCGCCCATCTCGGTGTAGGGCAGGGCGGCGTGATGCTCGGTCTTGGCGACGCGCTTGGGGTTGGCCAGCATCGTGTCGAGGTTGCCCTTCCACCGCGCCGGGTTGTCGCCCTTGCGATGTTTCAGCGCGGCAGCGCGGTCAAGCACGGACTCGATACGGCCGCGCAGGCGAACCGCCGTGACGGTCTTCGTCGTCCAGATCGGCTGCAGGCACTGCAGGACGTGAGCGGTCTCGATGTCGGCCACCAGCATGTCACCGATGTGCGGGTAAGCGTAGGTCTCCAGGGTGTTGGCCCACTGGTCGCCATGTTTGACGTTCTTCCACCCTGCCCTGTGCGCCTCGATGTAAGCCTCGGCCTCGGCCTTGAACGTCACAGCATGGGCCGCGGCGGCGATGACGGTGCGCCGGCTCGCGCCGCGCGCCTCGATAGGGTCGATGCCCTCCAGCAGTATCTGGCGCTGCTCGCGGGCCTTGTCGCGCGCCTCAGCGAGTGAGAGCGTGTGCACCGCGCCCAAGCCCATCTCGCGCGACTTGCCATTCAGGGTGAACCGGAAGATCCAGCTCTTCGTGAGCGCGGGCGATACCTGCAGCCAAAGGCCGCCGCCGTCGCCGACATAGCCAGGCTTGGCACGCTTGGCCACCTGCGTCGCCGACAGCTTGTGAATCGTCCGCCCAACTCCATTACCCACTTTTCTACCCACGTTCGTTGCGTGGATTGGAATGTATGCGATTGGACGGGGCTAGACAAGAATTTCGCTTAAATCCGCATGGATGCTAGCTTCGCAGCCCGTTTTATGGATGCCGCCGGACTGGGCTGGACGGCGAGTTAGATTCCACCGCTTCCGCCACCCATCAAGGTTTTATAGGGCATACAGAGCCTTTGACGACCGGGGCCCCTCATGGGGCCCCTCAAAACCAAAATCATCTCGCGGGCGCTCAGTCAGCGTCCACCCGGACGCTGTGAGGCCATGCTACGCGTGCGGCCCTCCCAGTGGCCCCGTGCTAAGACTTGCCCTCATCGGCAAACACCGACCGAGACGCGCGAGGTGCATCGCCCCCCCTGCGTTGCACCAGCTCAACGTCCGACGCCGCGGTATTCGAAACCGTGGCTGCGCATGGTTGCGGGGTCGTAGAGGTTGCGGCCGTCGAACACCACCGGCTGGCGCATCGCCGCGCGCATGCTGTCGAAGTCGGGGCTGCGGAACTCCGTCCACTCTGTGGCGATGAACAGCGCATCGGCGCCTTCGAGCGCATGCATGGCACGCCCGGCGTAGGTCAGCCGCTGGCGGCTGCCCAGGGCGCGCTGTGTGGAGGCGGTGGCCACGGGGTCGTAGGCCTGCACCTGGGCGCCGCGCTCGAGCAGCTCTTCGATCAGCACCCGGCTTGGCGCCTCGCGCACATCGTCGGTGTTGGGTTTGAAGGCCAGGCCCCAGACGGCGAATGAGCGGCCGCTCAGGTCGTCGCCGAAGCGGGCGACGGCCTGCTGGCCCATCAGCGTCTTCTGGGCTTCGTTCACGGCCTCGACCGCGCGCAACAAGGACAGTTCGCGGCCCTGGTCCTGCGCGCTCTTCATCAACGCGCGCAGGTCTTTCGGAAAGCAGGAGCCGCCGAAGCCGCAGCCGGCGTACAGGAAGTGGCGGCCGATGCGCTCGTCGCTGCCGATGCCGCGGCGCACGGCGTCGATGTCGGCGCCGAGGTCGCCGGCCAAGAGGGCCATCTCGTTCATGAAGCTGATGCGGGTGGCCAGCATGGCATTGGCCACGTACTTCGTCATCTCGGCCGAGCGCACGTCCATCACCATCAGACGCTCATGGTTGCGACCGAAGGGGGCGTAGAGCTCGCGCATCACGGCGGTAGCACCGGCGTCGTCCGAGCCGATCACGATGCGGTCGGGCCGCGTGAAGTCCTCGACCGCCGCGCCTTCCTTCAGGAACTCGGGGTTGGACACGACGCTGAAGGC
>JANNFB010000063.1:0-6585 GCA_031379365.1 Burkholderiales bacterium
AGCGCTGGCCAGTGTCGAGGTCATGGCCGACTGGCTGCTCGCGCTGCTCGACGCGGCCGGTGTCGAACAAGCGGCGCTCACCGGCCACAGCCTGGGCTCGCTCGTCGCGCTCGAAGCCGCGGCGCGGGCGCCCGGGCGCGCCACCCATCTGGCGATGCTCGGCACCGCCGTGCCCATGCCGGTGCCGCAGGCCCTGCTCGATCTGGGCCGCAGCGACACGCTGGCGGCGATCGACCGGGTGGTGATGTACTCGCACTCGACCCTGGCTGCCAAACCCTCCTACCCCGGCCCCGGCGTCTGGCTGCGGGGGGGCAGCCGCGCGCTGATGCGCCAGGTGTTCGCGCATGGCTGCGACCCGCTGTTGTTCCACACCGATTTCTCGGCCTGCAACGCCTACACCAACGGCCTGGCGGCGGCCGCGCAGGTTCGCTGCCCAGCCCATCTGGTGCTGGCCACGCAGGATCAGATGACGCTGCCGCGCGGCGCCAGCGCAGTGGCCGCCGCCCTGAAGGCGCCGGTGCACACCGTACCGTGCGGGCACTTCATGATGCAGGAGTGCCCTGACGGTGTGTTGCATGCACTGCGCACCGCCCTCATCGGAGGACCCCCATGACCCCCGCCTTCAAGAGCTTCGCCGAGTTCTACCCTTTCTATCTCGGCGAGCACCGCAACCGGACCTGCCGCCGCCTGCACTTCGTGGGCTCGACGCTGGCCTTGATCTGCGTGGCCATGCTGCTGGTCACCGGACGCCCACAGTACATCGTTTATGGCCTGATCAGCGTCTACGGCCTGGCCTGGATCGGCCACTGCGTGTTCGAGAAGAACCGCCCGGCGACCTTCAAGTACCCGCTGTACAGCGCCGTCGGCGACTGGGTGATGTACCGCGACGTCTGGCGCGGCCGCATCAAACTCTAGACGTTCTCCGGCCCGCGCACGGTCACCAGCACGGTCTGGTCGTCGCCGGCCCGGTCGCGGCGACGCAGCCACCACACGGCGCCCTTCTTCACGCTCCAGGGCTGGGCCACGCCTGCCAGCAGGTAGGCCGCGGCCAGGCCCAGGGTGGGCTGGTGGCCGATGACGAGCACGGGCTCCTTGGCATCGGGCCAGCGCACCGTGGTCAGCAGGCCGGGCACATTGCCGTCGGTGCCCAGGGCCGGCACGGTCTTGAACTTGCGCTCGAGTGCCAGCGCCGTCTGCTGGCAGCGCCGCGCCGGGCTGACGAGGATGCGGGTGGTCGCCGGCAGGTGCTGGTTGAGCCAATGCGCCATGCGCGCGGCGTGGCGCTCGCCGCGCGCGGTCAAGGCGCGGTCGAGATCGGGGCCACCGTCTTCGGCTTCGCTGGCCTCCGCATGACGCCACAGGATCAGGTCCATCGCACGGCCTCCAGGCTTGTCCGTCAGGGCCCGTGCGGACCGTACAGGCGCATGAGGGCCTGCTGGGCACTGTGGCCGCTGTGGCCCACGCGGCGGTAGCTGCCGTCGCCCTGCTGGGCCCAGGCATCCAGGCCATCGTGCAGGTAGGGCACCAGGCATTCGTCGATCACGCGCTGGCGCATCCGGGCGTCATGCAGCGGCCAGGCCACTTCGATGCGGCGGAACATGTTGCGACTCATCCAGTCGGCGCTCGACAGGTACAGCGCCTCGTCCGCCTCGCCCGGCCCCCAGCGAAAGTAGAGCACCCGCGTGTGTTCGAGGAAGCGGCCGACGATGGAGCGCACCTGGATGTTGTCGCTGACCCCCGCCACACCCGGCGCGAGCAGGCAGGCGCCGCGCACGATGAGGTCGATGCGCGCGCCCGCCTGGCCGGCGCTGAGCAGGGCCCCGATGAGCGCCGGGTCGGTCAGGGCGTTGAGCTTGAGCACGATGCGCGCGGGCTGGCCGGCCCGTGCTGCCGCCGCCACGCGCGCCACCGTGGCCACCATGCGCGGGTGCAGGACGAAAGGTGCTGTCAGCAGTTGGCGCGGCGCCTTGGTCTTGGTCAGGCTGGCCAGTTGCTGGAACACCGCGTCGGCGTCGGCGGCAATCTCGGCATTGGCGGTCAGGTAGCCGACGTCGGTGTACAGCCGCGCCGTGCGCGGGTTGTAGTTGCCGGTGGAGAGGTGGGCATAGCGGCGCAGGCGGGCGCCCTCGCGGCGGGTGACGAGCAGCAGCTTGGCGTGTGTCTTCAGGCCGACGATGCCGTAGACCACCTGGGCGCCCACCGCTTCGAGCCGTTCGGCCCAGTTGATGTTGGCCTCTTCGTCGAAGCGCGCCTTCAACTCCACCACCACCATCACTTCCTTGCCGCGCCGCGCCGCCTCGATCAGCAACTCCATCAGCACGCTGTCGGCGCCAGTGCGGTAGACCGTCTGCTTGATGGCCAGCACATCGGGGTCGTGCACCGCCTCGCGCAGAAAGGCGATGACGGGCTCGAAACTCTCGAAGGGGTGATGCAGCAATACATCGCCGTGGCTGGCCAGACGCGCAAAGATCGACTCGCCGCGCGCCAGCCGCCCCTGCGGCCACGACGGCTCGTGCGGCACGAAGTGCAAAGCCGGCCGGCCGGCCGCCGCCGCGCCCGGGTCGGTGCTGGCGTTGTCGATCAGCTGGGCCAGGCGCACCAGGTTGACGGGGCCGTTGACGCGGTACAGCGCCGCCTCGGGCAAGCTGAACTGCTCGAGCAGCAGTTGTGACAGCTCCAGCGGGCAGGTGCTGACCACTTCGAGGCGGATGGCCTGGCCGAAGTGGCGCGTCGTCAACCCCGAGCGCAAGGCCTGGCGCAGGTTGGTGACATCGTCCTCGTCGACTTCGAGATCGGAGTCGCGGGTGACGCGAAACTGCGAGAAAGCCTCGACCTTGCGCCCCGCGAAGAGCGACTCGAGGTGGGCGCGGATCACGCTGGACAACAGCACGAAGCCCTGCTGACCAGGCTGGCACAGGTTGTCGGGCAGGCGCATCACGCGCGGCAGGGAGCGCGGTACCTTGACGATGGCAATGCGGTTCTCGCGCCCGAAGGCGTCGCGCCCACCCAGGCGGACAATGAAGTTCAGGCTCTTGTTCGCCACCAAGGGAAAGGGGTGGGCCGGGTCCAGCCCCACCGGCACCAGCAGGGGCCGCACCTGGCTCTCGAAAAAGCGGGCCACCCAGCGGCGCTGCGCTGCGTTGCGCTGGGCGTGATTGATGACCACCAGGCCGGCCTGGGCCAGCGCGGGCATCACGCGCTCGTTGAACAGCGCGTACTGCGCGTCGATCAACTGGTGGGCACTGGCCGCGAGCTCGTCCATGTCGCGGCGCGAGGCCGGGTCGTCGGAGGCACGCACGGCTTCCAGGTAATCGGCGAAGCGCACCTCGAAGAACTCGTCGAGGTTGGATGACACGATGGTGACGTAGCGCAGGCGCTCGAGCAGGGGCACATCGGCACGCTCGGCCTGGGCCAGCACACGCCGGTTGAAGGCCAGGATGGCCTGTTCGCGGTTGAGCAAGGCGGACGCCGGCTTCGGCTCAGGCGCCGCCGACACGGGGCGAGCCCGGTCCCCGGCAGCGCGGTCATCATTCATGCACCCAGTTTATGAAGCTTTTGCGACAACGGCGTGACAACGCCAGCGCGCACCAGGCCCTGCTCGAACTCGTCACAAACCCGCTGCCAATCGAAGCGCTGCGCCCGCTCGAGGGCCCCGGCGCGTGGCAGGCCGAGGGCCTCCAGCGCCGCCTCGCGCAGATCGTCCTTGAGCACGCCGCCGCGCGAGCGCCCAACCACGTCATTCGGCCCCGCCACCGGGTAGGCCGCCACCGGCGTGCCGCAGGCCATGGCCTCGAGCATGACCAGGCCAAAGGTCTCGCTGCGGCCGGGAAACACGAACACGTCGGCCGCGCTGTAGATGCGCGGCAGTTCGCTGCGCGGCACGATGCCGCGCCAATGCACCGCCGGATAAGTGCGCTGCAAGCTCTCCTGCAGCGGACCGCTACCGTAGACCACCTTGGAGCCGGGCAAGTCGAGACCGAGAAAGGCCTCGAGGTTCTTCTCGTAAGACAAGCGGCCGACATAGAGCCACAGGGGCCGGGGCAGATCGAGGTCGGCCCCGGTCACCGGCGCAAACAGCGAGAGATCGACGCCGTGCGACCAAGGACGCAAGTTGGCGAACCGATAGCTGCGCAAAATCCCCAGCATACCGGCCGATGGCACCATGACAGCCGCCGATGGCGCATGAAAGCGACGGAACCAGGCATAGCCCCAGGACACCGGGAGGTGCAACGCACTCGCCAGGATCTCGGGGAAGCGGGTGTGGAAGGCGGTGGTGAAACGCCAGCCGCGGCGCAGGCAATGCGCACGCGCCGCACCGCCGATCGGGCCTTCGGTGGCGATGTGCACCGCATCGGGCAAGAGGGCATCGAGTTGCGCGGCCACGCGTTTGCCGGGCCGCCAGGCCAGCTCCATCTCGCGGTAGCCGGGGCAGGCGAAGCGCCGGTGCACCGAGGGCTCGATCAAGTGAACCTCATGGCCGCGCGCGCGCAAGCCGTTGACCAGTTCCACCAGCGTGGTCACCACGCCATTGACTTGCGGCAACCAGGCGTCGGTGACGAGTACGATCTTCATGACAGGCTGCCGACCGCTTGTCGGGCCGCCACTGGCACAGGCACGGACGGCGCCGGCAGACGCTCCGGCGTCGCGGCGGCCGGCGCCAGGGCCGCATCGTGGGCCGCCGCCACACCGACACGGCCCGACCAGTCGAGGATCTCCAGGCGGCCGTCGGCATGCTCGACCAAGGCCGTCAAGCTCTCGACCCAGTCGCCATCATTGGCATAGAGCACGCCCTCGATCTCGCGCAACTCGGCGTGGTGGATGTGGCCGCAGACGACGCCATGCACACCGCGTTTGAGCGCTTCCCGTGCGACCGCGGTCTCGAACTCGCCGATGTAGCTCACGGCGCGCTTGACCTTTTGCTTGAGCACCTTGGACAGACTCCAGTACGGCAGGCCCAGGCGCGCGCGCAGCGCATTCAGCCAGCGATTCACCTTGAGCGTCATCTCGTAGGCGTTGTCGCCCACATAGGCCAGCCACTTGGCGCACTGGATCACGCCGTCGTACAGATCGCCGTGGGTGACCCAGAGGCGCCGGCCATCGGCGGTGGTGTGGATCCACTCATCGACCACATCGACGCCGCCGAAGTTGTGGTCGATGTAGCGGCGTGCGAATTCGTCGTGGTTGCCGGGCACGAAGATCACCCGCGTGCCCTTGCGCGCCTTGCGCAGGAGTTTCTGCACGACGTCGTTGTGGGCTTGCGGCCAGTACCACGCGCGCCGCAACTGCCAGCCGTCGATGATGTCGCCCACCAGGAACAGCGTCTCGCACTCGACATGCTTGAGGAAATGCAGCAGCGCCTGGGCCTGGCAGCCCGGGGTCCCCAGATGCAGGTCGGAGATCCAGACCGTGCGCAGGCTCAGCCTGGCGTCGGGGTCAAGGTCATCGGCCGGCTCTGCATGCGTTGCATCGGCTTGCATCGACGAATAGCTTCACAGGACCCTATGACGAAGGCGTGGCTGACGTGTGTCGCGACTGTGACATGCGGCGCGCCAGCAACGGATGCTGCCGGTCAGTGTTCAAGCGGCTGGCAACGGCGGTCTGCGCACGACATTGCGTCATCGTTCGCGCACGCATGCGAGCGACTGCGCGAGATCAGGACGGCGGGGCACTCTGCTCCGCGAATGTCCCCCGAGTCGGGCTGCGCCCGCCTCTCCTCCTTGATTTCGCTGCGCAGAGCGCCCCGCCGTCCCGATCCGACGTGTGGGCTGTTCGCGGGGGGAGGCGTGCCGAGGCTCGAGGCCGGGGCTGCCGGGTGCCCGCCGCAGCGAAATCAAGGGGGCGCCCTGGGCGCAACCCAGGGCGGAGGACATTCGCGGAGGCGGGCACCCGGTGGCCTCGGCCGGCGCGGTCCAGGAATGTGCGGGAAAGAAGATCTGCAACGAGTGGTGCGAATTGGCAGACGCCATCTCTGGCAATCTGAAGGCGAAACCGAATCAGTGCGCTTGGTCCCAATTGGCGCCGACGCCGACTTCGGCCAGCAGCGGCACGCTGAACTGCGCCACGCCCGCCATCAGGCTGGGCACCTCGGCGCGGATCCAATCGACTTCGCCATCCGGCACCTCGAACACCAGTTCGTCGTGCACCTGCATAACGATGCGGGTGGCGCGGCCCTGCGTGTCGATCGCGCCCTGCACCGCGATCATCGCCAGCTTGATCAAGTCGGCCGCCGTGCCCTGCATCGGCGCGTTGATGGCCTGGCGCTCGGCACCGGCGCGGCGCGGGCCGCTGCCGCCCTTGATCTCGGGCAGGTAGATGCGGCGGCCGAAGAAGGTTTCAACGTAGCCGAGCTCGGCGGCGCGGGCTTTCGTCTCGTCCATGTAGCGCTTGACGCCGGCAAAGCGCGCGAAGTAGCGCTCGATGTAGTCCTTGGCCGCCTTCTGCTCGATGCCCAGCGACTGCGACAGGCCAAAGGCGCCCATGCCGTAGATCAGGCCGAAGTTGATGGTCTTGGCGTAACGCCGCTGCTCGCTGCTGACCTCGCCGACCGGCACGTTGAAGACCTCGCTGGCCGTCGCCTTGTGCACA
>JANNFB010000069.1:0-12933 GCA_031379365.1 Burkholderiales bacterium
GCCTGCTCGCGCAGTTGCGCCAGCTGGTCACGCACTCGCGCGGCTTTCTCGAATTCGAGGTTCCGGGCGTGGTCGAGCATCTGCTTCTCGAGCAGCTTGATGCGCTTGCCGAGGTCTCTCTCGCTCAGCGCCTCGACCGCAGCGACCTCGTTCGCCGATTTCAGGTCGTCTTTAGCGCCTTTTTCGCTGTAGACCCCGTCGATCAGGTCGCGCACCTTCTTGACGATGCTGCGCGGCGTGATGCCAAGCCGCGCGTTGTGCGCGATCTGCGACTGGGCATGTTCGATGTGCTGGTGGGCATCAACCTGCTGCGCGAGGGCCTGGACATTCCCGAGGTCTCGCTGGTGGCCATCCTCGATGCCGACAAAGAGGGCTTCCTGCGCTCGGAGCGCTCCCTGATCCAGACCATCGGCCGCGCTGCGCGCCACCTCAGCGGCAAGGCCATCCTTTATGCCGACCGGATGACGGACTCGATGGCGCGAGCGATCGGTGAAACCGAACGCCGGCGCACCAAGCAGGTCGAGCACAACACCCAGCACGGCATCACGCCCCGCAGCGTGGTCAAGCAGGTGCGCGACTTGATCGACGGTGCGGTCTCGGCCAAGACCGCCAAAGACGATCTGCAGCGCGCCAATGCGGTGGCCGAGGTCGAAGCCATGAGCGAGAAAGACCTGGGCAAGCGCATCAAGCTGCTCGAGAAGCAGATGCTCGAACACGCACGCAACCTCGAGTTCGAGAAGGCGGCTCGGGTGCGCGACCAGCTGGCTCAACTGCGAGAGCAAGCTTTCGGGGCGGCCGGGCACGACACCAACGTGCTGCCCTTGGCGGGTGCCAAGTGACGCCGCCGCTGCGGGTATTGATGGTTTGCCTGGGCAACATCTGCCGCTCGCCGACAGCCGAGGCGGTGCTGCGACAGCGCCTGGCGGTCGCTGGGCTGGCTGACCAGGTCGAGGTCGACTCCGCAGGCACCGGAGGCTGGCACGTCGGCGCACCGCCCGACTCGCGGGCCCAGCAACATGCCCTGCGGCGCGGATTCGACCTGTCACGGCTCAGGGCGCGACGTGTCGTCGACGCCGACTTTGACCGTTTCCACGTCATGCTCGCGATGGACCACGACAACCTTGCAGAGTTGCGGCGCCTGCAGCCACCGGGCTCGCCCGCCGTCATCCGTTTGTTTGCCGACACGCCGGTGCCGGACCCCTACCAGGGCGGCGCGCAGGCGTTCGAGGCGGTGCTCGACCTCGTCGAGCGTGCCAGCGATGCTTTTGTTGCCGCGCTGCGCGAGTCCAGGGAACTTCCTGGGCGGAACCCGACCGAAACAGTCGGCTTCTGATAAACTTGACTAGTCTGATCGGAATAAACAAAGGGTTAACCCGCATCTTGGGTTGACCGAAGCCGGTTCCGAGCTCAACTTGCGGGAGTAGTTCATGCGTCTCACGACCAAAGGCCGATTCGCTGTCACGGCCATGATTGATCTCGGGCTGCGCTCCACCAACGGGCCAGTGGCGTTGGCAGCCATCAGCGCGCGGCAGCAGATTTCCCTTTCCTATCTCGAACAGTTGTTCGGCAAGCTGCGCCGCGCCGATTTGGTACAGAGCACGCGGGGCCCGGGCGGTGGCTACTCCCTGGGCCGTGGCGCGGACGCCATTACCGTGGCAGACATCATCCTCGCCGTCGACGAACCCATTGACGCCACAGGCTGTGCGGGCAAGGAGAACTGCATGGGCGACGACGCGGGCAAGTGCATGACGCACGACCTTTGGTCGGCACTCAACGCCAAGATGATCGACTTCCTGGGATCGATCACCCTGAAGGGGCTGGTCGACGAACAGATGGCCAAAGGGGTATCCATCGTGGAGCCGCCGATCAAGCGCGCGATTTCTTCGATACCGGTGGTCAAGCCGATCCGCATCACCGCCCCCAACTCGGTTTTCGCACTCGGTGCCGCCGCAGCCCTCGCCAAGTAATCCACCTCAGACCCGCAGTACCAGACATGGACATGACGCCTCACTTCCCCATCTACATGGACTACGGCGCTACGACGCCTTGCGATCCGCGCGTCGTCGACGCCATGGTGCCCTGGTTGTACGAGCACTTCGGCAACCCGGCCTCTCGCAGCCACGCCTGGGGCTGGGAGGCCGAAGCGGCCGTCGAAAAGGCACGTGGCCAGGTGG
Organism: Burkholderiales bacterium; assembly: GCA_031379365.1. GTDB lineage: Bacteria > Pseudomonadota > Gammaproteobacteria > Burkholderiales > Burkholderiaceae_C > CADEEN01. The sequence continues at coordinate 2,175 of JANNFB010000069.1, forward strand.
CCGAGTTGATCGGTGCCGACCCCCGCGAGATCGTCTGGACCTCCGGGGCCACCGAGAGCATCAACCTCGCGCTCAAGGGCGCCGCCAACTTCTACAAGACGCGCGGCAAGCACATCGTCACGGTCCGAACGGAGCACAAGGCCGTGCTCGACACCGTTCGCGAACTCGAGCGCCAGGGCTTCGAAGCCACTTACCTCGAGGTCGAGGAAGACGGCTTGCTCGACTTGAACAAGCTCGAGGCGGCATTGCGCCCCGACACGATTCTGGTGTCGGTGATGTATGTCAACAACGAGATCGGTGTCATCCAGGACATTCCGGCCATCGGCAAGCTGTGCCGTGCGCGGAACATCATCTTTCACGTCGATGCGGCCCAGGCCACCGGCAAGGTGGCGATCGACATGGCCACGCTGCCGGTCGATCTGATGAGCATGGCATCGCACAAGACCTACGGCCCCAAGGGCATCGGTGCGCTCTACGTTCGGCGCAAGCCGCGCGTTCGCATCGAAGCGCAGATGCATGGGGGAGGCCATGAGCGGGGCATGCGCTCCGGCAGTTTGCCGACGCACCAATGTGTTGGCATGGGCGAGGCCTACCGCATCGCACGTGAAGAGATGGGTGTCGAGAGCGAGCGCATCCGCATGCTGCAGCAGCGCCTGTTGCGCGGCTTGGTGGACATGGAGCAAGTCTTCATCAATGGCAACACCGAGCAGCGTGTGCCGCACAACCTGAACATCAGCTTCAACTTCGTCGAAGGTGAATCGCTGATCATGGGCGTGAAGGGCCTGGCGGTGAGTTCGGGTTCGGCGTGCACGTCGGCCAGCCTGGAGCCGAGTTACGTGCTGCGCGCCCTGGGCCGCAGCGACGAGTTGGCCCACTCGAGCCTGCGCATGACGATCGGCCGCTTCACGACGGAAGAGGAAATCGACTACGCGATCAGCACCCTCAAGGATCGCGTGGGCAAATTGCGGGAACTCTCGCCCTTGTGGGAGATGTTCAAGGACGGCATTGACATCAGCACCATCAAGTGGGCTGCACACTGATTTCGACGGAGTACTGACATGGCATACAGCGAAAAGGTCATTGACCACTACGAGAACCCGCGCAACGTCGGTTCGTTCGACAAGGGCGACGACTCGGTTGGCACCGGCATGGTGGGCGCACCGGCGTGTGGCGACGTGATGAAACTGCAGATCAAGGTGAATCCACTCACCGGTTTGATCGAGGACGCCAAGTTCAAGACCTATGGCTGCGGCTCGGCCATTGCGTCGAGCTCCTTGGTGACGGAGTGGGTCAAGGGCAAATCGCTCGACGAAGCGCTGACCATCAAGAACACGCTCATCGCCGAGGAACTGGCGTTGCCACCGGTGAAGATCCACTGCTCGATCCTGGCCGAGGACGCCATCAAGGCGGCGGTCGAGGACTACAAGGCCAAGAAGTCGCACTGAGGCCATGGCAGTCACTCTCACGGAAGCCGCGGCCCGGCATGTCAGCCGCTACATCTCTCGGCGCGGCAAAGGCGTCGGTGTGCGCCTGGGTGTCAGGACCACGGGTTGCTCCGGCTTGGCCTACAAGCTGGAGTACGCCGATGACTTCGCCGCCGAGGACCATGTCTTCGAGGGTCACGGCGTGAAGATCCTGATCGACCCCAAGAGCCTGCCCTATCTCGAGGGCACCGAGCTGGATTTCGTGCGCGAGGGCCTCAACGAGGGCTTCAAGTTCCACAACCCGCGCGAGAAGGATCGTTGCGGCTGTGGAGAGTCCTTTCGCGTCTAGCGCCTGCGCTGCGCTTGCGAGCGCGGCGAGGCCGCGCTTTTTCATGCTCCACTCCCCCCCCGATGTGCTGATCCAACCGCAACGTGCCGACCATCCTCAGGTCGTTGCATTGCTGGACGCGCTCGACCGCTACCTCGCGGATCTCTATCCGCCCGAAGCGAACCACCTGCTGTCGGTGGCCGAATTGCTGGCGCCCGAGGTCGCTTTCTTTGCGGCTTGGCACGGTGAGCGCATCGTGGGTACCGGCGCGGTGCGGCACATGCCAGGCAACGACGCCACTGCGGGCCAGCCCTACGGTGAACTCAAGCGCATGTTCGTCGAGCCCGCGCTGCGCGAGCAAGGTATCGCCTACCGCTTGGTCTCGGCCCTCGAGGCTGAGCTGCACGCGCAGGGGATCGGTGTGGCGTTGCTCGAGACAGGGCGTGACCAGCACGAGGCGGTGCGCCTCTACCAGCGCTGCGGGTACCGGGTCCGCGGCCCTTTCGGGGGCTATCCCGACAATGGCCTGTCGTTGTTTCTAGAGAAATGCTTGTGAGGCTCGACGACAACGACTTCGTCTTGTTCGGGTTGCCCGAGCGTTTTGCGCTCGACCGAGCCGATTTGGATGCACGGCGCCGTCGCTTGCAGGGCGCAACGCACCCCGATCGATTCGGCAGCGAAGGCGCGGCCGCACAGCGCCTGGCGATGCAATGGTCGGTGCGCGTCAACGAGGCTTATCGCCGCTTGAGTGAGCCGCTGACCCGTGCCGCCTACCTGTGCGAGTTGCGCGGTGCGCCGATCGCCGCCCACACCAACACCGCCATGCCGGCTGACTTCCTGATGCAGCAAATCATTTGGCGGGAGGCGTTGGCCGAAGCCGAGGGCGACGCTGCGTTGGCAAGCCTCGATGCGCAAGTGCGCGCTGTAGAAGTTGCCCTGCTCGGCCAGCTCGCGACCTTGCTCGACGAACAGGGGGCGCCGGCGCTGGCTGCAGAGCGCGTGCGCGCGCTGATGTTCATCAACCGCTTTCGCACCGACCTGGGCGCGAGGCTCGACGCCCTCCAAGACTGAGACATGGCCCTGCTGCAGATTTCCGAACCCGGCCAGTCACCAGATCCGCACACGCGGCGGATCGCCGTTGGCATCGATCTGGGCACCACGCATTCACTGGTGGCCGCGGTGCGCCATGGCATCGCCGACTGCCTGGCCGACAGTGCCGGCCGCGCCATCCTGCCCTCGGCCGTTCGTTACCTCGAAGGGGGCCGGCGCCAGATCGGCGCCGAGGCCTTCGCCGCACAGGCCGAAGACCCCTTGAACACCATCGTTTCCGTCAAGCGCCTGATGGGTCGCGCACTGGCCGATGTGGCCGGCCATGAGCGCTTGCCTTATCGCTTCGTCGATCAACCCGGCATGGTGGCCATCGAGACGCGCGACGGCGTCAAGACCCCGGTGGAAGTGTCGGCGGAGATTCTCGCGACCCTGCGCCAGCGCGCCGAAGACAGTTTCGACAGCGATGACCTGTTCGGCGCCGTGATCACGGTGCCAGCCTACTTCGATGACGCCCAGCGACAAGCGACCAAAGACGCCGCCCGGCTGGCGGGGCTGAACGTGCTGCGCCTGATCAACGAGCCGACGGCGGCTGCCTTGGCCTATGGACTGGACAACGCCAGCGAGGGCCTGTACGCGGTCTACGACCTCGGCGGCGGCACCTTCGACATCTCCCTCTTGCGTCTGACCCAAGGCGTCTTTGAAGTCATGGCGACCGGCGGCGATGCCGCGCTCGGCGGTGACGACATCGATGCGGCACTGGCGGCGTGGGCGCTGGGCGCGGCAGGTCGCGTCGCCGAGACCGCGCACGACCGCCGCGCCGTTCTGATGGCGGCGCGCGTGGCCAAGGAAGCGCTCAGCGACGCATCCAGCGTGGTGTTGGCCTGCGAACTTGCCGATGGCGCCCTGTCGGTCAGTGTCACGCGGGCTCAACTCGAGCACCTGGCGGGTCCCTTGATCGACCGCACGCTCGTCGCAGTCAAGCGCGTGTTGCGCGATGCCAAGCTGGCACGTGACGAGGTCAAGGGGGTCGTGTTGGTCGGCGGCTCGACGCGGATGCCCGCGGTGCGCGCGGCGGTTGCCGCGCTGTTCGGACGCCCGCCCTTGACCAATCTGAATCCGGACGAGGTGGTGGCCGTTGGCGCAGCCATCCAGGCCAACCAGCTGGCGGGGAACGCGCCCGACGGCGAGATCCTGCTGCTCGATGTCATTCCGCTGTCCCTCGGCATCGAGACCATGGGGGGGCTGGTCGAACGCATCATCGAACGCAACAGCACCATACCGACCGCCAAGGCCCAGGACTTCACGACCTACCAGGATGGTCAGACGGCGTTGGCCTTGCATGTCGTCCAGGGCGAGCGCGAATTGGTGGCGGACTGCCGCTCTCTGGCTCGATTCGAGTTGCGTGGCATTCCGCCGATGGTGGCGGGTGCGGCGCGAATCCGGGTCACTTTCGAAGTCGACGCCGACGGTCTGTTGAGAGTCCTGGCGAACGAACTGACCTCGGGCGTGCAGAGCGTGATCACGGTCAAGCCCAGCTACGGCCTGGCCGACGACGACATCGCCCGCATGCTGCGTGAGAGTTTTGCCGAGGCCGATGCCGACGCAGCGGCACGCTCCCTGCGTGAGGCCCGTGTGGACGCCGATCGCATGGCTCTGGCCACGCGTTCGGCTTTGGCGGCCGACGGCGACTTGCTGACCGAAGAAGAGCGTCACTCGATGCTCACGCTGATCGACGCGCTGCGGGAAGTCACCGCGGGGACTGACCACCACGCCATGGACGCCGCGGTCAAGCAGCTCGCGGCTGGCACCGAAGCCTTCGCCGCCGCCAGAATGAATCGCGGGATCCGCCAGGCGCTGGCCGGCCGCAGCATAGAAGAGGTCTGAGCGCCATGCCCGTCATCAAGATCCTGCCCCATGCCGAGTACTGCCCTCTGGGCGACCAGATCCGCGCCGACAGCGGCACGTCGATCTGCGAGGCGCTGCTCGAGAACGGCATTGCCATCGAGCACGCCTGCGAGTTGAGTTGTGCATGCACCACCTGCCATGTCATTGTTCGGGACGGCTTTGATTCGCTGGGCGAGATGGACGAGAGCGAGGAGGACCTGCTCGATCGGGCTTGGGGTCTGGAGCCCAGTTCGCGCCTGTCCTGCCAGGCCATCCTGTCCGATCGCGACGTGACGATAGAGATCCCGCGCTACACCATCAACCACGCCAAGGAAAACCACTGAGGCCATGAAAAAACCCGCCGCGGCGGGTTGTTCCAACAGGCTCGGCGCGGTTCAGTTCTTCGGCACTTCCGAGCCGCTGATGGTGCGGCGAAACCAGTCGCCGATCGGGCGCAGCGAGTCGAAGATGGAGTCCTGCTCACCCTCGCGCTCGCGCAACAGGCCCCGCTCATTGAGCATCTGCATGAACAGGCGCACCTCGAGCTTCGTGGCACCGCTGGACAGCACGAGCTGCTGCGGCGACATGTAGCGATGGGACATGTCGCTGAGCATGCGCCGGTACACCGTGCGGTGATAGGGCGCCGGAAGGTCCGGCCAGGCGGCGAGCTTGTATTCCTTCATGGTGCAGGTGGGCGGGCGGCGACAGCCAAGGGCCCGTTTTGTGTTCAGTGGCCGCTAGAGTAGCCCGCCAAGCCCCGTCAAGCCAAGCAACTAGGGGGGGTTTAGCGTTCTTTTCGGACGATGAGTTGTGTCGTTTTGCGTGCAGCGTGCCAATTCTCACGCTCTCCGACGCGCAGCGGCCGCTGGCTACACTGGCCACGTGCATGTCCTGGGGATCGAGTCTTCGTGTGACGAAACCGGCTTGGCCCTCGTGGCCTGGCAAGGCAGGGAACCGGTGCGTTTGCTGGCCGATGCACTGCACAGTCAGGTCGAGATGCACGGCGACTACGGGGGCGTCGTGCCCGAGCTGGCTTCGCGCGACCACATCCGACGCGTTCTTCCGCTCGCGCGCCAGGTCTTGCGCGATGCCGCGCGCCAACTGGCTGATGTCGACGTCGTGGCCTATACCCGCGGACCTGGCTTGGCGGGTGCCCTGCTGGTGGGGGCGGGCATTGGCGTGGCGCTGGCCGCGGCTTTGGGCAAGCCGTCGATCGGGGTGCACCACCTGGAAGGCCATCTGCTGTCGCCCTTCTTGTCAGGCGATCCTCCGTCCTTTCCGTTCCTCGCCCTCCTCGTGTCGGGCGGACACACCCAACTGATGCGGGTGGACGGCGTAGGCGCGTACACGCTGCTCGGCGAGACCATCGACGACGCGGCGGGCGAGGCCTTCGACAAGAGTGCCAAGCTGCTCGGGCTCGGATATCCCGGCGGCGCCGCGCTGGCGCAACTCGCGCAGCAAGGAGACAGCCAGGCCTTCGCCCTGCCGCGACCCCTCTTGCACAGTGGCAACCTCGACTTCTCTTTCGCCGGACTGAAGACGGCTGTCATGACACAGGCCCGCAAGCTAGGGGCTGCGCCGAGCCTGCAACAGCGCGCCGACCTGGCTGCCGCAACCCAGGCGGCGATCGTCGAGGTGCTGGTCAGGAAGTCGCTGCGCGCCCTGCGTGACAGCCGCCTTGCCTGTCTTGTGGTGGCAGGCGGCGTCGGCGCAAACACGCACTTGCGCCAACAACTGAACGCGGCCTGCGACGAGATCGGCGTGCGGGTGCACTACCCCGAGCTGCGCTTGTGCAGCGACAACGGCGCCATGATTGCGTTGGCCGCCGCCATGCGCCTGCAGGCTGGCCGAGCGGTGCCTGCGCGCGGCTTCACCTTCTAGGTGAAGCCGCGCTGGGCGCTGGACGCGATCGATTGATGGCCTGCGTCAGTTGACCGTCAACTGCTTGGCAGCTGCTACCTTCTTCTTGGCCAAGGTCAGGGACAGCACACCGTTGTCAAGCTTGGCTTGTGATGCGTCCTGGTCGATCTCCTCGGGCAACGTGAAGCTGCGCGCAAAGCTGGCGGCCGAACGCTCGCGGTAGATCAACCGTTCGCCATCTTTCTTGACTTCTTCAGGCTGCGTCTGCGAGCTGACGCTGACACGGCGGCCATCGATAGCGATCTTGACGTCGTTCTTGGCCACGCCGGGCAGGTCGAGATTGACGCTGTAGCCCGTTGCAGTCTCTGCCACGTCCAGGGACGGGCTGCGCGGGGCGGCGGCAGCGCTGGCGGCTGGCCTATCCAACACGCTGTCGTCGAAGAAGCGCTCGAGGCTGCGGGCGAAGTGGGCGGCAGAGCGGCTGGAAGGGGACAAGGGCACGAGGAACATGGTGTGAACTCCTAGAATCGGTTGGAGGGGTCGGCTGGTTCATCAAGAACCCGCTGCCGACCACCATGCCGCTCAAGTTGGCAGCGGCTTTTTTGTTTTCAAGGGCCTTGTTTTTTGACATGGATCAAATTCGACTGACGCGACGCGCGGCCTTGGCACTCGCGCTGACGATGAGCACGACGCCCCTGCGGGTGCAAGGCAGCCCGACTCCCATCCGCGTGGCGCTGATCGAAGGACTCTCTGGCGCGTTCGCCAACGCCGGCGAGGCGGTCTGGCGCAACCTGCTATGGGCCGTCGAGCGCGTGAACCGGCGCGGGGGTGTAGCCGTGCCCGGTGGCCGGCGCCCGCTGGAGTTGCTGCGCTTCGACAGCAAGGGCGCCACCGAAGAGGCCCTCTCGACGCTGCGCGCCGTGATCGACCAAAGGATCGGTTATGTGCTGCAGGGCAACAGCTCGGCCACCGCGGCCGCGCTGATCGACGCGATCGACAAACACAACGAGCGCTCGCCCGAGCGCCGCGTCGTCTTTCTGAACTACTCCGCCGTCGATCCTGTGTTGACGAATGCGCGCTGCAGCCCCTGGCACTTTCGCTTCGACGCGCACGCCGACATGCGCCTGGCCGCGCTGACCGAAGTGCTGCGCGGCGACACCGCAGTGAAGAAGATGTACTTGCTTGGTCAGGACTACAGCTTTGGCCAGCACGTGAACCGGCAGGCGCGGGCGATGGTGACGGCCAAGCGTCCAGACATCGACATCGTCGGCGACGAGTTGCATCCGCTCGGCCGCATCAAGGACTTCCTGCCCTACGCGGCCAAGATCCAGGCCAGCGGCGCGCAGGCCGTGCTCACCGGCAACTGGGGCAACGACCTGACCCTGCTGGTCAAGGCCACCCGCGAGGTCGGTGCCGCCGTCAAGTTCTACACCTTTTACGGCAATGCGCTCGGCGCGCCTGCGGCCATTGGCGAGGCCGGTGTCGGCGCGGTGCTGGCGGTGGCCGAGTGGCACCCCAACGTGGGTGGCGTGGCCTCGGACGCGTTCTATGCCGCGTTTCGTCAGCGGTTTCCGGATCCGCGTGACGACTATGTTCACGTGCGCATGCAGGTCCTGGTCGAGATGCTGGCCGCCGCAATGGAGCGCGCTGGCAGCGCCGATCCGACGGCCGTGGCGCGCACCTTGCCCGGCATGGCTTTCGAAGCGCGAACCCTCGGCGGTCTGCACAGCGGGGTGCTGCGTGCGGGGGACAACCAGTTCCAGCAGCCCTTGGTCGTGAGCATCATGGACCGCGCCGGGACACCGGGTGTGCGCCATGACGTCGAAGGATCGGGCTTCGGCTTTCGCACCGTTCGCCGCTTCGAGCCGGCCGAGGTCGAGATGCCCCACAGTTGCAAGATGGCCCGTACCGAGGCCGGGAGCTAGGCATGCGCAGCGCCATCGAGGAGTTACCGGGGTCGCGCATCCGCGAAGTCGCCAACGCTGGTATGGGCCGCAGCGATGTGCTGGCCTTCTGGTTCGGCGAGAGCGATGAAGTCACGCCATTGGCCGTGCGCGAGGCGGCCGCCGCCTCGTTGATGCAGGGCGAGACCTTCTACTCGCACAACCTGGGCCTGCCTGCGCTGCGCGAGGGTTTGTCGGCCTATACCAGCGCGTTGCACCGCCCGGTCGATGTCGACCGTATCGCGGTGACGTCGGCGGGCGTCACCGCCCTGATGATCGCCATGCAGATGCTGGCCGGCGCCGGCGATGAAGTCGTGGTGGTGGTGCCGGTCTGGCCCAACCTGACAGCGCAGCCGGCCATCCTCGGTGCGAACGTCAAGCGCGTGGCGCTGGCGCCCGATGCCGATGGGGCTTGGGCGCTCGATCTGCAGGCTCTGCTGGAGGCCGTGACACCGGCGACGCGGGTCTTGCTTGTCAACGCCCCGAACAACCCGACTGGTTGGACGCTGACGCGGGTGGAACAGCAGGCTCTCCTCGACCACTGTCGCAAGACCGGCACCTGGATCGTCGCCGACGAAGTCTATGAGCGGGTCTGGTTCGGCGCCGAGAAGGCGGCGCCGAGCTTTCTCGATATCGCCGAGCCTGCCGACCGGCTCGTGGTTGCCCAGAGTTTCTCCAAGACCTTCCTGATGACCGGCTGGCGCCTGGGTTGGTTGGTGCTGCCGCCAGGGCACCTGGATGCGGTCGGCAAGCTGATCGAGTTCAACAGTTCCTGTGCGCCCGTCTTCATCCAGCGCGGCGCGCTGGCAGCCCTGGCGCTTGAAGCCGATTTCGTGCCCGGTCTGGTCGACCGGCTACGTGACGGCCGGGATTTGCTGGTCCGGGGCTTGCAGGAACTGCCCGGGGTGCGTGTTGCCGTGCCCCAAGGTGGGATGTACGCCTTCTTTCAGGTCACGGGCCAGCGTGACTCGCTGAGCCATGCCAAGCACCTCGTGGCTGCCCATGGACTGGGCTTGGCGCCCGGCGTGGCCTTCGGACCGGAAGCCGAGGGCTGGCTGCGTTGGTGTTTCGCGACGCGGGACCCGGCGCGCCTCACGGCTGGCTTGGCGCGGCTGGCCGCGGCGCTTGCCCTATAATCCAGGGCTTCGCACCCGGCAACGGGGCTGTTCAACAGCGCGAAAACAAGCACGGCATGGGTTGGTTTCACCCGTGACCGCAAGTGGAACCGGAAACCGCAAGGGCCCGTGCCGACGCATCCCGTCGGCGCACTTGGCCGCGGTTTCCACGACTCTAGGAAATCGCCATCATGGTCATGAGTACCCAACAAACTGCCGAGGTCGTGAAGGCCAACGCGCGCGCTGCCAACGACACCGGCAGCCCTGAAGTGCAGGTCGCATTGCTGACTGCACGCATCAACGAGTTGACGCCGCACTTCAAACTGCATGCCAAGGACCATCACGGCCGCCGCGGCCTGCTGAAGATGGTCAATCAGCGTAAACGCCTGCTCGCCTACTTGAAGGACCGGCATGGCGAGCGTTACACCGCGCTGATTCAGAAACTCGGATTGCGCAAGTAAGACACGACAAGGGTGAAGGGCCTGCGCTGGAGCACCAGACTGCAGGCTCTTTGTTCTTGAATCATCCTGGAGAGTGGAACCCGACGCGCTGCTGTGTCATTCCAACGCCCCTGCTGGCCACGTTTGGGCTGCAGCAGCGCTGGAATGGCATCCCGCCAAAGGCTCTGAACTCCGCCACCGGGCGCATGCCGCGCCCATATTGAAGCAGGAGCTGCTATGAGCTTGTTCAACAAAGTCACCAAGACCTTCCAATGGGGCCAGCACACCGTCACCATGGAGACGGGCGAAATCGCCCGCCAGTCCAGCGGCGCCGTGGTGGTGACCATCGACGACACCGTGGTTCTGGCCACGGTGGTGGCAAAGACGGTGCCCAAGGCCGGGCAGGACTTCTTCCCCCTGACCGTCGACTACATCGAGAAGACCTACGCCGCCGGCAAGATTCCCGGCAGCTTCTTCAAGCGTGAAGGCCGTCCGAGCGAACTCGAGACCCTGACCTCGCGCCTGATCGACCGCCCGATCCGCCCGCTCTTCCCGGAAGGCTTCTACAACGAAGTCCAGGTCGTGATCCATGTGCTGAGCCTGAACCCCGAAGTCCAGGCCGACATCGCTGCTCTCATCGGCACCAGCGCTGCGCTGGCCATCAGCGGCATCCCCTTCGCCGGCCCGATCGGCGCGGCGCGCGTGGGCTACATCA
>JANNFB010000073.1:0-4747 GCA_031379365.1 Burkholderiales bacterium
GTCGAGCGCACACCACTTCTTCCAGCTCAGCTCGCAGCGCTGCGTCGATTTTCTGCAGCAGTGGACGTCCGAGCCGGGCCGGCTGCAACCCGAGGTGCTGAACAAGATCCGCGAGTGGTTCTCGGCCGACGAGGACGGCCACGTCAGCCTGGCCGACTGGGACATCAGCCGCGACGCGCCGTACTTCGGCATCCGCATCCCCGACACCGAGGACAAGTACTTCTACGTCTGGCTCGACGCGCCGGTGGGCTACCTGGCCTCGCTTAAGAACCACCTCGATAAATCGGGACAGGCGTTCGACGCCACGATGGCCGATCCGGCGCTCGAGCAGATTCATTTCATCGGCAAGGACATCAGCTACTTCCACACCCTGTTCTGGCCGGCGATGCTGCACTTCAGCGGCCGCAAGACACCCGACAAGGTCAACGTGCACGGCTTCATCACGCTGGGCGGCGACAAGATGAGCAAGAGCCGCGGCACCGGACTGTCGCCGCTGAAGTACCTGGAAGTCGGCCTCGACGCCGAGTGGCTGCGCTACTACATCGCGGCCAAGCTCAACGCCCGCGTCGAGGACATCGAGTTCAACCCCGAAGACTTCATCGCCCGCATCAACAGCGACCTGATCGGCAAGTACATCAACATCGCCAGCCGTGCTGCGGGCTTCCTGGCCAAGCGCTTCGGCGGCCGCCTGTCGGGCGACCTCGGCGTCGAGGGCCGCACCTTGCTCGACACGCTGCGAAGTCACGCCGCGCCACTGCGCGAGCTGTACGAGGAGCGCGAGTTCGGCAAGGCCCTGCGTGAAGTGATGTTGCTGGCGGATCGCGTCAACGAATACGTCGACCGGCACAAGCCTTGGGACCTGGCCAAGCAAGCGGGGCAAGACGCCGTGCTGCACGATGTATGCAGCGTCTGCATCGAAGCCTTCCGCTTGTTGTCGATCTACCTGAAGCCGGTGATGCCGGCCCTGGCCATCAAAGTCGAGGCCTTTCTGCAGGTGGCGCCTTTCGAGTGGCATGACAGCCAGCGCGCGCTCGGCGCGCACACCATCGGCGCCTACAGCCACTTGATGCAGCGCGTCGACCCCAAGCAGGTCGAGGCCCTGCTCGAGGCCCCCACCGCGCCCCCGGCCTTGCCCGGCGGCGAAGCGCTGGCGCCCGAGATCAAGATCGACGACTTCGCCAAGATCGACCTGCGCATCGCCAAGATCGTCAACGCCGAGCTGGTCGAGGGCAGCGACAAGCTGCTGCGCCTGACGCTCGACGTCGGCGAGGGGCGCACACGCAACGTCTTCTCCGGCATCAAGAGCGCCTACCAGCCCGAAGACCTGATCGGCAAGTTGACCGTGATGGTCGCCAACCTGGCGCCGCGCAAGATGAAGTTCGGCGTCAGCGAAGGCATGGTGCTGGCCGCCAGCCACGCCGACGACAAGGCGCAGCCGGGGCTCTACGTGCTCGAACCTTGGCCCGGCGCGACGCCCGGGATGCGCGTACGCTGAAGCTCAACCTTCATCGTTTCCGGCCGCGTCTGGTCGATGCACTGCGCACCTATGACCGCCGCAGCGCGCTGGCCGACATCGGCGCCGGCATCACGGTGGGCATCGTCGCGCTGCCGCTGGCCATGGCCTTCGCCATCGCCTCGGGCCTCAAGCCCGAGCAGGGCCTCATCACGGCCATCGTCGCCGGCTTCCTGATCTCGGCACTCGGTGGCTCCAGCGTGCAGATCGGCGGGCCCGCGGGGGCCTTCATCGTCATCGTCTACGGCATCCTGCAGCGCTACGGCCTGACCAACCTGCTGATCTCGACCGCGCTGGCCGGCGTGCTGCTGTTCTTGCTCGGCTGGCTCAAGCTCGGCGCCCTGGTGCGCTACATCCCGGTCTCGATCATCATCGGGTTCACCAACGGCATTGCGGTGCTGATCGGGTTGTCGCAATTGAAAGACCTGCTGGGCCTGTCGATCGACAAGATGCCGGCCGACTTCTTCTCGCAGATCGGCACCCTGGCCAGTCACCTCGACAGCTTCAACCCCTATGCCTTGGCCATTGGCCTGGCCTGCTTCGGCGGCTTGTTCCTGTGGCCGCGGCTGTTTGCGGGCGGCACCCTGCCCGCGCGTCAGACCGAGCGCAGTTCGCTGCGCATGGTCTCGCGCATCCCCGGCCCAGTGGTGGCCCTGGTGTCGATGACGCTGGTCGCCTGGTGGTGGGCCCTGCCGGTCGAGACCATCGGCTCGCGCTTCGGCGAGATCCCACGCACCTTGCCAACGCTGGCGCTGCCGGCCTTCAGCTGGGACAGCGCCAAGCAGTTGCTGATCCCGACGCTGACGATCGCCTTGCTCGGCGCCATCGAGTCGCTGATGTGCGCGCGCATCGCCGACAACGTCACCGACCTGCCGCGCCACGACCCGAATCAGGAGCTGATGGCCCAAGGCGTGGCCAACATGGTCAGCCCGCTGTTCGGCGGCATGCCGGCCACCGGCACCATCGCGCGCAGCGTGACCAATGCGCGCGCTGGCGCGCGAACACCGGTGGCCGGCATCGTGCATGCCATCACGCTGCTGCTGATCGTGTTGCTTGCCGCGCCCCTGGCCTCGCTGGTGCCGTTGCCCGCCCTGGCCGGCATCCTGCTGTTCGTGGCCTGGAACATGGGCGAGTGGCACGAGTTCGCGCGCCTGCGCCACTTCAGCCTGCCCTACCGCACCATCCTGCTCGGCACCTTCTTTCTCACCGTGGTGTTCGACCTGACGGTGGCGGTCGAGGTCGGCCTGATCCTGGCCTGCGTCTTCTTCACCTACCGCATGAGCACGCTGTTCACGGTGCAGCCGCACGACAGCGCCGACTTGCCGCCCGGCGTGCACGTCTTCGAGTTGGTGGGCTCGCTGTTCTTCGGTGCGGTCGGCAAGATCGAGGCCCTGCCCGCGCAGTTGCCCGCCGGCACGCGGGCCGTGGTGCTGGAGATGCACCGCCTGGTGCTGCTCGACACCTCTGGCCTCGACGCCTTGCAGCAGCTGCAACGCACGCTGAAAAAGCAGGACATCGCGCTGGTGCTGGCCCATGTCAACGATCAACCGCTGTCCCTGATTCGCCGCTCCGGCTTTGCCGCGGTACTCGGCGAAGACGCGATCGTGCCGACGGTGGCCGGAGCGTTCGACGGCACCCCGTCACCGCGCGCCTGAGCGCGCAACTGAAGGGCAGATGCGCGCGCGGTGGGTGGCAATGCAGTCGGGTGGGACTTCAGCTCACCTTGGCAAGAGCGGCTGTCCGCAGTCGGCAATGAGCGGGCACCGCGGCGATCCGATTGCCTTCGGTGTGGCAGCCACCCGCAGGAGCCGCAGCTTGACCTTCCCTGACCGGCGCACGCGCCGCGACGCGGACCGATTGAATGATCGCTGCCTCTGAGCCTCACCGTGGCTGGTCCGCCCACCACGGTCGTTCGGTGTCGCGCGCGCGAGATGGCGCGAGATCAGGACGACGGGGCACTCTGCTCCGCGAATGTCCCCCGAGTCGGGCTGCGCCCGCCTCTCCTCCTTGATTTCGCTGCGCAGAGCACCCCGCCGTCCTGATCCGAGGTGCTTGGGCTGTTCGCGGGCGGAGGGACGCCGAAGCCCGAGGCCGGGGCTGCCGGGTGTCCGCCGCAGCGAAATCAAGGGGGAGCCCTGGGCGCAGCCCAGGGCGGAGGACATTCGCGGAGGCGGGCACCCTGTGGCCTCGGCCGGCGCGGTGCACGAATGCGCATAAGGGGAAGTCGGCAAAGGGCCGTCACAATGACATCGCGCAACGGGCTCGCTGCCGCAGCCACCGCTCGCTCGGGAAGCCCGCGTCAGACCGACGTGATGCGCCACGGGCGGCGGCTAAACGGCGGCGGCCCAAATGATCGAGGAGATACCAGATGGTTCCGGCCTTTCGCGTGATGCATGCCGTGGCGCTGGTGCTGGCCACTGCTGCTGGACTCGCTGGCGCCCAGGAACCAGCAGGCGACCGCATAGACCGCCTCGTCCGAGCGGAGATGCAGCGACAGAACGTACCCGGCGTCGTCGTCGGCGTCGTCAAGGGGGGCGTCGTGGTCAAGGCCCAGGGCTACGGGTATGCGAATCTGGAGCATCAGGTGCCTGCAGGGGCGGCGACGGTCTACCAATCCGGCTCCCTCGGAAAACAGTTCACCGCTGCGGCCGCCATGTTGCAGGTCGAGGGCGGCAAGCTCTCGCTGGCCGACCCGCTGACGAAGTTCTTCCCGGATGCGCCAAAGACGTGGGGCTCGATCACGGTGCAGCACCTGCTGACACACACGAGCGGCATTCCGGGCTATGTGGACGGCATGCTCGACTACCGGAAGGACTACACCGAGGAGGAACTGAGTCGCTTTGCTTTCTCGCTCGGTCTGGAGTTTCCGGCGGGCGCGCGCTGGAACTACAGCGATACGGGCTATGTCCTGCTGGGAATCATCGTGCGCAAAGTGTCGGGTGCCTTCTATGGCGACGTGCTCGCCGAACGGGTGTTCAAACCACTGGGCATGACGACGGCGCGCGTCATCAGCGAAGCCGATCTGGTGCCGAATCGCGCGGCGGGCTACCGACTGGTCGGTGGTGCCGTCAAGAACCAGGAATGGGTGTCACCCACACTCAACACGACGGCCGACGGCGCTCTCTACCTGACGGTGCGCGACCTGATCGCGTGGGACGCAGCAGTTCGTGCGCGCGCGGTCCTCAAGCCCGCAAGCTGGCAGCGGATGCTGACATCCGTGCAGCTCAACAGCGG
>JANNFB010000143.1:0-3229 GCA_031379365.1 Burkholderiales bacterium
CGTCTTCGAAGCCGACGGCCCCGCCGGCCTGCGCTTCACGATGAGCGAATCCTGGACCACGCTGCTGCTCGATGATGCGCGTGTGATCCACGAGTCCACGCCCATCCAGCCACTCAACCCGGCGCAGCCCGGCCACCGCGACACCCTGGTGATCACGCTGCGCGCGGGCGGCTTCCAGGGGCCTGTGGCTCCGCTACCCTTGCACCCATGAAAACACACACCATCGAACTGCAACGCATCAAGTCGATGTCCAACAGCCACGGCCTGGTGCGCGCGCGCGTCGATGCAACGGTGCAGGCGGCGGCTGTGCGGGATGACGGCGGCGAGCCGAGCAGCACGCTGAGCATGACGGTCGAGGATGCCCGGGTGCTGTTGTTGTTGATCAAGGCCCAGTTGGCCGAGATCGATTCGCGCAAAGCCCGCAGCCAGCGCTGAAGCGCCCGCGTGCTGACGCTGCCCGTTGAGCCCGGCGCGCACAGCGCAGCGCGTCTGCGCGTGGCACGCTGGGCCACGCGCGCACAGTTCCTGCTCTTTGGCGGGCTGGGCGGCCTGTGGGGCGTGCATGTGCCCTCCGTCAAGGCGCATTACGGGCTCGATGCCGGCGCTTTGTCTTTGGCCTTGCTGGCGCTGGCCGCAGGTGCGGTGCTGTGCCTGACCCAGGCGGGGCGCGTGATCGCCCGGGTGGGTGCGCGGGCTGCAGCCTGGATGTCGGGTGTCGTGATGGCGGCGGCCCTGGGCACTGTTCTGCTGCCCAGCGACTACGCGGCGCTGATTGCACTGGCCATGGTGCTGGGCGCCGGCATCGCCCAGTTCGATGTGGCCATCAATGCCGAAGGCAGCGAGCTCGAAGCCGTCAGCGGCAAGAAAGTGATGAGCGGCTTTCACGGCATGTTCAGCCTCGGCGGCATGGCCGGCGCTGCGCTGGGTGCACTGGCGATCCGCGCCGAGGTACCGGCTGCGCTGCAGTTGGCCGTGGCCGGCGCTGCGGTGGCAGCGGCGGTGGTCGTGGCCTGCGCCTTCATGCTGCCGGTGCGGCCCGCCGGTGTCGCGCCCGCAGTCGGCTACCGGCTGCCGCGCGGCGCGTTGGCCGTGCTGGGTGGCCTGGCCGCCGTCGGCCTGCTCGCCGAAGGTGCCATCTACGATTGGAGCGTGCTCTACCTGCAGGAGGACGTTGGCGCCGCCCCGGCCCTGGCGGCGCTCGGCTTCGCCAGCTTCTCCGCAGCCATGGCCGCGACGCGCTTCGCCGGCGATGCCCTGCGCACCCACATCAGTGCGCCGCGCTTGCTGGCCGGCAGCGGCTTGCTCGGGGCCGCCGGCATGGCCCTGGTGTTGTCGACGCGCCAGCCGGTGGTGGCCTTGATCGGTCTGGCAGTGGTGGGGGTCGGCTTTGCGAATGTCGTGCCGATCCTGTTCATGGCCGCGTCGCGCGTGCCCGGCGTGGCGGCGGCCGAGGGCATTGCGGCGGTGTCCTCGATCGGCTACTTCGGCATGGTCATCGGTCCGCCCCTGGTGGGCGGCGTGGCCCATCTCAGTTCATTGAGCTGGGGTCTGGGCGTGATCCTGCTGGGGGGTCTGTCGCTGGCCTGGGGCGCGCGGCGTCTGCCTCACTGAGGCGGTTTGGCGCGCGGCAGGTGCTGCGGCGAGGTCAGGCCCATCGAGACATAGATGCTGGTCACGGCCTCGATGCCGATGTCCGCCGGCGTGATCCAGTGCTCGGGCACGTAGATCAGGCCGCCACCCACGGGCACGGGCGCCGTCGGGATCAGGACGGCCAGGCAGCGCTGGCCGTTCACCAGCACGGGCACGTCACTGCCCAGCAGGGCCAGCGCCGCACTGTTGCCGGCGGCGCTGGGGCCGCCGAAGTGGCACCACACGGCGCTCATCGACTGCAAACCGTTGCCGTCGGCATCGCGTTGGGCGAACAAGGCCACCATCTTGCGCAGCAGGTCATACACGCTTCGCACCAGCGGGATGCGGTTGAGCAGGCCGTTCAATGCCGCAGCCAGGCCGCGCTGCAATCGAGTTTCGACCACCAGGCCGAGGCCGAAGATCAGGGCCGCCACGATGGCCACCCCCAAGGCGTAGCCCACGAGTTCGGAGCCGCCGACACCCAGACCGATCGACACCAGCAGGCGCCCGATCGCGCTTTCCGGGCCGAGCCAACGGATCAGCAGGTTGGCCGCCCAGACGAAGATCAGCACCGTGGCCGCCAGCGGCAGGGCCGCCAGCGCGCCGGTGATGAAGATGCGCAGCAGCGTGCGGGCGGGAGTTTTCATGGTGTTTGCGGGTGGAAAGCGGTGGCCTGGGGATCATAAGCAGGCGATTCGCGGCGCCGTCGATCCGCGCTGACAGCAGTTTGGCGTGGCAGGACTGCAGTTCGTCGCAAGGCGCTCGCGCCAAAGGGCTGCAACGCCGAAAGTCACGCCATCGACACCGAACACCCCGCCCAGGAGATCACCATGAAACTCACCCACAGCCGCTTCACGATCAGCACGATGGCCGTCGCCGCCTGCGCCATGGTGGCCCTGGTGGCTGCCGAGTCAGCCCACGCCCAGACCGCAACGACCGCGGTGCAACGCATCGAGATCGTCGGCCAGCGTCTGGCGCCGGTGCAGCAGATCGTGATCGTCGGCAAACGCCAGGCCGCGCCCGAGGTGCAGCGGGTGGTCATCGTCGGCAAGCGCCAAGCCGAGCCCGAAGTTCAACGCGTGGTGATCGTCGGCCAACGCCTGCGCGCCGAGCCGGCCAAGCTGGCGGCGGTGGCGAGCAAGCCGGCCGCGCTCTGAACCTGCTTTCGCGCCGGCAGGCCGCGACTGCCGCGGTCGGTCGCGCGCCTCACTCGAAGGGGTAGACCACCCCCAGCTGGGCACGCATCGCGTCGATCAACTCAACCACGGCCAGCGTCTCGTCGTGGGGTATCGACGGGCTCTCGATGAGCCCGGCCCGCACGCAGCGCATCACCTCCTCGATCTCGTACTCGAAACCGTTGATGCGGAACGGCGCTTCGGCGATGTGCGCGGCCTGGCCCGTACGGTGCAAGGTGGCGGCCGTGGCTTCCCAGAAGCCGCCGTGGATGACGATGCGGCCGCGCTCGCCAGTGATGCAAAAGCTGTTGTCGCCGTCGCCAAAGAAGCCGCAGTGGAACTGGGACCAACGCCCGGCGCCGAAATCCAAGGTCACGGCGGTCTGCACATCGACGCCTTCGCCACCGCGCACGCCGCGCAGGTCG
>JANNFB010000172.1:0-23887 GCA_031379365.1 Burkholderiales bacterium
ACGCCGGTGACCGCCACCAGGCGCAGCAGCGGGAACTCGATCGTGATGTTCTTGAGGTTGTGCTCGCGGGCACCTTCGAGCACAAGGCGCGGGGTGCTCTCGGTGACCAAGCGCTTGATGCCGCTGCTGACATGCTTGCGGGCGCCGAGGTAGGCGCCGGTCAGGGTGTCGGCGTGCTTGGCGTCGTCGGGCGAGCCGTCGAACACGATCTGCCCGCCGCGCTCACCGGGCCCGGGGCCCATGTCGATCAGGCGGTCTGCCGCCAGCATCACCGCTGGGTCGTGCTCCACCACCACCAGCGTGTTGCCGGCGTCGCGCAGGCGGTGCATGGCTTCGACGATGCGGCCCATGTCGCGCGGGTGCAGGCCGATGCTCGGCTCGTCGAGCACGAACATCGTGTTGACCAGCGAGGTGCCCAGCGCCGTGGTCAGGTTGATGCGCTGGACTTCGCCGCCGCTCAGGGTGCGGCTCTGTCGGTCGAGCGTGAGGTAGCCGATGCCGACGTCGCAGAGGTACTTGAGCCGCGTGCGGATTTCGTCGAGCAAGAGTTTCAACGCCTCGTCGCGCATCGCGTCGGGCAGGGCCAGGGTGTCGAAGAAGCGGCGCAGGCGGTCGATCGGCAGGCGCATCAGGTCATGCAGCGCCAGACCCGCGAGGCTCTCGAGCTGATCGCGTGACCATTGCACACCGATCGGCAGGAAACGGTCGGCGGGCGGCACGGCGGCGTCCGCATTCGCCTTCGAGCCCAACCGCCACAGCAGCGCTTCCATCTTCAGCCGAGCACCGCCGCAGACCGGGCAGGGCGTATAGCTCCTGTACTTCGACAAGAGCACGCGGATGTGCATCTTGTAGGCCTTGCTCTCGAGGTACTCGAAGAAGCGGCGCACGCCGTACCACTGCTGGTTCCACTTGCCGTTCCAGTTCGGTGAACCGTCGATGACCCAGCCGCGCTGCGCGGGGGTCAGGTGCGTCCAGGCGGTGTCGCGCGGAATGCCGGCCTCGCCGGCGTACTTCATCAAGTCGTCCTGGCATTCCTTCCACGCGGGGGTCTGGATCGTCTTGATCGCGCCGCTGCGCAGCGTCTTGCGCTCGTCGGGGATGACCAGACCGAAATCGATGCCGATGACGCGGCCGAAGCCGCGGCAGGTGTCGCAGGCGCCGAAAGCCGAGTTGAAAGAGAAAAGCGCCGGCTGCGGATCGGAGTAGCGCAGGTCGCTCTCGGGGCAATGCAGGCCGGTGGACCAGCGCCACAGCTGTTCTTCGCCAGCTTCCGCCTGGGCATAGACGTTGAGCCGCCCACTGCCACGCTTGAGCGCCAGCTCGATGGCCTCGACCACGCGCACCTTCTCGGCCGTGGACGCGCGCAAGCGATCGACGACCACATCGAGCAGTTTTCGATTGCCCACCGTGCGCTCGGCATGAACGCGCGTGAAGCCGCTGGCGGCGAGCCACTGCTCGATCTGCTCGGCCGAGGTGTCGGCCGGCAACTCCACCGGCATCGTGATCACCAGCCGCGGGTCGCCGCTGGATTGAGTGCCCCCCACCCCCCGAGTGGGCCCGCCTTCTTGGGGCGGCCCGGCGAAGGCGGCGGCACGGGCCAGCAGCTCGCCATAGATCGTCTCCGGTGTGTCGTGCCGCACCAGCAGCGCAGTCTGCTTGTCGTAGAGCTGCGCCGCGCGCGCGTAGAGCAGCTTCAGGTGGTCGTTCAGCTCCGTCATCGTGCCGACGGTCGAGCGCGAACTGCGCACCGGGTTGGTCTGGTCGATGGCGATCGCCGGCGGCACGCCGTCGACACGGTCGACCGCCGGGCGGTCCATGCGGTCGAGAAACTGCCGCGCGTAGGCCGAGAAGGTCTCGACATAGCGCCGTTGGCCTTCGGCATAGAGCGTGTCGAAGACCAGGCTCGACTTGCCCGAACCGCTGGGGCCGGTGACGACCGTCATCTCGCCGGTGCGGATGTCGAGGTCGAGGTTCTTGAGGTTGTGCTGGCGGGCGCCGCGAATGCGGATCAGGCCGCTCATGGAAGGCTCTCAAGGAAAGGAGCCGGATATTCTAGGGACCGCTGCGCGTCCGCAGCCGTGCAATGATGTGTTGCCCTTCGTCGTATACGTGTTTTCGACAACCCCTTGGAGATTCGCCATGAAAGTGCTGTTCACCCTGCTGCTTGCGCTGGCCACCGGTTCGGCCTTTGCCTTTCACTGCCCGGCAGACATGAAGGCGATCGACGCCAAGCTGGCCACCGGCGTCAAACTGGCCGATGCCGATATGGCCAAGGTCAAGCAACTGCGTGCCGATGGTGAAGCCGCGCACAAGGCCGGCAAGCACGACGAGTCGGTGAAGCTGCTGGCCGAGGCGATGAAGATCCTGAAGATCTGACAGCGTGAGGCGCCCCGGGGCCTGATCCCCCGGGTAAGCGGCCCCACGGCGTGGCGGGCTCGCGAAGCCGCTGACGTTGATGCACCGCGCGGGTTCGGTGGGGGGCAACCCGCCCGCCTCGGTATGTTTGCGACACTCCCGCTCCATGCCGACGCTGTTCCGCCGCCGTGAAGTGATCCTGCCCACGCTCTGGGGTGGGCTGGTTCTGCTCGGCTTGTTCGCCGCTTTGGCGATCCTCGTTGCGCGGCAACTCGGCGGCTGGCTGGCAGTCAGCCAACCGGTGGCCGGCGCAAGCGGCAGCGCGGCGGACCTGATCGTCATCGAGGGCTGGCTGAGCGAGCGCGAACTCGATGCCGCCGCCGCCTACGTGCGCGAACGCGGGTACCCGCGCGTGCTGACGTCGGGCGGGCCGATCCTGTCATTCAGCCCTTTCGACAGTTTTGCCGAGCGCGCGGCACATCGCCTGCGCGAGAGGTTGCCCGATGTGCGTGTGGACGCAGTGCCGACGCCCGCCACCAAGCAAGACCGGTCCTATGCCAGTGCGGTCTGGGTGCGCGACTGGGCGCAGCAGCGCTCACTGCGCGTCGACGCGATCGACGTCTACAGCCTCGGCGCCCATGCCCGCCGTACCCGCATGATCTACCGCCAAGCCTTTGGCGATGCCAGCCGCATCGGCATCATTGCGGGCGCGCCTTTCGACACCGACATCGTGCACTGGTGGCGCACCAGCGAGGCTGCCAAGCAAGTGTTGGCAGAAACCCTCAGCGTGGTCTGGACGCAGTGCTGCTTCTGGCCCGCGCCGCGCGGCTCGCACGAAGAGCGTTGGGCGGTGCCCTTGGTGGCACCGCCACCGGTCACACCGCCCGCAAGGCCCTGAGGCCCTCGCTCAACCCATCAGGATCGACACCGACTTGGTGACCAGGTAGGCGTCGAGCGCTTCCGGTCCGCCCTCGCTGCCGTAGCCCGAATCCTTGACGCCGCCGAAGGGCATCTCCGGCACCGCCATGGCGGGCTGGTTGATCCACAACATCCCCACGTCGAGCCGCTGCGACAGCGCATGCGCGGTGGCCAGCGAGCGCGTGTAGGCGTAGCTGGCCAAGCCGAAGGGCAGGCGGTTGCTCTCGGCGATGGCTTCATCCAGGGTGTCATAGCCGCGGATGGCGGCCATCGGCCCGAAAGGCTCCTGGTTGAACACCATCGCATCGAGCGGAACCTCGGTCAGCACGGTGGGCGCAAAGTAGTTGCCGGTCGAGCCAATTCGTTCACCTCCCAGCGCCACGGTGGCGCCGCGCTTCACGGCGTCGGCGGTGATCTCCTGCATCGCCGCCAGCCGCCGCGGGTTGGCCAGCGGGCCCATCGTCGTGCCGTCGGCCAACCCCTCGCCCACCTTGAGCTTGCCGGCCTGCGCCACCAGCGCGCGCTCGAAGTCGGCGCGGATGCTGTTGTGCACCAGAAAGCGCGTCGGCGCGAT
The DNA here is from genome assembly GCA_031379365.1 of Burkholderiales bacterium. Lineage (GTDB taxonomy): Bacteria > Pseudomonadota > Gammaproteobacteria > Burkholderiales > Burkholderiaceae_C > CADEEN01. The sequence continues at coordinate 3,848 of JANNFB010000172.1, forward strand.
GCACACCTGCCCGGCATTGCGGAACTTGGCTGCACCCGCGGCCTTCACCGCCTGGGCGATGTCGGCGTCCTCGGCCACAATCACTGGCGCGTGACCGCCGAGTTCCATCGTCGCCCGTTTCATGTGCAGGCCGGCCATGGCGGCCAATTGCTTGCCCACCGGCGTCGATCCGGTGAAGGTGATCGTGCGGATCACCGGGTGCGGAATCAGGTAGCCCGAGATCTCGGCCGGGTCGCCGTAGACCAGGCCGATCACGCCGGCCGGCACGCCGGCGTCGGCAAAGGCCTTGATCAGCGCGGCCGGCGAGGCCGGGGTTTCTTCCGGCGCCTTGACAATGATGGAGCAGCCGGTGGAGAGCGCCGCGCAGACCTTGCGCACCACCTGGTTGATCGGGAAATTCCACGGCGTGAAAGCGGCCACCGGACCGACCGGCTCCTTCAGCACCATTTGCTGCACCGCCAGGTTGCGCGGCGGCACGATGCGGCCGTAGATGCGCCGGCTCTCATCGGCGAACCACTCGATGATGTCGGCGGCCGACAGCACTTCGCCCTTGGCCTCGGCCAAGGGCTTGCCTTGCTCCTGGCTCATCATGGCGGCGATCTCGCCGGCGCGCTCCTTGAGCAGTACCGCGGCCGCTCGCATCAGCTTGGCGCGCTCGATCGCCGGTAGGTTGCGCCACACGGCAAAGCCTTTGTCAGCGGCGGCCAGGGCGCGGTCGAGGTCGGCAATACCGGCATGGGCGACGCGCCCGATCTCAGTGCCGGTGGCCGGATTGACGACGGCCAGGGTGCGGCCGCTGGCGGCGTCGCACCACTGGCCGGCGATGAAGAGCTGGGTCGAGGGGTAGGTGGGTTGTGACATGGTCGTGGCCTGGATCGTGAAGACGAGTTCAGATTCTCCTCTTTCAGCGCGGAACCGATGCCAGGGGGTCAGCCGAGTCAGGTGGCCGCCCCCCACTCCCTCAGAACGGTAGACGCAAGCCGACGGTGAGCGACCGCCCCGGCAGCGGCGCCAACGGGCGCAGGGTGTTGACCGTGCTGGCGTTGAAGGCAAGGCGGTTGCCGGCGTTGTTCAGCTTGGCAAAGATGAGGGCGTCGCGCTCGCCGAACGTCAATGCATAGCTGCCCGACAAGTTGAGCAGGGTCCAGCCCGGCGTACCGACGTCGGCACTCGGCACCCTTGTCTGCGCGCCCGCATGCTGGACTTCCATGCGTGCTGTCCAGGCGCCTGCGGTCCAGTTCAGCCCCACGCTGATCCGCTGGGGCGCAAGTCGGGGCAGCGGCTCGCCGCTGTCGGCATTGCTGCCACTGACCCGGTCGAGCTTGGCATCGGCGTCCAGGCGGTGCGCGCCGCTTTCGATCAAGCGCCAGGCGGCCTCGACTTCCACGCCCTGCAGTCGGGCGCGCACGCCGCGGAAAGCAAACACCGGGAAGGCATCACCGGCATCGTTGATGAACTCGGGCTCGCCAGTCGCTGTCAGAGCAATGTAGTTCGCGAAGCGGCTGTGGAAGGCGCCCACCTTGATGTGATCCGCGCCCCGGCGCCAGGCCAGTGCCAGGTCGAGGTTGCGACCGCGCTCCAGCGCTTGCTGCGTGTCGCCGCGTTCGTAGGCGCGGGTAGCGGCATGAACGCCGTTGGCATACAGCTCGTAACTGGTCGGCGCACGTTCCGTGTAAGACGCACTCGACGACAGCTGCCACTGCGGGGCGAGTTGGAGCACTGCGCCCAGGGAGGCGCTGCGCGGCGCGAAGCTGCGTTCCTGTGCCGGGCCGAACTGCGGCGCTGAAGGGTCAGCGTCACCTTGCGACCGCACCTGGACCTGCTCGGCGCGCGCGCCGGCGCTGAGGTGGCCGGTTTCGCCCCACGACCAGCGCTCGAGGACAAACGCCGCGGCCTGGCGGGTGCGGGTCTGCGGCACGAAGGCTTCGTCCCCCAAGGCGGAAAAGCGCGAGGACTCGACCTGCAAGCCAAATGTGCCTTCAATGCGGCCGGTGCCCAGCGGCAGGGCTCGGTGCACTGCCTCGAAGCGGGCGTCGCTTCCGCGTGTCTTGAAGGTGGTGCCCACGGCGCCGGTGCCTTCGATTTCCTGGTGCTGGTAGTCGGTACTGGAGGCCTGAGCGCGCACGGTCTTCACCGGGCCCGTGGCCCAGCGCCACTCCCCGGCCAGCGCCAGCTTGTCGCGCCGCATGGCGATGGTGACATCGTCCTCGGCGACGATGCCGTAGTCATTTCGATAGGTGTCGACACTGGCGCCGAGGTAGCCTTGGGGCCAGACGAAGGAACCCCCAAGTGCGCCACCCCGTGCGCTGCTGGCGGAGTTGACGATACGGGTGCGACGCTCGGTGGTGCCGTCGTCGAGCGGACGGTCGAAGGCCGGGACGCGCAGGTCGTCGGTTTCGCGCCGGAAGGCGTCGGCATGCCAGGCGAAGCCGGCGGCGCCGGCCTCGACGAGGGCCGACACGGCCCTCTCTTGTGTCGCGCCGCCGAAACGGGTTTCCACGGCCCCAGACGGTGCGCCCAGCGCTGCCTTCGGGATGCGGTTGTCGATGGCGTTGACAACCCCACCGACGGCGCTACCGCCATACAGCAAGGCGGCCGGTCCCCGCAGCACCTCAATGCGCTCGACTACCAGGGGGTCGATCGGCACGGCGTGATCGAAGCTCAGGCTGGAGGCGTCGAGCGACGCCCCGGCATTGCTCAGCACGCGGATGCGGTCGCCGTCCTGGCCGCGAATGACCGGGCGGTTGGCGTTCGGGCCGAAGTAGGTCGAGGCCACGCCGGGCAGGCCGTCGAGGGTCTCGCCCAATGAGCTGCCCCGACGCAGCACCAGGCGGTCTCCCGTCAGAACGCTGGACGGCGTCGCGATCTCGCCTGCGCCCAGCGGGTTGCCGGTGACGACAACCGGCGGCAAAGTTTGTTGCGCCCACGCGGGTGGCAACGCGGCCACCAGGGCCGCGAGCAAGGGATGTTTCATGGCAAGAGTCCTCACCGGCCGCGACGGACCGGCTGCAGGTAGGGGAGGGCTCGCGGCGACGCCGCTGAGCGTCGGCTGAAGCGGAGAAGCTCAGCCCTGAGGCGGGCCGCGCGCCTCGTAGACCCGCAGCGAGGCACCGGGGTTTGCCGACAGCGAACCCAGCGGCACCGGTGCTGCGGCCGGCGGGCGGCAGGGCAGCGCTACCGGGTCCGGCCCGGGCGCTTGCGCACTCAACAGCTGATCGATCAGCCGGCACTCGGGCGCACCGTGTTCATGACCCCAGTGCTCGCTCGGCTCGACCGCGCTGCTGACCTGCGCCTGCGCGCGCAACGGCGAGTGACGGATGCCATGCGACAAAGCCGTTGCTTGCGCGAGCAACAGGCCCAAGAGCATCGCGCCGCTCAAGCGGCGCGCGATGTCGAGGTGGCGAATGAACTGCAAAGGGAGATGTATCGAGGGTCGGGCGCCGATGATAGCGGCCGGGTGCCGCCCGGACCGTGTCAGCGCGCTCCCGCCCGCTCCAGCAACTGCACCATCGCCGCGTAACCGCGCTCACGGGCCAGTGCCAACGGCGTGCGGCCGCTGCGATCAGCCAGCTGCAGATTGGCCCTGGCCTCCACCAGCGCGCGCAACGCAGCCTGATGGCGCGGACCGCCGTCGCCGAGGACGATGGCTTCGATCAGCGCCGTCCAGTGCAGGTTGTTGACATGGTCGAGCGGCGCGCCGGCCGCGATCAGCTGGCGCACCACGCCGTCGTGGCCCAGGTGCGCCGCGGCGATCAGGGCCGTGCCGTCGTAGCGGCTGGTGATGAGCTTGGCGCTGGCGCCGAGGGCCAGCAACAGGCGCAGCGTGGCCTCGTCGTCGGCCACGGAGGCGATCGTCACGGCGTCGTAGCGGTCGTTCTCGAGCAGGCCGAGATCGGCGCCGGCGGCAACCAGCACCTGGATCGCCTCGCGCTGGCGCGCAAACGTGGCCACATGCAGCGGCGTGCGGCCATGGCCGTCGCGGCTGTTCACGTCGGTGCCTTCGTCGACCAGTTTTCGCAGGGCGGCGACGTCGCCGCGCTGTGCGGCGGCATGCAGGCCGCGGTAGGCCGCCTGTTCGCCGCCCGTGGGGGCAGATTGCGCTTGCAAACCCAGTGGCACCAGTGCCCAGCCCAACAAGAAACAGCGGCGTTGCAGCGACATGTCTTTCCTCGGCGCCGCGTTGGATGCGACGACCCGCTCAGCATAGCCGGCGACAACACGCGCCAAGCCGGCCGTGATCGACAATGCTGCTGCCCTGGCCTCCCTGGAGCTGCGAATGACATTCCTGCTGACCCTTGCGGTGTGGTGCATCGTCTTTGTGCTGTGCTGGCCGCTGGCGCTGCTGGCCTTGGTGCTGTGGCCGGTCATCTGGCTGGTGTCTCTGCCCCTGCGCCTGATCGGCATCACCGTGGAAGCCGTGTTTGCGCTGCTGCGCGCGGTGTTGCTGCTGCCTGCGCGCGTGCTCGGCCACCGACCCAAGGCCTGACATGCGGCTGCCGGCCGCAGAAGCCGTGGTGCAGGCGCCGCTCGACGCCTACAACGCGCGTGACTTGGCACGCTTCACGGCGGTCTACGGCGGGGATGTGCGGCTCTGCCGGCCGCCGTCGGCCGAGGCCTTTGTCGTCGGCGGTCAGCGGGGCACGATCTTTACCCCGGTGATCTTCTCCTGCGCTTCCACCAGCGAAGGCACGTACTTCTCGCCATAGCCCAGCGCGCAGGCCAATGCCAGCGACTGGTGCACCGCCTCGCCGACGACGGTGGGCACGGCCAGGTTTTCCGCCAGGTGGGTGTAGTAGCGCACGTCCTTGCGCGCGTTGTTCAATTCAAACTTCAGGGCACCGAGGTCGCCGCTGAGGCTCTTGCCCATCATCTGGATCAGGCCGGAGTTGACACCCCCGGCCGAGATCAGGGCCATCAACTGTTTGAGATCGACGCCGGCTTTCTGACCCACCGCGAAAGCCTCGGCGACTGCCGTGCATTGCGCCTGGGCGATGAAGTTGTTCAGCAACTTGATGACATGGCCCGCCCCTGGCTCACCCACATGCAGCACGTTCTCGGCAAAGGCGCGAATCACCGGCTCCAGCTGGGCGAACTGCGCGCCGGTGGCACCGACCATCACGTTGAGTTTGCCGGCCTCGGCCTCGACGGGCGTGCGCGCCAGCGGCGCGTCGACGAACTGCACGCCCTGGGCTTCGCACAGTGTGCGCAGGCGGGTCGTCGAGTCGGGCTCGGCGGTGGAGGTGTCGACGATCACCAGGCCGCGGGCGGCACCGGCCAGCAAGCCCTGCGGCCCCGTGACACAGGCCTCCACCTGCGGCGAGCCGGTGACGCACAGGAACACGATGTCGGCGCCGGCGGCCAGCTCGGCCGGCGAGGCGGCCAGGGTCGCTCCGGCCGCCAGCAGGTCGGCCACGCGCTCGCGGTTGTGGTGCACGGTGAGCGCCAAAGGGTGGCCCTTGGCGTGCAGGTTCTTGGCGATACCGTGGCCCATCAAACCGGAGGCGCCGATGAATCCGATGCGTGGCATGTGAAGGTCTCCTGGAGGGTGGCAATGGCGCAGGCCGCATCATGCAACGGCTACGCCGTCCGCGCGCCGAATCTGCGTTGGCAGTGCTGTAATTGCCAGCACTCCCGCCCCCACCGCTGTACCCCCATGGCCGATCCTGCCCCGCTGCGCCTTGTGTTGGCCGACTGCCGGCGCCTTTTGTCAGTGCGCGGCGAGGCCAACGGGCCCTTGCTGGCGCGCCAGATTGCCCAGCGCATCGACGGCCTCACCGACGAGCAGCGCGCGCGCTTCTTTGATCGCCTGGCGAGTGACTTCAGCCCCGACCCGCAAGCCGTGCTGGCCGCCGCAACGGACTATGCGAAGGCGCCCGATGCGCAGGCCCTGATCCGCCTCACCCGCCTGGCCGAGCCACCTCGCCAGGAGCTGTTCCGCCGCCTCAACGGCGCGCCCGGCGGCACTGCGGCCATCGTGCGCCTGCGCCGCGCCTTGCTGGAGAAGCTCGCGCGCCAGCCGCAATGGCGGGTCGTCGAGCACGACCTGCTGCACCTGCTGTCATCGTGGTTCAACCCTGGCTTTCTGGAGATGCGCAAGGTCGACTGGAACTCGCCGGCGCAACTGCTCGAACAGATCATCCACCACGAGGCGGTGCACCAGATCGACGGTTGGGACGACTTGCGCCGCCGCCTGCAGCCTGATCGGCGCTGCTTCGCCTTCTTCCATCCGCAGTTGCCCGACGAGCCCTTGATCTTCGTCGAGGTGGCCTTGCTGCCCGAGATGGCCGGCGCCATTGCGCCCCTGATCGACAAGCGCTCGGCGCCGCTCCCGGCCGAGCAGTTCAAGGTGGCCGTGTTCTATTCGATCAGCAACTGCCAGCCCGGCCTTCGCGGCGTCTCCCTGGGCAACTTCCTCATCAAGCGCGTTGCCGAGCACTTGAAGCGCGAGCTGCCGCAGCTCAAGACCTTCTGCACCTTGTCGCCGATCCCGGGCCTGATGGCCTGGCTGCAGCGCGTCGACACGGCGGTGCTGGGCGACGCTGCCGAGGCGCTGACCCAACTGCGCGCGGCCTGCGGCGGCGATCTCGCGCTGCTGCCGCACGCCGGGCGGCTGGCTGCGCTCGATGGCCTGGCGCACCACGCCCTGTGGCGCCTGGCGGCCCACTACCTGGTTCACGTTTCCCCTCAGTCCCAGGGCGACCCGGTGGCGCGCTTTCACCTCGACAATGGCGCCCGGCTGGAGCGCTTGAACGCGCAGGCCAACCTCTCGGCGCGGGGCCTGAAGGAATCAGCGGGCCTGATGGTCAACTACCTCTACGACCTGGCCAAGATCGAGCTTCACCACGACCGTTTTGGCCAGGGCCGGGTGGCGCACAGCCGGGCCGTGTCGGCGCTGCTCTGAGTCCCGGCCCTCGAACAATCACCAGGAGACTTCCCATGACCCGCCCCCTCGCCCGCACCGTCACCCGCCGCCTCTTCGTGGCCGCTGCTGCCGCAGCGGCCTGTGTCGCCGCCCCCTGGGCTCAGGCGCAGGCTTGGCCGAACAAGCCCGTGACCATCGTCGTTCCCTTCCCGCCCGGCGGCGGCACCGATGCCTTCGCGCGTCCGCTGTTCGCCATGATGACCAAGAACGTCGGGCGTCAGTTCATCATCGACAACAAGGGCGGCGCCGGCGGCACGTTGGGAGCGGGCATCGCGGCCAAGGCCGCGCCCGACGGCTACACCTTCTTCATGGGCGCGGTGCACCACACGATCGCGCCCAGCATGTATCCCAAGCTCGACTACAACATCGAGAGCGACTTCATTCCGGTCGGCCTGATCTCCAGCGTGCCGCAGGTGATCGTGGTCAACCCGCAGAAGGTGGCGGCCAAGACCCTGCCCGAGCTACTCGAATTTCTGCGCAAGAACCCCGGCAAGCTGAACTATGGCTCGGCCGGCAACGGTACCTCGCACCACCTGGCGGGTGAGCTGTTCAAGCTGCAGACCAAGACCTTCATCACGCACATTCCGTACCGCGGTGCCGGGCCGGCGCTGCAAGACCTCATTGCCGGCCAGGTCGACATGATGTTCGACGGCCTCGGTTCGTCAGCCAACCACATCAAGGGTGGCCGCATCCGCGCCATCGCCGTGGCCGCCGGCAAGCCGGCGCCGGGCTTCCCCGAGGTGCCGCTGGCCAAGGCGGTGGGCGCGCCGAACTACGAAGTGGCCACCTGGTACGGCCTGTGGGCGCCCAAGGGCACGCCGCGCGAGGTCATCGCCGCAATGCAGGTTGAGATGAAGAAGGCGCTGGGCAGCGACGAGCTCAAGACCCTCTGGACCGGCCTGGGCACCGAAACGCCGAACCTGTGGGGCGACGACTACGGCCGCTTCGTGTCGGCCGAAGTCAAGCGCTGGGCCGAGGTGGTGAAGTCCTCGGGCGCAAAGCTGGATTGATGCGGGGCACGGTTCGCTGCGAAGCAGGAGAGGGCGGCATCACCCGCCTGACGATCTCCAACACCACCAAGCTGAACGCGCTGTCGGCGGCGATGTGGCGCGAGCTGCGCGCTCATGTTGAGGGCCTGGCGGGCGATGTGCGCGTGGTGCTGGTGCGCGGCGACGGCGGCGACTTTGCGGCCGGCGGCGACATCGAGGAGTTCACTGAGTTCCGCTTCGAAGAGTCCACCCTGCGCCGCTTTCACGAGGAAGATGTGCTGCCGGCGCTGCGCGCGCTGCTGGCGTGCGATGTGCCACTGGTGGCGCAAATCGAGGGTGCCTGCATCGGTGGCGGCCTGGAGATCGCCGCCTGTTGCGACATCCGCATCGCCGGCGCGTCCAGCCGCTTCGGCGTGCCGATCGCCAAGCTCGGCTTCCCGATGGCGCCGGCCGAACTCGAGATCGTGGCCGCCGTGGTGGGCGTGACCACCCTGCGCGAGCTGCTGCTCGAAGCCCGCGTGCTCGACGCCGAAGCCGCGCGCGCACGCGGCCTGGTCACGCGCGTCGTGGCCGATGCTCTGGTGGCGGCCGAGGCCGAGCGCACCGCCGCGCGCATCGCGCAGCTGTCACCCCAGGCCCTGCGCCTGAACAAACGCGCACTGCGCGAGTTCGCCACGCCGGCCCTGTCCGCCGCCGAGCAGCGCGCAGCCCACTACGCTTATGCCGACAGCGCCGAGCACAGAGAGGGCCTGGCCGCCTTCAACGCCAAGCGCCCCCCACGTTTCTAGAACCGACATGCACCAGAACCTTTTCAGCGCCCTGCGCGCCGCCTTCCCGGCCCAGGTCGACGCCGTGGCCATCGAGACCTGCGACACCGCCGCGCCGCTCTACTACACCTGGCGTGACATCGACCGCGCCAGCGCCCGCATCGCCAACCTGCTGGCTTCGCTCGAGTTGCCTGCGGGCGCACGCGTGGCCGCGCAGACCGACAAGAGCGTCGAGGCCCTGCTGCTCTACCTGGCGGTGCTGCGCGCGGGCTTGGTGTACCTGCCGCTCAACACCGCCTACCAGGCCGGCGAGATCGAGTACTTCATCGGCAACGCCGAGCCCAGCGTGGTGGTCTGCAGCCCGCGCAACTTTGCCTGGGTCAGCACCCTCGCCTTCAAGGCCGGCGTGCAGAACGTCTTCACGCTGGGTGACGACCGCAGCGGCAGCCTGCTCGAGCGCGCCGCCTGGCACAGCGACGAGCAGGTGCCGGCCGTCTCGCAGGCCGACGACCTCGCCGCCATCCTCTACACCAGCGGCACCACGGGGCGCAGCAAGGGCGCCATGCTCACGCACGCCAACCTGCTGTCCAACGCCCGCACCCTGCAGGCCTACTGGGGCTGGCAGGCCAGCGACGTGCTGATCCATGTGCTGCCGGTGTTCCATGTGCATGGCCTGTTCGTGGCCAGTCACGGCGCGCTGCTGGCTGGCGCCAAGATGTTGTGGTTCAACAAGTTCGAGCCCCGCGCCACCATCGCCCAGATGGCCCGCGCCACGGTCTTCATGGGTGTACCCACGCTCTACGTGCGCATGCTGGCCGAGCCGACACTCACCCCCGCCGCCTGCGCCTCGATGCGCCTCTTCCTCGCCGGCTCCGCGCCCCTGCTGCCCGAGACCTTCGAGGCCTGGCGCGAGCGCAGCGGCCAGGCCATCGTCGAGCGCTACGGCATGAGCGAGACCGTGATGCTCACCTCCAACCCTTACCGCGCCGAGGACGGCGAGCGCCGAGCCGGCACCGTCGGCTGCGCGTTGCCGGGGGTGCAGCTGCGGGTGCAGGACGACAAGGGCCAGCCCTGCCGCACGGGGGAGGTTGGCGGTGTCGAGGTCAAGGGCCCGAACGTCTTCAAGGGTTACTGGCGCATGCCGGAGAAGACGGCCGAAGAGTTCACGCCCGACCTCTGGTTCAAGACCGGCGACGTCGGCAGGCTCGACGAGCGCGGAGTACTCACCATCGTCGGCCGCAGCAAAGACCTGATCATCAGCGGCGGATACAACGTCTACCCGGCCGAGGTCGAGGGCCTGCTCAATGAGCAGCCCGGCGTGGCCGAGAGTGCCGTGGTCGGCGTGCCGCACTCGGACTTCGGCGAAGCCGTGGTCGCCGTGGTGGTGGCCCAGGCCGGGTCCACGCTGGACAGCGCCGCCCTGATCGCCACCCTGAAGCGCCAGATCGCCGGCTTCAAGGTGCCCAAGCAGGTCTTCGTCGAAGCCGAGTTGCCACGCAACCAGATGGGCAAGGTGCAGAAGAACCTGCTGCGCGAGCGCTTCAAGGGCCTGTTCGGTGCCTGAGCACGCCGCTGACCGCTGCCCGCGCTGCGGTGGCGGCTTTTACTGCGGCATCAACGACGCCGAGCCTTGCGCCTGCAGCACGCTGCAACTCGATGCGGCCACGCTGGCTGAGCTACGCGGCCGCTACACCGGCTGCTTGTGCCTGGCCTGCCTGCGGCAGATCGCGGCGATGACGCAGCCGCTGCTGGTCGACGCTTCGCACGCTCAGCGCCGGGATTGAGGCTCGCCCAGGGCGAGCTGGCCCACGGTGATCGGCGTCGAGCCGTCGCCACTGTCGGCTGAACAACTCCCGCGTTCAAGGGGGTCTAGCTTTCGTTCGCGTGACGCTTGCGTGACGCCCGGCCTCGCAGACTTGCTCTGAGTCGGCGCGCAATTCTGCGAGCCGCCCATCGGAGCTTCACTGTGAAATTTCAAGTCTCGGCGGCACGCATGGCCACCCTCGTGTTCGCAGCTAGCCTAGCTGGCCTGGCGCAGCCCGCGGCGGCACAGGACCTCTACCTCAGTGCCGGTACGGGCCTGGCGCGCTACAACGTGGTCTGTGGGGCTGCTGGCCCCTGCGACAAGAGCGACACCGGCTGGCGCCTGGCCGCCGGCTGGCAGGCCGACCCCGCCTGGGGCGCCGAGTTGATCTACCTGCGCGCGGGCAGCTTCAAGGCCGCTGGCGACAACGTGGCGGGCCAGGCCGAGGCTTCGGGTCTCGGTCTCACCGCGAACTATCGATACGCCCTGGGCAGCGAAATGGCCGTTGCAGCCCGCCTGGGCGTGGCCAGCATGAAGGGTGAGTTCACACCCAATGTGGGCGGGCCAGGCACCAGCAGCACCAGCACCCAGGCCCTGGCTGGCCTGTCGCTGTCGTATGACCTGAGCAAGACCGTGGCCGCCGGGCTCGACTGGGACCGCACGCGCGTGCGCATGGCCAAGGAAGCGGGCCCGCTGAACCTCTTCTCCGCCTCTTTGCTGCTGCGCTTCTGACCCCCAGTCGACCACCCCGACCCTTCGTCAAGGAGATCCCATGCACAAGCTCGACACCCTGCGCCGCCGGCTGACCCTCGCCAGCGCCGCGGCCCTGCTCGCCACCCTGGCCGCCTGCGGCGGCACCGCCGACGTCGATGACCCCGCCCCGCCGGTGCCCGCACCCACCATCACCACGCAACTCACCAATGCCACGGTGACGCAGGGGCAGACCGTCACGTTCACAGCAGTGGCCACCGGCACTGGCATCACCTACCAGTGGCGCCGCGCAGGTGTCGACGTGGCCGGGGCCAACGCCGCGAGCTACACCACCGCTGCCACGGTGATCGGCGATACCGGCGCGGTTTTCAGCGTGCGCGTGTGCAGCGGGGCGCAGAGCGGCACAGCTTGCGTGACGAGCAGCGACGCCACGCTCACGGTGCAGCCTTTGGTTGCACCGGCGATCACAACCCAACCGCAAGGCCTCACCCTCACCGAGGGCCAGTCTGCGGCCTTCAGCCTGGCCGCCACCAGCAACGGCGCGTTGACGTTCCAGTGGCTGCGCGGCGGCACCAACATCACTGGCGCCACGGACATCGCCTATTCAATCGGCAGCGCGGCCACCAGCGACAACGGCGCGCAGTTCAGCGTGCGTGTGTGCACCGGGCCACAGGCCAACAACCTGTGCACGCTCAGCAGCACGGCCACCCTCACCGTCAATGCGGCCGTCCCGACCAACGCCCTCACCGGCACCCAGATCGTCGCCGGCCAAGAGTGGAGCATGGTGCTTCGCCCGGACCGCAGCGTGTGGGCCTGGGGCGGCGGGCACCGCAACGACGGCGCCGTGCAATACGCCAACCTGCTGTTGGCCAACCAGGCGCAGCGCCCAGTGCGCATGTACCCGGCGGTGCTGAGCGACGTGCGCGCCGTCAGCGGCTGGTTCAACAGCTTCTGGGCCCTGAAGGGCGAGCCCGGAACCACCGGCAGCCGCGTGCTGCACTGGGGCCGCGCCTACGCGGGCACCGACGGCCGCGGCGGCGACGGCAACGGCAGCCTCGGCAGTTCGATCCTGACGCGCGACAACGAAGCCGCACCGGTGGAAGTGCTGGAGCGCGTGAACAATGTGCCGCAGCCTGTGGACCGGGTCTGCGCCATTGCCGGCGGTGGCGAGCAGCTGGCGATGATCCGCGCCATCAACAGCAGCGGCATCACCACCGACTGCAACGCTGGCTCGGCAAAGACGGTGTGGTTTGTCGGCTCGTTGCTGGCCCGCGGCTACGAATCCACCGGCGTCGCCTTCGCGATGCCGGGCCTGCCGACCAACTCACCCCCGGCGGTCCTCTTCACCGGCCAGACGACCTCGGGCTCACCGGGGCTGGCCATCGCGCTGGAGGACGGCCGCGTCTATGGCTTGGGCGCCAACCCGTATGGCGGTTTCGGGGTTGCCGCCAGCGGCAGCGGCATCGTCGGTGACCTGAGCGGCCCGCTGCTGCTGCCCGCCGCGTGGGGCAACGCGCGCAGCTTCGGCATGAGCTTCTACTACTCGCTGTTCGTGGTGGCGGCCGATGGTTCGGTAGCGACCAGCGGCTACGACAGCAACGGCGAACTCGGCCTGGGCAGCGTGGTCGGGGGCAGTACGCTCGGCCCGCTGCCTGTGAAGGCGGAGAGCTGCGCCAGCCTGCCCTGCGCAGAGGCGCTGACCGGCATCACGGCCATCACCGGCACCAGCGCAGGCGTCACGCTGGCCCTGAAGAACGGGCAGCTACTCGGCTGGGGTGCCGGCAATGCCACCGGCCTGCGTGGGCCCGGCGCCACCACCAACCAGCCCTTCCCGCGGCCCGTGCCTTCCACTGTGGCCGGCTTCACGGCGCTGTCGGCAAGCCACACGCACGCGCTCGTCATCGGCCCGGGCAACGTGGTCTACGCCTGGGGCAGCGGCCTGCGCGGGACGCTGGGCGACGGAACGGGCAACGACCGCAGCGCGCCGGGGATGGTGACGGTGCCCTGAACTCGACACGCGCAGAGGAGATGAAACATGAGCGAGCTTCTGAAGCTTCGTGACCTGTTGGCGGCGACGCTTTGCGCCGTCGCCAGCCTGCCCGCCCACGCCCAGTGGGCCATCGACTACAGCGTGCGCTACGAGGCCGCTGGCCAGCAGATCGGCAAGCCCGGCGAGCGCCGCGGCCCCGACACGCTGGTGAGCGAGAAGACCACGTGGCGCGTGCAGCAGGAGGTGCGCGGCACGCTGAACTACACGCAGAAGGTGCGCGGCGCGGTGGCCAGCAACATGCCCGACAAGAACAACGAGCAGCGCTACGACTCGTGGATCAGCCGCTCAGGCCGCGCCGGCAACCCGGCCTGGATGAAGCTCGACGCCGAGGAGGTGCTGGACAGCGCCGCGCGGCTGGCCAAGGCCGACGGTGAAGGCGCGGGCGACATCAACCGCGAGCGTGCCGGCAAGTTCGGCCGCGTCGAGCACCTGCGCACGCGCATCGCCTTGGCTGCCGAAGGGCCCGGCGCGGCGAAGCTGAACGACCCCTTCGTGCAGATCGACCGTGTCGACGGCAAGCTGCACTTCGAGCCGCCGGCGATCGAGTTCGACCCCGCGCAGGTGCGCTACGCGGTGGAGAAGGTGACACGCATGGACAAGCCCGCCGCTGCCGGCGAATGGGACAGCAGCGACGCCAAGGACGGCGAGCAGCGCAGCAAGGCGCTGCGCCTGCCGTTGCTGCCAGTGCAAGTGTTCGAGATGCCGCGCGATGCCGAGTCCTTCGAGGCCACGCGCACGGTGGATGTGCCCGGGCGCGTCGGCGGCAAGGCCACGATCACGGTCGTGCTGCGGCGTGCCGGCACATCGTCTGCCGGTGCATCGGGCGGGCAGGGCGGGCAGGGCGCAGCAGCCGTCACGACATCCGCAACCCGCGCCACGACACCGGCCGCGGCACCCGCCGCGGCCACCACCGCCCGCGCCAAGGTCGACTGCCCACCGCCGGCTGCAGACGGCGCAGCGGCAGGCGCCACTGCTGGGGCCGAGGTCGGCAGCAAGGTGCTTGGCGGCGGCTACGGGCGCCAGGTGGGCTCAGCCGTGGGGGGATTTCTGGGCGCACTGAGTGGGGCTGCGAAGAAGCCGGAGCCGGCGAGCCCCGACTGCCCGCGTTGACTGCAATCCAGCGCACCCCGCCTGGACGCGCGAGGCCTGACGGACGGGATGACCTGACCGCCGCAGCGGGCTTGGGCCATCATTCGCGCATGCAAGACCATGCGCCGGCCGACTCCTTGCGGGTTTGCCTGTTTGGCGAGCCGTCGGTGCAGTTGCCCAACGGACGCACCGCCGTGCTCGAACGCCGCGCTGCGGCTTTGCTCGCGCTGGCAGCACTCGAGCCCGGCATCAGCCGTTTGCGCGCCGCCACACTGCTGTGGCCCGACTCAGGCGACCCACGGCGCAACCTGCGCCAGCAGTTGCTGCGCTTTCGGCAGCTTTTTGGGCGCGAGCTGTTGGCCGGCACCGAGGCGCTCTGTCTGGCCCCAGGCACCGTGTTTGAGGTGCCGGCCGACATGGCGCCGGGCGCGGCCGAACTGCTGGCCGGGTTGGCCTACCCGGATCTCGACGAACTCGACGCCTGGCTGCAGGGCCGGCGCAGCGCGCAGCGCGAGCAGCGCGGCCGGGCATTTGCGCAGGCCATCGCGCAGGCCGAGGCCGCGCAGCGCCTGGACGACGCCATCGCCTGCGCGCGCCAGCAACTGGCCGATGAGCCTTCGGCCGAGGCGCACCACCGCACGCTGATTCGCCTGCACTACCTCGACCAGGACATGGCCCGCGCGCGCAGCGCGTTCCAAGTGTTGCAGCGCATGCTCAACCAAGAGCTCGGCACCAGCCCCAGCGCGGAAACCATGGCATTGATGCGGCTCGTCGACGAGCGTGGCTCGCAGGCGCTGACGCCGGCACGCGTTTGGGCCACCGCGCTGCAGCGCCCGCCGCGCATGGTGGGCCGCGCGCGCGAGCTGCAGGCCCTGCGCCAGGCCCTGGCCGACCGGCGTGCGTTGCTGCTGCTGGGCGAAGCCGGCATGGGCAAGAGCCGGCTCCTGGCCGAGGGGCTGGAGGGTTCGGCCGGGCAGGTGCTCGTCAAGGCCCAGGCCGGCGATGCCGGCGTGCCCTATGCGACGCTGGCGCGTTTGCTGCGCCGCCTGCTCCAGCAGCAGCGCGTGCAACCCGAGCCGGGTGCGCTGGCGCGCTTGCTGCCCGAGATCGGTACGCTCGGCCCGGCGGCGGTGCCCCTGCCCGCAGGCGGCGAGCGGTTGATGTTGCAGTCTGCGGTGGAGCAGGTGCTGCTGCAGGCGCGGCTGAGCGTGGTGGCGGTGGACGACCTGCACTTCGCCGACGACGCCAGCCTGGAGATGCTCACCGCACTGGCCGGTGCCGACGCGCTGGCGCAGATCGCCTGGGTGTTCACGCAGCGCCCGGGCGAAGGCTCGGCCGCGGCGCGTGCGCTGCGCGACGTGCTCGAAGAAGCGCAGCGGCTCGATGCCACCGACGTGGCCCCGCTCGACGCTGCGCAGATGATCGAACTCGTGCAGTCGCTGAAGCTGCCCGAGATCGACGCCCCGGTGATCGGCGAGCGGCTGCTGCGCCACACCGGCGGCAACCCGCTGTTCGCGCTGGAGACGCTCAAGCAGATGCTGCTGCCCGGGGCCGGCGGCAAGCGGCTGCCGCGGCCAGCCTCGGTGGGCACGCTGATCGACCGGCGCCTCAAGCAGCTCAGCGAGGGCGCACTCGCGCTGGCCCGCGTGGCCGCGATCGCCGGGCCCGACTTCAGCCCGGCGCTGGCCGAAGACGTGCTGGGCCGGCGCGCCATCGACCTGGCCGACGCCTGGGCCGAGCTCGAACTCGCGCAGGTGCTGCGCGAGCGCGCCTTCGCGCACGACCTGGTGCTCGAAGCCACGCTGCGCAGCGTGCCCAAGGCCATCGCGCAACATCTGCACGAGGCCATGGCGCAGCATCTCGAAGGCCGCCGCGGCGAGCCTGCTCGCCTGGCCGGGCACTGGCTGGCCGCGGGTGACGAACGCCGCGCGCTGCCGTGGCTGATCAAGTCGGCCGACCAGGCGCGCGACACGCTGCGCCGGCGCGAGGAGGCGGAGTTCATCGAACGTGCCGCCCGCATCGCGGCCGGGCTGCCGGCCGGGGCCAAGCCCTCGGCCCACGAGCTCTGGCTGCGAACCTTCGAGGCGCTCGAGGTCGTCGATGGCTCGGTCTCGGCCATGCATGCGCTCGATCAGGCGCTGGTGCACGCCGACGATGAGCGCGAGCGGCTCTTCGTGCTGGGCAAGCAGTTCTCGGTGCAGGTGAAGGTGGCTGAACTGCCAGCTGCCGTCGCCAACGGGCGCGAAGCCCTGAGCCTGGCCCTGCGCCTGGGCGACGACACCGTGCTCGCGCAGATGCTCACCCCCCTGGCGGTGGCGCTTTCGACGAGCGGGCAGAACCGCGAGGCCGAGGCGCTGCTGCGGGCGCACTGGCCTGCGGTCGAGCGAGCCGTCGAACCCGAGCCTTCGAACTTCACCGAGTACGGCATCGTGCTCGACAACAACGAGCGGCCGCTGGAGGCTCGCAGCTTTCATCGGCGTGCCATGGAACTGTCGCTGGCGCGGGGCTGGCACTCCGAGTACGTCATCACCATGGGCAACCTCGCCGTCAGCTACATCGATACCGGCGAGCTCGACGAAGCCAAGCGCGCGCTCGACGAAGCCGAGCGGATACGGCTCTCCCACGACAGCATGCGCGGCGCCACGGGCGTGGGCTGGAACCTTCGGGTGATGGTCTGGCGCGACTTGAGCCAATACATGCGGGCCCTGGAGCTCGCCGAGGCCAACCTGCCTCTTGTCGAAGCGCAGATGCCGCTGCGCGTACCCCTGGACCGTCTGCACCGCGCCTGGCTGTGGGCCAGCATCGGGCAATGGGCGCGCGCGCAGCAGGACCTGGCGGCCGACGAAGGCTACGCCGCTCTGCCCGGCTGGGTGCTGGCTCGTGCGCTGCAACTGCGTGCGCGCATGGCGCACTGGCGTGGCCAGGCCGTTGGCGACACACTCGAGCGGGCGCAGGCGCAGATCGATACGGGCACGCTGCGGCCGGTGCGCGACTCGATTGAGATCGATGCCGCACTGGCCGCCGGGCGTGAGTCCGCACCCCAGGCCGCCGCCGCACATCAGCGCCTGCTGACGCTGCGCGACCGGGCGCAGCGCGACGGCTACCACGGCGTGCATTGGGCGGCCGAGTGGGCCTGCGCCCAGCTCGCGCTGGCGGCCGGCCAGGCCGATGCCGCGCGGGGCCACGCGCTGGCCTGCGCCCAGCGCCCGCCCGGCCATACACCACAGGACTGCGCGCCCGCCCTTTGGTGGCATGGGCTGTGGCGCGTGTGGCAGCGCCTGGGCGAGCCGGGCCGCGCCGAAGCCGCGCGCGCCGAAGGCGCGGCCTGGATCCACCGCACCTTGCAACACGAGCTGGCGAGCGAGTTCCACGCCAGCTTCCGCCAGGCTGTGCCGGCGCACAGGGACTTGCTGGCGGGCTGATTCAACGGCGGGCTGCGTCAGTTGCCCGCGCCACGCCTTTCAGACGTCGAAGAAGACCGTTTCCTCCGCTGGCGTCGGCCCCTGCACCCGGATGTCGAAACGGTAGACAACGCGGCCATCGCGCTCCTCGCGCTCGGCCACCAGGGTCTGGCGCCGCGCGGCCCATTCGATGCCCATCAGCACCGGGTCCTCGGCGTTGGCCTTGGCTTCGTCGCTGAAGTACACGCGGGTGTGCAGGCCCAGGTTGATGCCGCGCGCGAGCAGGAGCATGGCGATGTGCGGCGCCTGCGGCCGGCCGTCGGGCCCGGCGACGCGGCCGGGCTTGATCGTCTCGAAGCGGTACAGACCGGTCTCGAAGTCGGCCCCGGTGCGGCCATAGCCGCGCCAGGACGAGGGCTTGGGATCTGCCGGGTGGGCATAGTGGCCCTTGGCATCGGCCTGCCAGATCTCGATCAGCACATCGCGCATCAACGTGCCCGAGCCGTCGAAGACCCGGCCTTCCAGCGTGATGCGCTCGCCCTTGGTCTTCTTGTCGACCAGCATATTGCCGAAGTTGTTCTCGAAGATCTCGAAGCCAGCCTGCTCGGGTGCCAGACCGATGTGCACGTAGGGGCCACCCGTCTGCGACGCGGTTTCGTTCAGCTGCAGCGGCGTGCTCGGTTGTTGACTCATCTCAGGACTCCATTGCGTTGCCCGGCCGAGGCGGGGGTTGACGTGCGCGGACTGGCCAAGCAAACGCCGCGGATCCGGCTCTGCCGGTCCGGTGGCGTTGCCCCCTTGAGGGGGAGGCGCCGAAGGCGCTTCGGGGGTGGTTCACTGGTCAAACCAGGTTTGGCGTTGGCCGCGCAGCACGATATCGAAGCGGTAGCAGCGTGCATCGAGCTCGGCGAAATTGCCCGCGTCCTGCAGCGCGATCAGGCCGCGAATCTGCGCTTCGCTCGGGATCGTGCTCAAGATCGGGCAACTGGCGATCAACGGGTCGCCTTCGAAGTAAAGCTGGGTGACGAGGCGCTGGGCCCAGCCCGTGCCGCTGAGGGCCAGGTGGAGGTGTGCAGGGCGCCACTCGTTGATGCGGTTGCGCCAGGGGTAGGGCCCGGGCTTGATGGTGCGGTAGCGGTAATGGCCGTCGGCGTCGGTGAGCACGCGGCCGCAGCCGCCGAAATTCGGATCCAGCGCGCCGATGTAGCTGTCTTTCGGATGCCGGTAGCGGCCGCTGGCATTGGCCTGCCAGACCTCGACCAAGGCGTTCGGCACCGGCCTGCCGAAGCTGTCGCGCACATAACCATGCATCACGATGCGCTCGCCCACAGGCAGCCCGCTCTTGGCGAAGTTCAGGATCAGGTCGTCGTCCTTCGGCCCCAGCTCCTTGGCCGAGAACACGGGTGCGGTGACTTCCGTCAGACCATGCTTGATCGAGATCAGGGCATTGCGCGGCGATCGCAGCACGCTGGTCTTGTAGCCGGGCGACAGTGCCAGCGCATGCAGCGTGGGGTCGCGCATGACGTAGGGCGCGGCGGGGTGGGCGGCTGGCGGCATGGTGGTGTGTTTCGGCAAGGGCGAGGGTTGCACTCTAGAGCCGCGTCGGTCGCCCGGCAATCGGGGTCGTGCGCGGTGGCTTCACGCAGCGCACGCGGGCGCCTCGGTGCGCGGGGCAGCCGATGGGACAATCAAGGTGATGACCCAAACGCTCACAATCACCCGCCCAGATGACTGGCACCTGCACCTGCGCGACGGCACCGCGATGGCGGCGGTGTTGCCGGCCACCGCGCGCCAGTTTGCGCGCGCCATCGTGATGCCCAACCTGAAGCCGCCGATCACCACGGCAGCGATGGCCGTCGCCTACCGCGAGCGCATCGTCGCCGCCTTGCCGGCGCCCGGTCAGCCCGGCCACGATTTCACGCCGCTGATGACGCTGTACCTGACGGACTCGATGCCGCCGGCCGAGATCGCCCGCGCCAAGGCCGCCGGGGTCGTCGCCGTCAAGCTCTACCCCGCAGGTGCGACGACGCACAGCGACGCCGGCGTGACCGACATCCGCAAGACCTACGCCACGCTCGAAGCCATGCAGCGCGAAGGCCTGCTGTTGCTGGTTCATGGCGAAGTCACCGATGCCGAGATCGACCTGTTCGACCGCGAAGCCGTCTTCATCGACCGCGTGATGCAACCCCTGCGGCGCGACTTTCCGGAGCTGAAAGTGGTGTTCGAGCACATCACCACTCGCGAGGCCGCGCAGTACGTCGCCGCCAGTGACCGCTTCACCGCCACCACCCTCACCGCGCACCACCT
>JANNFB010000197.1:0-2014 GCA_031379365.1 Burkholderiales bacterium
GTCCTGATCCGAGGTGCTTGGGCTGTTCGCGGGTGGAGGGACGCCGAAGCCTGAGGCCGGGGCTGCCGGGTGCCCGCCGCAGCGAAATCAAGGGGGAGCCCTGGGCGCAGCCCAGGGCGGAGGACATTCGCGGAGGCGGGCACCCGGCAGCCTCGGCCGGCGCGACCCACGAACGCGCAGGAACGAACGTCCGCAAAGGGCTGTTTGCAGACCGAGACTCTTAGCGAATCAGGCGGTCATCTCTTTCAGGCCACTCAGCCGGTCACGATGCGAACGGCTGGGCGCTCGGGCTCGGGCTCGGCATCAAAACGCTCGAAGCCGCAATAGCAGATGAAATGGCGCTGGCTGGCGCGGCCGAACAGGGTCATGCCGAGCCTGACCGCCAACTCATAGCCCATCTGGGTGACGCCATTGCGCGAGACCACGATCGGCACACCGAGCTGGGCCGACTTCATCACCATCTCGCTGGTCAGCCGACCCGTGGTGTAGAAGACTTTGTCGGCGCCCTGCCCCAGCGGCGCATCACCCTGCAGCCACATCCAGCCGGCAATGGTGTCGATGGCGTTGTGGCGGCCGACGTCCTCGACGAAGGTCAGCATCTCAGTGCCGCGGAACAGCGCGCAACCGTGCACCGAGCCGGCGCGGCGGTGCACGCTGTCAGTCTTGCGCATGGCCTCGTTGAGCAAGTGCAGGGTGGACTGGTGGATGCGAGCCGTGGCCGCGGAAGGCAGGCGGGTGGCGTCAAGTTCGTCCATCAGGTGGCCGAACATGGTGCCCTGGCCACAGCCGGTGGTGACGATGCGGCGTGAGGTGCGCGCTTCGATCGAGGGCGCAGCGCCGCGCCGCGTCTTCACTGCGGCGGCCTCAACCTCCCAATCGACCGTGATCGACTCGACGTCGTCGAGCGACTCGACCAAGCGCTGGTTGCGCAAGTAACCGAGGGCCAGCAATTCGGGCGCAGCGCCGAGAGTCATCAGCGTGACGACCTCGCGCTTGTCGACGAACAGGGTCAGGGGCCGCTCGGCAGGGATCTGGATGCTGCGCCGTTGACCGAACTCGTCACGCACTTCCACCTCGCGCGTCAACGGCGCCTGGGCTCGGCTCAGGTGGGGCAGCATGAGCGTGCTGCGCGGGTCAGGCAAGGGCAACATACGTATCGTCAGTCTGCGTGCCCACCGCAGTGGGCTCTGCCGCCCTTATAGCCGCAGTGGCCTCAGGTCTTCTTCGCAGGGGCTTTCGCCGGCGCCGCAGCAGGTGCAGGCGGTACGGCGGGCGCAGCGGCGATTGCAACAGCCGGCGGCGGGAAGACGAAGGTGCCCGGGTCGGCACAGGCCGGCGCGGCGGTGGCTGGTTTGATGTCCTTGGCGGCCTTCTTGGCGTCGGCCTGGTAGCGCGCGGCGACCTTGTCCATCGACCGACACAACTGGAAGTCGGCGACCTTGTTGCCATGCGCCGTCTTGGCCGCCGCCTCGGCCGCCTTGGCCTTGGCTTCGTCGGACAGCACGGGCGTGGGCAACTTGGCGAAGGCGCCAGTGGCGGCCAGCGCCAGGGCAATCAGGGTGACGATGCGCTTCACGGGCACTCCTCTCAGGATTCTTGGGTGGCCAGGGGGGGCGAGGCGGAAGCCGAGCGCTGGGCCGGAATCTTTCCGGCACGAACGTCGTCGGCCCAAAGCTCATGGTGTTCGCGCGCCCAGGCTTCGTCGACGTAGCCCGTGCGCATGGCACTGTAGGCGCCCTTCATGCCCACCGTGCCCATGTAGATGTGGCCGATGAACATGGCCATCATCGCCAGCGAAGCGATGCCGTGAACCATGTTGGCAACCTGCATGTCACTGCGCAGGTAAGCCATGCCCGGCACCAGCTGGTTGAGTACCAGGCCCGAGGCGACAACGACGAAGCCGAGGAAGAACACACCGCCCCAGAAGAGCACCTTCTCGCCCGCATTGAAGCGGTGCGAGGGCACTTCGGCGCCCCCGAACATGCCGCCGGCCCGGGCCAGCCAGGTCAGGTCT
>JANNFB010000200.1:0-2563 GCA_031379365.1 Burkholderiales bacterium
TGCTGGCCGCATGACCGCGTAGGGGAGTGGGCCAAGTCCGGCCTGATCGTGCCGGTCAAGCCGAGCCAGCGCATCCGCGACGAGATCGAGCCTTCGGCCTGGGCCGCCTTTGGCTGGCAAGGCCAGACCTGGGGCTACCCGCTGGCGATCGAGGCGGTGGGTCTGATCTACAACAAGGCCCTGGTGAAGACCCCACCGGCCAGCTTCGACGAGGTCATCGCGCTCGACAAGGATCTCGCCAAGCAGGGCAAGAAAGCCCTGCTTTGGCCCTACAACCAACTGTTCTTCAGTTGGGCCGTGGTCGGAGGCGGCGGCGGCTTCATCTTCGGCCGCGATGCCAAGGGCAACCTCGATCCGAAGCAGACTGGCGTGAACAGCCCGGGAGCCCTGGTGGGCATGCAGGTGATCGAGCGCCTGGTCAAGGACGGGCACATGCCGCAGGGGGCGCGCTACTCCGACATGGAGTCGCAGTTCGCTGCGGGCGAGGTGGCAATGATGATCAACGGGCCCTGGGCCTGGGACAACGTCAAGAAGGCCAAGATTGACTTCGGCGTCACCAGCATCCCGTCCGTGGCGGGCAAGCCGGCCAAGCCCTTCGTTGGCGTGCTGGGCTGCATGATCACCGCGCCTTCCAAGTTGAAGGACATTGGCCGCGAGTTCATCGAAAACCATCTGCTCACCATCGACAGCCTGAAGACCATTTCGGCCGATGTGCCGCTCGGCACGCCCGCCAACAAGGCCTACTTCGCCGCCCTGTCGGCCGACCCCAACATCCGCGCCACGATGGCCAACGCGCTGGCCGGCGAGGCCATCCCGAACATTCCCGAAATGGGCCGCGTCTTCCCGGCCATGGACGCTGCCATTGAAGCCATCACGCAAGGGCGCCAGCCGGCCAAGGAAGCGCTCGACGGCGCGGCTGCACGCATCCTGATCCGATAGGCCAATGAAAACAGCGTCGACCGCCCTGCGCCGGCCCATTGCCGGGCCGAGCCTGGCTGGCACCTGGCTGGCGCGCGCCATCGTCGCTGTGGCAACGCTGGCCCTGCTGTGGATGGTATTCGGCCTGTACAGCGCCGGCCAGCCGCTGGTGGCGCTGGGTATGTTGGGCTTTGGTGGTTCCGCGCTGGCGATCTACGGCACCGCACGCTCGCTGGCCTGGCGCTACCTCTTCCCCGGCGTGGCCGGCATACTGCTGTTTGTGGCCTTCCCGCTGGTCTACACGGTACAGATCGGCTTCACCAATTACTCCTCGGCCAATCTGCTCGAGTTCGAGCGCGCTCGCGCTTTCCTGTTGTCACAGACCACAGCCGACGAAACACGCACCTTCGACGTCACCTTGCATGCCGACGGCGCCGCGCATCGCCTGGTGCTGAGCTCGCGCGAGAACGCCGGCAAGCTGGTCACGCCAGCACTCGCGCTGCGCGGCGCGGCGCCGGCACAAGTGGTCACGCTGCAAGCGGCCACCAGTGCACCGGCACTCGGCGAACCGCTGCCACTGCGCAACGTGATCGAACTGCGCGACGCGCTGATGCAACTGCGCCTGCAAGGCCCCGGCGGCAAGCTCCTGCGCTACGCCGGGCTGCGCGAGTTCGCGCCACTCGAGCCGCTGTGGACTGCCAACCTCGACGGCTCGGTGACGCAGACTGCAACCGGCACGGTCTACGCGCCCAACCGCAGCAGCGGCTTCTTCGAGACCGCGAGTGGCGAGCGTGTATCGCCGGGCTTCAAGGTCGGCATCGGCTTTGCGAACTACAGCCGCATGCTGTTCGACGCCGATTTCCGCGGCCCCTTCGTGTCGATCTTCATCTGGACCGTGGTCTTTGCCGCCCTGACTGTCGTCTTTGCCGGTGGGCTGGGCGTGACGCTCGCGGTGCTGCTGAACTGGGAGGCGCTGCCGCGGCGCACGCTCTACCGCACCCTGCTGTTCCTGCCCTATGCGGTGCCGGGTTTCATTTCGATCCTGGTCTTCAAGGGCCTGTTCAATCAGAACTTCGGCGAGATCAACGGCATCCTGCACTCGCTCTTCGGCGTTCGCCCCGCCTGGTTCGCCGACCCGCTGCTGGCCAAGGCGATGCTGTTGATCGTCAACACCTGGCTCGGCTTCCCCTACTTCATGATCCTGTGCACCGGGCTGATCAAGGCCATTCCGGCCGATCTGTACGAGGCCAGTGCCATCGTCGGCGCGAAGCCGCTGGACAACTTTTTCAAGATCACCGTGCCGCTGATACTGAAGCCGCTGACGCCGCTGCTGATCTCGGCCTTCGCCTTCAACTTCAACAACTTCGTGCTGATCAGCCTGCTCACCGACGGCCGGCCCGACTTCCTCAACACCAAGCTGCCGGCCGGCACGACCGACATCCTGGTCAGCTACACCTACCGCATCGCCTTCACCGACTCGGGCCAGAACTTCGGCCTGCCGCGGCCATCTCCACCATCATCTTCGTGCTCGTCGCGGTGATGGCCTTGCTGCAACTCAAGGCCACGCAACAAGCGCAGGGCAAGGGGTAAGCCATGGCACTCGTCACAGGCAAGAGTCAACGCTGGCGCCTGTGGGCGGCACACG
>JANNFB010000205.1:0-5032 GCA_031379365.1 Burkholderiales bacterium
CACGGCACCATCACCCTGGCGGCCAGCCACCAGGGCGGCAGCATCGTCATCGAAGTGCGCGACGACGGCAAGGGCCTGAACCGCGCCACCCTGCTGCGCAAGGCGCGCGAGAAAGGCATCGACGCGCCCGACAGCATGACGGACGGCGAGGTCTGGAGCCTGATCTTCGCGCCCGGCTTCTCCACCGCCGAAGTCGTGACCGATGTGTCGGGCCGCGGTGTCGGCATGGACGTGGTGAAAAAGAATATCACCGCCCTGGGCGGCACGGTGGAGATCGACTCCGCGGAGGGCTATGGCATGAGCGTCAAGGTGCGCCTGCCGCTGACCCTGGCCATCATGGACGGCATGAGCGTGGGCGTCGGCAGCGAGTGCTACATCCTGCCGCTGGGCTCGGTGATCGAATCCTTCCAGGTCCAGGCCGACACCATCAAGTCGATGGGTGGCGACGGCCGCGTGGTTCAGGTGCGTGACGAGTACATGCCCGTGCTGCATCTCGAGCGCGTCTTCGATGTGCCGCGCGTCGGCACGGCCAACAGCACCAACAACATCATGGTGGTGGTGGAAGCCGAAGGCGGCCGCGTTGCCCTGCTGGTCGACGAGCTGCTCGGCCAGCAGCAGGTGGTGGTGAAGAACCTCGAAGCCAACTACCGCCGTGTGCCCGATGTCTCGGGCGCCACCATCATGGGCGACGGCCGCGTGGCGCTGATTCTCGACACCGCGGCGCTGGTGCGGCGCTCACGTCACTGAACCCATTTCTACCCCAGCAGGCTGCATCATGTTGCTCCGCCGTTTCACCATCCGCTCACGCATGCTGGCCACCATCGGCCTGGTGTGCGCCGTGCTCATGCTCCTCGGGGCCGTCGGCCTGCGCGGGCTGTCGCAGATGGACGCCATCGGTCACGACTTCGTCGTCAAGACGCATGCCGACACCAATGCGCTGGCGGAGTTGCGCACTGCGCTGGGCAACACCCGTCGCTTCGAAAAAGATCTGCTGATCAACTACGACAGCGAGGCCGAGCAGAAGTCCTACAAAGCCAAGTGGGACAAAGCGCTGGCCGAGGCCCGCAGCAGCGCCAAGGCACTGGCTGCGTCGAGCCAGACCGAGCGCGCGGCCCTGGCAGCCAAGATCGATGCTTCGCTGGCCGCGTACGCGGAGAAGTCGGCACCCGTCATGCGCCAGCTTGCGGTCCTCGGATTCAACGACGCACCGGTGGCCAACAAGGCCATCGATGCCGCCAAACAGCACGCACGCGAGGCGGAGGTTCACCTCGGCGCCCTGGCCGATGTGCTGGAGCGCGAGGCCGCGAGCAGCAACCAGCAGCGCGGGAAAGCACTGCAGCAGACTTACGTACTGTTCGCCGCGGCCGTGCTGGTGGCGCTGGCCTTGGTCGTGCCGCTGACCATCGCGAACATGCAGTCGATCTGCGGCCCGCTGGAACGCGCCCAGGCCCTGGCAGACCAGATCGCCACCGGCGACCTGTCAGGCCAATTGATGGATGAAGGCAAGGACGAGACGGCGCGCCTGAGCCATGCCCTGCGCCAGATGCAGCAGGCCCTGCGCCTGATGGTGGGTGACGTCCGCGCCTCGGCCGACAGCATCGCCCTGGCCAGCGCCGAAGTGGCCCAAGGCAACAACGACCTGTCGGGACGCACTGAACAAGCGGCCTCCAGCCTGCAGCAAACAGCCAGCTCGATGGAGCAGCTCACCACCACGGTGCGCAACAGCGCCGACGCCGCAGCGCAAGCCAACCATCTCGCCGGCTCGGCCTCCGACGTGGCGCGGCGCGGCGGCGCCATGGTCTCGCAGGTGGTCGACACGATGAACGAGATCCACGCGTCTTCGCGCAAGATCGCCGACATCATCGGCACCATCGACGGCATCGCATTTCAGACCAACATCCTGGCCCTGAACGCTGCGGTGGAAGCCGCGCGCGCCGGAGAACAGGGGCGCGGTTTTGCAGTCGTGGCCAGTGAAGTGCGCAGCCTGGCGCAACGCTCGGCCGCCGCCGCCAAGGACATCAAGGCGTTGATCGGCAGCTCGGTCGACAGGGTCGAGTACGGCGGCCGCCTGGTGGCCGATGCCGGCCGCACGATGCAGGAGATCGTGGCCAGCGTGCAGCGCGTCACCGACATCATCGGTGAGATCACGGCCGCAGCGGGCGAACAAAGCGCGGGCATCGGCCAAGTCAACGTGGCTGTGAATCAGCTCGATCAGATGACACAACAGAACGCGGCTCTGGTCGAGGAGTCCGCGGCCGCGGCCGACAGTCTGCGCTCGCAGGCGGACAAGTTGTCGGGCACGGTCGCGAACTTCCGGCTCGGCGACGCTGCGGCCGGCCCGGACCCTGCTCGAATCCAGCAGCTGCCGACCCTGACGGAGCTGGCCTCCGGGGGCACGGACGCCGGCCCCACCACTCGCTTTTGACCGAACCCGCTTCAGTTTGCCCACCGACGGTCGATGAAGCCCTGCAACAACCCGCTACCACCGACGAGGCCCTCATGGACATGATCAAAGACGCCGCCCAAGTTGTGCGGCACGAAGCCAACCGCGCCGTGCAGGCCGCTCAGCAACACAGCGCCACGGGCGGAGAGTTCCTGACCTTCCGCCTGGGCGGCGAGGAGTACGGCATCGACATCCTGCGCGTGCAGGAGATCCGCAGTTATGAGCAGCCGACCCGGATTGCCAATGCCCCCGCCTTCGTCAAGGGCGTGGTCAACCTGCGCGGCACCATCGTGCCCATCGTCGACCTGCGCATCAAGCTTGGCTGCGAGCGTGTCGACTACGACAGCTTCACCGTGGTGATCGTGCTCAACGTGCGCGGCCGCGTGGTCGGCGCGGTGGTCGACTCCGTGTCCGACGTGCTGCAACTGGCCGCCGACCGCGTCAAGCCGGCCCCCGAGTTGTCCTCGGGCAACGTCGACACCAGCTACATCACCGGCATTGCCAACGTGCCGGGCGAAGACAAGGACCGCATGTTGATCCTGGTCGATATCGAAGCGCTGATGACGAGCGCCGAGATGGGGCTGATCGACAAAGTGGAGGCCTGATCGCACCTCGCGCTCGGTCGCATCGATGCGATTGATCGCGTGCGGCCCTTTGCGGTCGTTCGTTCTCGCAGGTTCGTGGACCGCGCCGGCCGGGGTCAGCGGGTGCCCGCCTCCGCGAATGTCCTCCGCCCCGGGCTGCGCCCAGGGCTCCCCCTTTATTTCGCTGCGGCGGGCACCCACCGACCCCAGCCTCGAGTCCCGGCCCACCACCACCCCCGAACACCCTCCATGCATCGGATCGGGACGGTGGGGCGCTCTGCGCAGCGAAATCAAGGAGGAGAGGCGGGCGCAGCCCGACTCGGGGGACATTCGCGGAGCAGAGTGCCCCGCCGTCTCGATCTCGCGCAACTTGGCGAGTGCGGGAACGAACGTCCGCAAAGGGCCGACCGCAAGCCCTCGTTCCTGCCCGTTTGAGTGCATCTCGCAGGATCGCTGAGAAGCGGCCTACTCCTGCGCTGCCTTGCGCAGCGTTTCCACCACCGGGCGGCGCAACACATCGCGCAGGCCCCACCAGCCCGCAGCCAGCGCCAGCAGGGCGCCTGCCGCGGCGCCGGCGAGCGGCACCCACCAGGCCGCGTTCCACTGGAACTCGAAGGCGTAGCGGGCCAGCGCCCAGCCGACCACCATCGCAGCGATCGAGGCCAGTGTGCCGGCCAAGGCACCGACACCGAGCAACTCGGCGCGCTGCACCTGGGCCAGCAGGCGGCGGCCGGCGCCGAGGGCGCGCATCACGGCGAACTCGCGTGAGCGCGCCTCGCGCGTGGCGGTGACTGCCGCGAACAACACCACCAGGCCGGCGGCCAGGGTGAAAGCGAACAGGAACTCGACTGCGCGGATCACCTGGTCCAGCACGCGCTGGATCTGGCCGATCTGGGCCGACACATCCACGGTGGTGATGTTCGGGAAATCGCGCGCCAGTCCGTTGTCGAAGCCGGGCTGCTCCGGCGCACGGAAGGCAGCGATGGTGGTTGTCGGCAGATCGGGCATGGCCGCGGTCGGGAACATGACGAAGAAATTGACCCGCATGGAACCCCAGTCGACCTTGCGCAGGCTGGTGATGCGGCCTTCGCGCGGCTGCCCGGCAATGTCGAAGCGCAGGCGGTCGCCGAGCTTGACGCCCAGCGTGGCTGCCAAGCCCTCCTCGACGCTGACCGCATCCGCCTCTTCGGGCGCCCAGCGCCCCGCAGCCACCTTGTTGTGACCCGGCAGATCGGCGGCGTGGCTGAGGTTGAGTTCGCGCTCGACGGTGCGCTTGGCGCGCTCGTCGGCAAAACTGTCGGGCGCCACGGCACGGCCGTTGATGGCGACCAGGCGGCCGCGGATCATCGGGTACCAGTCGTAGCTGCTCACGCCAGCGCCGGCCAGGGTCTGCTTGAAGGCCTCGCCTTGCTCGGGCTGGATGTTGATGACGAACCGGTTCGGCGCATTCGGCGGCGTGGCCGCACGCCAGCTGGCAATCAGGTCGGTGCGCAGCAGCACGAGCAGCACCAGCGCGAGCAGGCCGACCGCCAGCGCCGACACCTGCAACACCGCAAACGCCGGCCGCGCGGCGATCTGGCGCGTGGCCAGGATCAGCCAGCGCGGTGCGCGCGATTCCGGCACCGCGCGCTTGAGCGCCATCACGGCCAGCCAGGACAGCAGCGCGAACAGCGCCGCCGCAGCGGCAAAGCCGCCCACCGCGATCAAGCCCAGCTTCAAGTCGGCCGAGACTGCCAGCAACAAGGCCGCGAAACCAAGCGCACCCGCCCCGAGCACCGCCAGCGAGGCGCCCTTGAGGCCGCCGACATCGCGGCGGATCACGCGCAGTGGCGGCACGCGCGCCAGTTGCAGCACCGGCGGCAGACCGAAGCCGACCAGCAACGTCAAGCCGACGCCGACACCGAACAGCGCCGGCCAGAGGCCGGGCGGCGGCAGCTCCACATTCACCAGCCCGGCCAGCAGCCAGATGAAGACGAAGTGCACCGCCAGACCCAACGCCACGCCG
>JANNFB010000217.1:0-14489 GCA_031379365.1 Burkholderiales bacterium
TCTTCAGCGGCCCCACCGGCGTTGGCAAGACGGAGGTCGCCAAGCAGTTGGCCTTCATCATGGGCATCGAGCTGATTCGCTTCGACATGAGCGAGTACATGGAGCGCCACGCGGTGAGCCGCCTGATCGGCGCGCCGCCAGGCTATGTCGGCTTCGACCAGGGCGGCCTGCTCACCGAAGCGGTCTCCAAGAAGCCGCATGCCGTGCTGCTGCTCGACGAAATCGAGAAGGCTCACCCCGACATATTCAACGTGTTGCTGCAGGTGATGGACCACGGCACGCTGACCGACAACAACGGGCGCAAGGCCGACTTCCGCAACGTGGTGATCATCATGACCACCAACGCCGGCGCGGAGACGATGAACAAGTCGGTGATCGGCTTCACCACCAAGCGCGAGCAGGGCGACGAAATGGCCGACCTGAAACGCCTGTTCACGCCGGAGTTCCGCAATCGGCTGGACGCCACGATCAGTTTCCGCGCGCTCGACGAAGACATCATCATGCGCGTGGTGGACAAGTTCCTGCTCGAGCTCGAAGCCCAGCTGGCCGAGAAGAAGGTCGAGGTCACCTTCACCGACAAGCTGCGCGCGCACTTGGCCAAGAAGGGATTCGACCCACTGATGGGTGCGCGGCCAATGCAGCGCCTGATCCAGGACACAGTGCGGCGCGCCCTGGCCGACGAACTGCTGTTCGGCCGACTGGTCGACGGCGGGCGCCTGACGGTGGACATCGACGACGCAGGCGAAACCGTGCTCGATATCCAGCCGCCCAAGAAGAGCGACAAACCCAAGGCCGAGCCGGCAACGACCTCCTGACGCCTCAGGCCTGCGCCGGGCCGCCCCAAGCGGCCTGAGCTCCCCTCGGGGGGCGACGCCGCAGGCGCCTTGGGGTCGTCATGTCTGCGCCGGATCCTGGCGGTAGTACGAAGCCAGCAGCCGGTACGTCGCCGGCTGCTCTTCTTTCAGCACGCGGGGGGTGACAAAGAAGGCCTCCGACGCCACTGCAAAGAACTCGTCCGGCGTTTCGGCGGCATAGGGGTCCAGGACGGTTTCGTAGCCGCAAACCACGCGTTCGCAGAAGCGGTCGTACTCGGGCATCAGCGCGGCCAGCCAAGCTGCCCGCGCCTGCGCACTGGGCAGCAGCGGAACGCCGTCGGGCATGCCGTCGCGCATGTCGAGCACATGCGCGAATTCGTGGATCACGACGTTGTAGGCGCTCGGCGCGGCGATGGCGTCAGTCGCCTGAACGTCGGTCCAGCTCAGCATCACCGGGCCGCCCTCCATCGCTTCGCCAGCCAAGGTTTCATCGTAGTGGTGCACGATGCCGTCCGCGTCGATAACTTCGCGCCGCGCGACAACCGCGTCGGCGTGCATCACGATGCCGACAAAGCCGTCGTAATGCTCGACGCCGAGTTCGAGCACCGGCAGACAGGCTTGCGCGGCCACCTGCAGAGCCATCGCGTCAGTGACGATCAGCCCCCCTGCACCCGTGAACTCTTTCTTGTCCAGAAACAGGCTGGCCAAGCGGCGCAGGCGCTGCAGATCGTGCGAAGAGCGGTGCGCAAGGAAGGGCAGGGCGCCCAGGGTTTCTTGCCACAGGGCATCCGGGATGGCCCGCCGCGCCAGCGACGCCTGTTCGCGCCGCTGTTGCAGCGCCCGCCACAAGCGCGAGATCACGACACCAGTTCGATGCGCGTGAAACCGTCGCGCGTCAGGCGCAAGACCTGCGCCCGGCGCGGCTCGTTGTCGCAGTCCCAGTCGCTCAGCACATGCCGCGTGTAACCTGGCGCCGGCACTTCGCTGCCGGGCTGGTGGGTGTGGCCATGGACCAGGGCGTGGCTGCCGGTCGCGTGCATCCAGGAAACCGCCGCCGCTGCATCGACGTCGGCCCAGTCGGCCGCTGGCAAGCGCCGCTTGGTGGCTTCGCTGGCGTCACGCATCTTGCGCGCCTGACTCTCGCGCAAGGCCAGCGGTTGCGCCAGGAAGTCTCGGCGCCAAGCCGCGCTGCGAACCTCGCGGCGGAAGTCCTGGTAGGCCAGGTCGTCGAGGCAAAGTGCGTCACCGTGCGTGAGCAACACGCGTTGGCCCCAGGCGGACAGCAGGGTCGGATCGGGCAGACCCACCACGCCGCAATCCTTGAGCAGAGCGGAGCCGACCAAGAAGTCGCGATTGCCTGCCATGAAGCCGACCGTGCGCTGGCTCGACGCACTGGCCAGCACCGCAGCCAACTGGGCTTCGAAGCGGCCGGGTTGGCGCGCGTCGTCACCGATCCAGACCTCGAACAGGTCACCGAGGATGTAGATCGCGTCCGCATGGCTTCGCGCCATGTAATCGGTCCAGGCCGCCGTCGTGCGCGGCTGCGTCTCACTCAGGTGCAGGTCAGAAATGAACTCGATGCAGCGCCAGGCCGCATCGGCCTCCAGTTCATAGAACGGCGGCAGCGCCAGCGATCGGTTCGATGCCATTCGCTGCCTTGCCATTCACGGTTCAGACAGCCACCACGCGCTGTATGACCACGTCTTCCAGCGGCACATCGTCGTGGCCGCCCTTGCGCCCGGTGCCCACGCGCTCGATCGCATCAACGATGTCCATGCCGGCAACGACACGTCCGAAAACCGCGTAGCCCCAGCCCTGCGGCGACTCGCTTTTGAAATCCAGGAAGCTGTTGTCGGAGACATTGATGAAGAACTGCGCCGTGGCCGAGTGCGGCGCCGAAGTGCGCGCCATGGCCAGCGTGTAGTGCTTGTTCTTCACGCCGTTGTTGGCTTCGTTCGTGATCGTGGCGTCGGTGGGCTTTTGCTTCATGCCCGGCTCGAAGCCGCCGCCCTGAACCATGAAGCCTTTGATGACACGATGGAACACCGTGTTGTCGTAGTGGCCCTTGGCAACATAGGCCAGGAAGTTGGCCACACTGACCGGCGCCTTCTCGTCGTCGAGCTCGATGCGCAGGGTGCCCGCGCTGGTGGTCATTTCAACAGTCTTGGTCATTTCATTTCTCCAAAGTAGCTTTCTTGATTGTCACGGGCATGACAGGCACGTTCTGTTGGCCCGCCTTGTCGGCCACGGCGACTGCCTTGATCTTGTCGACCACGTCCATGCCTTCGATGACCTTGCCGAACACAGCGTAGCCATTGCCATCACGCGAATTGGCCTGGTCGAGAAAGGCGTTGTCCTTCACATTGATGAAGAACTGCGCCGTGGCCGAGTTCGGGGCCATGGTTCGCGCCATCGCCAGCGTGCCCCTCAGGTTGGTCAGGCCGCTGCGGCTCTCGAGCGCAATCGGTGCTCGCGTCGGCTTCTCGCTCATGTCAGCCTTCATGCCGCCGCCCTGGATCATGAAGTTGTCGATCACGCGGTGGAAGATGGTGCCGTCGTAATGGCCGGCCTTGACGTACTGCACAAAGTTCTCGACCGTGTTGGGCGCTTTGTCCCGCTCGAGTTCGACAACGATGTCGCCCTGGCTGGTCGTCAGGCGCACTTTCTGGGCCAGGGCCGGGGCACTGGCGAGTGCAAAGAAGAGGGTCCCGAAGGCAATCGCAAGCCGGGTTTTCATTGGTATCAAGCTCCTGAGATGCAGACGACTCGCCCGCTATACTGATTTTCGATTCTACCGAGCGGCCTCCTGCACTGAATTGCACCGAGGCCGCTGTCACGTTTTTCCCGGCGATGACCCTGCGCATCCACAACACCCTGAGCCGCTCGCTCGAAGTCTTCGAACCCTTGCGTGCCGGCAAGGTCGGCATGTACGTGTGTGGCATGACGATCTACGACCTGTGCCACATGGGCCATCTGCGCATGATGATGGCCTTCGACGTCGTCTACCGCTGGCTGAGCACGCTCGGCTACGACGTGACCTATGTGCGCAACATCACCGACATCGAAGACAAGATCATCAAGCGGGCGCTCGAACGCAAGATCACCATCCGTGCACTCACCGACGAGATGATCGCCGCCATGCATGCTGACCTTGCGGCGGTGGGCGTGGTGCAGCCGACAGCCGAGCCGCGCGCCACCGACTACGTGCCCCAGATGCTCGGGCTGATCGGGCAGCTCGAGACGAAGGGACTGGCCTACCGCTCCTCTAACGGCGACGTGAACTTTGCGGTGCGCAAGTTCCCGGGCTACGGCAAGCTGTCCGGCAAGAGCCTTGATGAACTGCGTGCCGGTGAGCGTGTCGCCGTGCTCGATGGCAAGCAGGACCCGCTCGACTTCGTGCTGTGGAAGACGGCCAAGCCCGACGAACCTGCCGACGCCAAGTACGCCAGCCTGTACGGCCCTGGGCGCCCGGGCTGGCATATCGAGTGCTCGGCCATGAGCCACGCGGTGCTCGGGGAACCCTTCGACATCCATGGTGGCGGCATGGACCTGACCTTCCCGCACCACGAGAACGAGATTGCGCAAAGCGAGGGCGCCAGCGGCGGCCCGTTTGTTCGCTACTGGCTGCACAACGGTTTCCTCAACGTCGACAACGAGAAGATGTCCAAGTCGTTGGGCAACTTCTTCACCATCCGCGACGTGCTCAAGCGCTACGACGGCGAGACCCTGCGCTTCTTCATGCTGCGCACGCACTACCGCAGCCCGTTCAACTTCAGCGATGCGCACCTTGATGACGCGCGCACCGCCCTGCGGCGCATCTACACAGCGCTCGAAGGTGTCGAAGATTCATCACACACGGAGCCCATAGAGGTTGATTGGTCTCAGCCGCAGGCCGCGGCGTTCCGCGCGGCGATGAACGAGGACTTCAATACCCCGCTGGCGCTGGCTGCCCTGTTCGACCTGACGGGAGAGCTGAACCGCACGCGCTCAGCGCAGACTGCCGCGCTTTTGCGCGCGCTTGGCGCGACGCTGGGTGTCCTGCAAATGGTGCCGCGCAGCTACCTGCAAGGCGGCAATGCGGTGGAGGAGTCCGCCATCGATGCGCTGATTGCCGCGCGCGCGAGCGCCAAGCAAGCGCGCAATTTTGCCGAGGCCGACCGCATCCGACAGCAGCTCACCGATCTCGGCATCGAGCTGAAAGACTCGGCGCAGGGCACCACATGGGTCAAGGCCTAGTCATGGTGCGCAGCCCCGCCGCCGCGGCCGTGATCGTCACCCCGGGTTACTGGGACGACGCCTGCAAGCACCTGGTGCGGCGCGACCGGGTGATGAAGAAACTGATCCCGCAGTTCGGTGAAGCCCGCCTGCAAAGCCGCGGTGATGCGTTCACGACCCTGGCGCGATCCATCGTCGGTCAGCAGATTTCGGTCAAGGCCGCGCAGTCGGTTTGGGACCGATTTGCGGCGCTGCTGCCGACGCCGGCAACGCGCCTGGCGCCGCTGGCGGTGCTGGCCCTTGAAACCGCGGTGATGCGCAGCGCGGGCTTGTCAGCGCGCAAGTGCGAGTACCTGAGTGACCTGGCCAAGCACTTCGAAGGCGGCCTCGTGCACGTGCGTGACTGGCAGCAGATGGAAGACGAGGCCATCATTGACGAGTTGGTTGCGATCCGGGGCATCGGCCGGTGGACGGCCGAGATGTTCCTGATTTTTCACCTGATGCGCCCGAACGTGATGCCACTGGACGACCTCGGTCTGATCAAGGGCATCAGCGTCAACTACTTCAGCGGCGAACCGGTGACGCGGGCGGAAGCGCGCGAGGTCGGCGAGGCCTGGGCACCGTTCAAGTCGGTGGCCACCTGGTATGTTTGGCGCAGCCTGGATCCCGTGCCCGTTGAGTATTGAGGTCCCTTGCACAAGCCGGGCCGCCACTGAGAGGAGAATCCGCGCATGAGCAAACGCCACTTCCTCGAGTTTGAAACGCCGATCGCCGAGCTCGACGCCAAGATCGAAGAGCTGCGCTACGTGCAGAACGAGTCGGCCGTCGACATCTCCGAAGAGATCGAGCGCCTCGACAAGAAAAGCCAGCAGCTCACCAAGGACATCTATGCCAGTCTGACGCCCTGGCAGGTGACACAGATCGCGCGCCATCCGCAGCGGCCCTACACCCTGGATTACGTCGCCGACTTGTTCACCGACTTCACCGAGTTGCACGGAGACCGCTCGTTTGCCGACGACCTGTCCATCGTCGCCGGCCTGGCGCGCTTCAACGGCCAGGCCTGCATGGTCATCGGCCAGCAGAAGGGCCGCGACACCAAGGAGCGTGGCCTGCGCAACTTCGGCATGAGCCGGCCCGAGGGCTACCGCAAGGCCTTGCGGCTGATGCGTGTGGCCGAGAAGTTCAAGCTGCCGCTCTTCACCTTCGTCGACACACCGGGCGCCTACCCGGGCATCGGCGCCGAGGAGCGTGGCCAGAGCGAGGCCATCGGCCACAACATTTTCGAGATGGCACAACTCGAAGTGCCGATCATCGTCACCATCATCGGGGAGGGCGGCTCCGGGGGCGCGCTGGCGCTGTCGGTCGGCGATCAGCTGCTGATGCTGCAGTACTCGGTGTACTCGGTGATTTCGCCCGAAGGCTGCGCGTCGATCCTCTGGAAGTCTGCCGAGCGTGCAGCCGATGCCGCCGATGCCCTGGGCATCACGGCGCACCGCCTGAAGGCGCTTGGGCTGGTCGACAAGATCGTCAGCGAGCCTGTCGGTGGCGCACACCGCGACCCGAAGGCCATGAGTGCCTCGCTCAAGCGCGCGCTCGGCGATGCGCTGCGCCAGGTGGTGGATCTCAAGCCCAAGGAACTGCTTGATCGCCGCTACCAGCGCCTGCAGTCCTACGGGCGCTTCGGCGATACGAAGGAGCGGTGAGCGGCGGCGCCGAGTCCCTGCCCAGGCGCAAACGCACCATGCCCGCCAAACCAGCCATCGAGCGGATCGGGCGGCCGGCACTCAACCCACCGAGTTCCCCGACGGCCGCGGCCGCGGTGGCCGTGGCTGTCAGCGGCGGCCGGGACTCCATGGCATTGCTGCATTGCACCGCTGGCGCGGCGCGGGCCCAGGGCATCGCCGTGGTGGCGTTGCATGTACACCATGGCCTGCACGCAGATGCCGACGCTTGGGCGCATGCCGTCGAGCGCGCGTGCCAACGCTGGGGCGTCCACTTCTCGCTGACCCGGCTGGTGGGCCAACCCGCGTCCGGTGAGAGCGTCGAAGCCTGGGCCCGCCTGGGCCGCTACTGTGCCCTGGCAGAGATGGCGCGAGCGGCAGGCGCCGAGCTGGTGCTGCTGGCGCACCATCGGCGCGATCAGGCAGAGACTTTTGTCCTGCAAGCGTTGCGCGGCGGCGGCCCGGCGGGCCTGGCGGCGATGCCCGCGCGTGTGGAGCGCCAAGGGATCGTGTGGGCGCGACCCTGGCTGGCGCAATCCGCGGAGTCGATCGCGACCTACGCGCGCAGCCATCGCCTGCGCTTCGTCGAAGACCCGAGCAATCAAGACGGCCGCTATGCACGCAGCCGCCTGCGTCAGCGTGTGATGCCTGTGCTGCGCGAAGCCTTTCCGGACGCCGAGGCGTCTTTCGCCGCTGCGGCAGTCCAGAGCGCCCAGGCTCAAGCCGTGCTGGACGAGGTGGCCACGGCGGATCTGTCCAGCCTTTGCGACGCCGATGCGTTGCGGCTGACGCCGTGGCGCTTGCTGAGCGTGGCGCGGCGACGCAACGCATTGCAAGCTTGGCTGCGCGGGCAGCTCGGACGCGGCGCGCCGCTTTCACTGCTCGAACGCTTGATGAATGAGTTGCCGGCCAGCGGGGTGGCGCAATGGTCGTTTGAAGGCGTCACCTTTCGTTGCTACCGCGCCCGGCTCACCATGGCACCGGTTCACGCGCCGATTGCCGCTGGCACGGCGGGAGTGGGCAGCGAGGGTCTGATGCCGCAGGCAGCCGCGGAAGAGGGCGGCATCGCCACCCGGCTGTTGCAGGGGGCGCAGTGGCAAGCGCGCAAGGGCGGCGAGCGCTTCCAGCGTGCGGCCGGCACGCCTCCGCGCAGCTTGAAGAAGCAGTATCAAGCGGCAGGCGTGCCGCCTTGGCAGCGTGATGTCCCGCTGCTGTTTTCGTCCGACGGCCAGCTGCTCTTCGTCCCTGGCCTGGGCATCGACGCACGTGCATTGGCGCTGCCGGGCGAGTCGCAGCAAACCGTGGCTTGGCCGCCGCCGCCCTGAGGTGCGGGCCAGGCAAGTGGCAGCGCCGATAGAATCCTCGGCTTCGCGCGTTTCGTTCACTCTACGCAGCCCATGGCATTGATCGTTCACAAGTACGGCGGCACCTCGATGGGGTCCACCGAACGCATCCGCAGCGTCGCCAAACGCGTGGCCAAGTGGGTGCGCGCCGGTCACCAGATCGTTGTCGTGCCCTCCGCCATGAGCGGCGAGACCAATCGCCTGCTCGGCCTGGCCAAGGAGCTGTCGCCAGAGCGCATGACCCCGGAGGTGATGCGCGAACTGGATGCACTGGCGGCCACCGGCGAGCAGGTTTCGGTTGGCCTGTTGGCGATCGCCTTGCGGGCGGAGGGCCTGGAGGCGGTGAGCTACGCCGGTTGGCAGGTGCCGATCATCACCGACTCGGCCTACACCAAGGCGCGCATCCAGAGCATTGACGATGCCAGGGTCCGGGACGATCTGGCCGCGGGCCGCGTGGTTGTCATCACCGGGTTTCAGGGCATCGACGCCCAGGGCCATGTCACGACGCTCGGCCGCGGCGGCAGCGACACGTCGGCCGTGGCCATCGCAGCGGCGATGAAGGCCGCCGAGTGCCTGATCTATACCGACGTCGACGGCGTCTACACCACCGACCCGCGCGTCGTGCCGGAGGCGCGGCGCCTGGTCACGATCAGCTTCGAGGAGATGCTGGAGATGGCCAGCCTGGGCTCCAAGGTGCTGCAGATCCGCTCGGTCGAGTTTGCCGGCAAATACCGCGTGCCCTTGCGCGTGCTGTCGAGCTTCACCGACTGGGACATTCCGCTCGAAGAAGAGGCCAAGTCGGGCACCCTGATTACATTCGAGGAAGACGCAAACATGGAACAAGCCGTTGTCTCAGGCATCGCCTTCAACCGCGATGAAGCCAAGGTCACCGTGTTGGGTGTGCCAGACAAGCCCGGTGTGGCCTATCGCATCCTGGGCGCCGTGGCCGAAGCCAACATCGACGTCGACATGATCATCCAGAACATGTCGCATGAAGGCAAGACCGACTTTTCCTTCACCGTGCACCGCAACGACTATGCGCGCACGCTGGATCTCCTCAAGACCCAAGTGGCGCCGGCCACGGGCGCAGCAGAGGTCAGTGGCGACCCGCGCATCTGCAAAGTGTCGATCGTCGGCATCGGCATGAAGAGCCACGTCGGGGTTGCTGCAACCCTGTTTCGCACCGTGTGCGAGGAGGGCATCAACTTCCAGATGATCTCCACGAGCGAGATCAAGACCAGCGTGGTCATCGACGAGAAGTACATGGAACTGGCGGTGCGCGCATTGCACCGCGCGTTCGAACTCGACGGCACACCAGCAGTCGCCTGAGCCGAGGCTCTAGGCGCAGTTCGAGCGGGGGCCGCTGCTAGAATCCAACCCACTGGAGTCGTGACCGAGTGGCCGAAGGTGCTCCCCTGCTAAGGGAGTATGTGCCAAAAGCGCATCGAGGGTTCGAATCCCTCCGACTCCGCCAGTGACCGCAAAGCAGGCCGCAGCATCTTGAACTGAGCCGCAGGCCTCTCGCGCATCGCGCTCAGGCTGTGCGCGGCGCCAGCCAAGCCAGCAGCTTGCCATGCAGCTGTGCCAGCTGCACCGGTTTGGTCACGAAATCATTCATGCCCGCGGCTTCGCAGAGGTGGCGGTTGTCGTCGAAGGCGTTGGCCGTCATGGCCAGAATCGGCGTGCCCTGCCAGCCCGGCAGCGCACGAATGGCACGCGTGGCCTGCAGGCCGTCCATCTGCGGCATCTGCATGTCCATCAGCACCAGGTCGTAGGTGCCGGCCTGGGCCAGCGCCACCGCCTCGCAGCCATCCACGGCCACGTCGACGGACATGTTCAATTCCTCCAGCCAAATCAAAGCCAGTTCGCGGTTGACCTCGTTGTCTTCGGCGAGCAGAACTCGCGCGCCCGAGTGCCGCTGGCGCAACTGGGTGGCCGCGTCCGGCGTTTCGCCCAGCACGGTGGCAGCGGCACCCAAGACGCCTTGATCCGGGCAGCGCTGCAAGCGCGCCGTGAACCAGAAGGTGCTGCCGACGCCAAGCTGGCTTTGGACGCCGGCTTCCCCGCCCATCAGCCGCGCCAGCCGGCGTGTGATGGCCAGGCCCAGGCCGGTGCCGCCGTGCTGGCGGGTGGTGCTGGCGTCGGCCTGTTCGAAGTCGCTGAACAGCAGCGGCAGCGTATCGGCAGCGATCCCCGCGCCGCTGTCCTCGACCTCGAAGCGCACCTGCAAGCCGTCCGCCGTGTCGTCCAGCAACTGGGCGCGCAGCACGATCTTGCCCCGCGCCGTGAACTTGACGGCATTGCCGGCGTAGTTGAGCAGCGCCTGGCGCAGCCGCGTCGGGTCGCCACGCAGCCACATCGGCACGCTGTCGGTGTCGGTCTGTATCACCAGGCCCTTGTTGCGCGCCGCCTCACCACTAATCGAGGCCACGTTGTCGAGCAAGGCCGAGAGCTGGAAGGGCAGGTCCTCCAGCAGCACCTTGCCGGCCTCGATCTTGGACAGGTCGAGGATGTCGTTGATGAGCGCCAGCAGGTGTTGGCTGGCCTGGGCGATCTGGCCCATGCGCTGCGCCTGTTCGGGCGTGGCCGGGTCGCGGCGCAGCAGCTCGTTCATGCCGATGATGGCGTTCATCGGCGTGCGGATCTCGTGGCTCATGTTGGCCAGGAAGGCGCTCTTGGCCTGGTTGGCGGCGTCGGCTTGTTGGCGCGCCACGGCCAGCTCGGCGGTGCGGCTGGCGACCTGTTCTTCCAGGTGGTCGCGGTGCAGCGCCAGCTCTGCGGCCAGGCGTTTTTGCTCGCTGATGTCGTCGTGCAGCTGCAGGTAGTTGCCGATGCGGCCGTCGCTCTGGCGCAAAGGCACGGCCGTCAGCAGCGCGGCGTAGCGGCTGCCGTCGGCGCGCCGGTTCATCAGCTCGCCGTGCCAGCTTTCACCGCCGCGCAGCGTGGCCCACAGGCCGGTAATGCTCTCTTCAGGGTTGCTGTCGCAACCCAGGAAGCTGGGGTGGCGGCCCATTGCGTCGGCGCTGCGGTAACCGGTGATGCGCTCGAAGGACTGGTTGACGTATTCGATGCGGCCTTGGCAGTCGGTGATCAGGATGCTCTGCGTGCTCTGCTCCACCGCCAGCGACAGCTTGCGCAGTTGTGCCTCGGCAGCCTTGCGCGCGGTCACGTCGCGCATCACCGCATAAACCGCCGGTGCGCCGTCGTAGTCGATCGCCGTGCCCTGCACCTCGACATCGATGACCGTGCCGTCCAGCCGCAGCAGCCTCGCCTCGGTCAGGGGCGTGATGTTCAGGCCCGCAACGATCTTGCGCACCCGCTCCAGCAGGGCCTCGCGGCTGTCCGGGTGGATCAGCGTTTCGATGGCTTGGCCCACGAGCTGTTCTGGCGCGGCGGCGCCAAACATGCGCAGTGCCGCCGGGTTGGCGTAGATGACATGGCCATGGCGGTG
This sequence comes from Burkholderiales bacterium, assembly GCA_031379365.1. Taxonomy (GTDB): domain Bacteria; phylum Pseudomonadota; class Gammaproteobacteria; order Burkholderiales; family Burkholderiaceae_C; genus CADEEN01. Next base: position 11,546 of record JANNFB010000217.1, read on the forward strand.
CACAAGGTTGGCTTCCGGCGTCCACTCCACCAGCGTGCGAAAGCGCTCGTTGCTGTCGCGCAGGGCCTGGGCGGCCTGCTTGCGCTCGCTGACATCGCGTGTCACCCCCAGCAGGCTGGTGACGCGGCCAGCGGCGTCGCGCATCGGTGCGGCGTGGGTTTCCAGCCAGCGCCGGGTGCCGCGGCGGCCCACGACCTCGAATTCCAGCAGTTCACGCGCGCCGGCCATCACCCGCTGATGCAGCGCGGCAAACGCAGCGCGGTGTTCGGGCACCACGAAGTTCAGCACGCCATGCGCCACCGCCTCGGCCACGCTGTCGGCTTCCAGCATGGCCAGCCCGGCCGGGTTCATGTCCAGCAATTCGCCGCCCGGCCCCAGCACCTTGACACACTCGGGTTCCGACTCGAACACGGTGCGCAGGCGTTGTTCGCTTTCGCGCAGCCGGGCTTCGGTCTGGTGGCGGTAGAGCGCCATCTCCAGCACGGTGCGCAGCTCGCGCTCGGAAAAGGGCTTGAGGATGTAGCCGAAGGGGTCGGTCTGTTTGGCGCGGTCGAGCGTGTCGTCACCGCCAAAAGCGGTCAAAAAGACCACCGGCAGCGCCAGCCGGCTGCGGATCTGCTCGGCCGCGCTGATGCCGTCCATGGTGCCGGCCAGCTGCACGTCCATCAGCACCAGGTCGGGCAGCAGCGCCTGGGCCATGCTCACAGCCTGTTCACCGCGGGTGGCGTGGCCCACTGGTTCGTAGCCCAGTTCGACGAGCTGCATGCGGATGTCGCGCGCGACGATGACCTCGTCTTCGACCACCAGGATGCGCTTTTTGCTCACGACGGGCTGCCTGTACTCGCGGACATGAAAGCCTTGAATTTAATGCCTGTCGATGCAGGCCATCCGCAGAACAAGCGGCGAATAGGGGCTATTGCTTCAACGGGAGTGGCCGTCCGCCAGCGGCTCGGCGGGCGCGAAGGTCACGCTGAAGATCGCGGCGGGCGCGGGCCCGATGTCCAGGCGACCGCCCAGTTGGCTGGCCAGGTCGGCGACCAATTGCAGGCCCAGTGATTGCTCGCGCCGGGCCTCGAAGTCTGCCGGCAGGCCCACGCCACTGTCGCTCACGCTGAGCTGCAACGCCGCGCCGCCGCCCAGCACCAGCAGGGCGACTTGAATCTCGCCAGCACGGCCGTCCGGGAAGCCATGCTTCAGGCTGTTGGAAATCAGCTCGTTGACGAGCAAACCGCAGGGCAGTGCCTGGTCAAGATCGAGCTGGGCGCCGGCCAGGTCGAGCTGCAGGCGCACCGCGCCGGCTTGCGTCTGCAGGGCGCGCAGGGCCTGGGTGGCGACCTGGCGCAGATAGTCGCTCAGGTTGATCGCGGCGAAACGGCCGGAACGGTAGACCGACTCGTGCAGCAGGGCCATGGCCTGGATGCGCGCGCGCATGTCGCGCAGGACGCTGGCGGTTTCGGGCAGACTGGTGCGCCCGGCCTCGAGCCGGAGCAGGCTGTGCACGATCTGCATGTTGTTCTTCACCCGGTGGTGGACTTCCTTCAACAGGGCGGCCTGGTCGGCCAAAGACCGGCGCAGGTCGGCTTCGATCTGCCGGCGCTCGGTGATGTCGCGCGACAGCACGATGAACCGCGGACCTTCACCGGCCACAGCCGCCTTGCGCGCCACCGACAGTTCGAACCAGCGCCGGCCTTGCGGCACGTCCAGTACCAGCTGTCGGCCGCTGGAAATGCCCTGGTCATGGGCCTCGTTCAGCGCCGCCATGCTTTCAACCGCCGCTTCGGCGGGCAGCACGTCGCTCATCAGCCGGCCGATGAAGTCCTCGGGCCGTGCCGCCAGCAGGTCGCTGCGCAGCGCGTGGTGGTCGTGGAACCTGCCGTCCAGGCCGACCTCGAACATCAGGTCGGGAAGCGCGTCCAGCGTGGCCCGAAGCCGCGCCTGGCTCTGGGCCAGAGTCAGCGTCAGCTGCTGGCGTTCGGTGATGTCGATGCGCACGCCGAGCATGCGCGTCGGCTTGCCGGCCGCATCGCGTGCCATCACCCGGCCGATCACCTGCAGCCAGCGCTGCGAGCCGTCGGCATGCTGCACGCGCGACTCGAAACCATAGGGCGCGTCGTCACCGTCCAGCGCGGCCTGCATCTTGGCCGCCACCACGGCGCGGTCGTCCGGGTGCGTGGTGTCGAGCACCCGCTGGCGGTTGGCGGGCCCGTGTTCGACGACCCGTCCCGCTATTGCGTACCAGGTTGGGCTGACCTGCAACTGGTCGCGCTGCAGGTCCCAGTCCCACACGCCGATGCCGGCGGCCTCGGTGGCCAGCGTCAGCCAGTCGGCGGTCTGGCGGGCCTGGGCGGCAGCCAGCAGGCGCTGGCGCCAGGCGCGTTCCAGCGCGAAGAACAGCAGGCCGATCACGGCCGCCGCCGCGGCCCAGATCGAGCCGGCCAGCCAGGCCTGGCGGCGCCAGGGCGCCAGCACGGTGTCGGTGCTGCGCGCCACCAGCACCACCAGCTCAGGCGGCCCGGCCAGGCTGCGGTAGGCGTTCAGCCGCGGCCGGCCGTCCACCGGGCTGGGCCCCGTGTAGCTGCCGCTGGGCTGGGCCGCCAGCCGCTGGCTGAACAGGGCGCTGCCGGCAAAGTTCTGGCCCATGGCACTTTCGAGCCAGGGGCTGCGCATCAGCAGGGTGCCGTCGCGGCGCAGCAGCGCCACCGCACCGTCGGGGCCCAGGTCCAGCGCCTGCCACAGGCGGTCGAAGTAGGGCGGGTCCAGCCCCGCCACCAGCACGCCTGCGAAGGCCCCGCTGGCGCTGCGCAGCGGCCGGGCGGCGCTGATCAGCCAATGGCCGGTGGCGCGGCTGCGCACCGGGCTGCCGAGGTGAAAGCCGGCCTGTGGGTCGCGCAGGTAGGCCTGGAAAAACTCGCGGTCGGCCAGCTGCAGACCCACGGCACTGGCC
>JANNFB010000222.1:0-18340 GCA_031379365.1 Burkholderiales bacterium
ACCAGGACGAGTAGTTCTTGTTGCCGATCACCAGTTGCAGCATCTGCAGCCTCCATCTTGCGGGCCTGTGATGCTAGCCGCGCGCCGACCGCCGGCCATGCAAGTTGCTGATCGTGGCTATGCGTGCCAGTCGACCCAGCCGGCGTAGGAAGACAGCAGGATCAAGCCACCAAAGACGATGCGGTACCAGGCAAAGACGGTGAAGTCGTGCGTGGAGATGTAGCGGATCAGCCAGCGGATGCACAGCCAGGCGCTGAAGAAGGCAAACACCGTGCCGACCGCGAACATCGGCAGGTCGGCCGCCGACAGCAGGGCGCGGTCTTTCCAGACCGAGTACACGCCGGCGCCAATCAAGGTCGGGATGGCCAGGTAGAAGCTGAACTCGGTGGCCGCCTTGCGCGAAAAGCCGAACACCATGGCGCCGATGATGGTGGCGCCCGAGCGGCTGGTGCCCGGAATCAGCGCCAGGCACTGGACCAAACCGACCTTGAGCGCGTCGAGCGCCGTCATGTCGTCCACCCCCTCGACCCGCGCCTGGCGCTGGCCTTGCAGGTCCATGGCGCCGTAGGCGTCCCGGTGGCGCTTCTCGACCCACAGGATGATGACGCCGCCCACCACGAATGCCAGCGCCACCGGCACGGGGTGGAAGAGATGCGCCTTGATCGCGCTGCCGAAGGCCAGGCCGAACACCACGGCCGGCATGAAGGCGATCAGCACGTTGCGCGCAAAGCGCTGGGCTTGCACCTCTGACGCCAGGCCCGCCACAGTGCGCTGCAGGCGCTGGCGGTACTCCCACATCACCGCCAGCATGGCGCCGGTCTGGATCGCGACCTCGAAGACCTTGACGCTGGCGCCCTGGAACTTGATGAGTGATGCGGTCAGGATCAGGTGGCCGGTCGACGAAATCGGCAGGAACTCGGTCAGCCCCTCGACGACGCCCATCACCGCGGCCTTGGCCAGCATCTCCCACTCCACGGCAGCTCCTGTTGTTCGGGTTGGCTGCCAGGTTGCGCGGCAGGGCGCGCGATGATAGCGGCGCGGCGGCCTACTTCGCGGCGATGAACTTGATGTCGATGCCGCGGGCAGTGACGACCATGTCCGCCGTCGAGATGCCCAGAGCCTGGATCCGCTTGAGGCGCTCAGCGTCGACGCGGTAGATCGCAAAGTCGTCGAGCAGGCGCTCGGCCAGCAGCGATCCGATGCGCGCTGCCGACGGCGAGAGCGGCCCGCTGCCCAGGTCCAGCTTCGTCTCCTGCACCCGCACCTGCGACAGCCGCACGCTGCCGTCGCTGGCCTCGTAGCGAAGGCCATAGTCGAGCGAGAGGCTGCCGCGCACCGTGCGCCCCGACAGCCGCTCGGTGGCGCTCAGGTCGAGGTCGGTAGCGACGCGGTTGCGCTCAGGCAGCAGCCGCAGCGCGGGACGGGCGATGGTCAGGTCGATGACTTCGAGCAGGCGTTGCTGGCGTGGAAATTGACGCTCGAGCTGCGTCTGCAACTGCTCGAGCGACAGGCTGACATTGCGCGGGCCGCCAAAACCGGCACAGCCCGCCAACCACAGCGGCAGAAGCAACAAGCCAGCCAAAGCGGCGCGGCGACAGCAAGCGTTCATGGCAGGGATTCTAGGAGGCGCCCCCAATTGACCCAGCCGCACAGGCTGGCCTACATTACTGACCAATTGGTCATTAACATGAGTACTCTCTCCACTCCGCCCGAGGCGGCCGCCCTGCCGCGCCAACGCCGCAAGGAGGCGCGACCGCACGAGTTGCTCGAGGCCGCCCTGGCCCTGTTCGTCGAGAAAGGCTTCGCTGCAACCCGGGCCGAAGAGGTGGCCCACCGCGCCGGCGTGTCCAAGGGCACGCTCTACCTTTACTACCCGAGCAAGGAAGAATTGCTCAAGGCGGTGATCGCGCACTACCTGTCCTCACGCATCGCGGCGACAGCCGAAGAGGTGCGCCAGATCCAGGGCCCGATGGCGCCGGTGTTGCGCGAGATGCTGGTGGCCTGGTGGCAGCAGACCTACGCCGGCCCGGGCTCCGGCACCTTCAAGCTGATCATCTCCGAGGTGCGCAACTTCCCTGACATCGGCGAGTTCTATGTGCGCGAAGTCGTCGAGCCGGGCCATGCCCTGGTGCGCACCATCCTGCAACGCGGCATGGCGAGCGGCGAGTTCCGCGCCGTCGATGTCGAGAGTGCAGTCCACTCGCTGCTGCTGCCGATGATCATGCTGTGCACCCACAAACATGCCTTGGGCGCTTGCACCCAGCACACCATCGACGCTGACAAGTTCATCGCCGACCATGTCGAGCTCGTCCTCAGCGGACTGCTGCTCACGGCCAGCACACCGGCCCGCGCGACCCGGACCCTAAAATCTGCGCGACCCACTGTCTGAGCCCATGAACACCGAACAAGCCCGCTTCAACATGATCGAGCAGCAGATCCGCCCGTGGCAGGTGCTCGACCAGGATGTGCTCTCTCTGCTGGGCATCGTGCGGCGCGAAGACTTCGTTCCCCTGGGCTGTCGCGCGCTGGCCTTCTTCGACACCGAAGTGCCGCTGCCCGAAGGCCAGGCGATGCTGGCGCCCAAGGTCGAGGCCCGCCTGTTGCAGGCGGTCCGCTTGGCGCGTCATGAGCGGGTGCTGGAGATCGGCACCGGCTCGGGCTACATGGCGGCACTGCTGGCACACCAGGCGCAGCAGGTGATCAGCCTGGAGATCCGCCCCGCCCTGGTGGCCATGGCCACAGCCAATTTGCGCCATGCCGGCATCGCCAATGCGAGCGTGCGTCAGGCCGACGGCGCGCGGGGTCTGTCAGCCGAAGGACCGTTCGACGTCATCGTGCTGTCGGGGTCGGTGGCTGCTGTCCCCCAGGCCCTGCTCGACCAGCTCAAGCCGGGCGGCCGCCTGGTGGCCATCGTCGGCCAGGCGCCGGTGATGCAGGCCACGCTCTTCACCCGCGTTGCCGGGTCGCAGTTCAAGCACGAGGAACTGTTCGACACCGCAGCGCCACGGCTGCAAGGCTTTGCCGAGCCGGCGAGCTTTCACTTCTGACCGCCAGCGCGCATTTGACGCCCGCATTCCGCCCGCTTATCGCAATCCAGCAGACTCGCCCGCCCGTTGCGGCTACAACGCGCGGTGCCGTGTCGGCCCCCTGAACCCGAATCCTGTAGGAGTCTTCATGCCCCGTCTGCGCCACTCGCTGCTGGCCCCTTTGATGCTCGTCATGGCGTCCGGCGCCTGGTCCCAGAGCCTTCAGGAGATTTACGAGGCGGCACGCGCCTACGATGCGGCCTACTTGGCGGCACGCGCCCAGGCCGAGTCCGCCCAGTACCGCACCGAGCAGAGCTACGCCCTGCGCCGGCCCAGCCTGACCGCTACGGGCAGTGCCACGCGCAGCGAGACCGACCCACCTGCCAGCACCTTCAATCCCAGCGGCAGCCGGGTCGGCTCGACCGTGGGCGCGCTGAGCCTCAACGGCCGCCAGACCCTGTTCAATCGCGCCAACGGCGCCACCATCAGCCAGGCCGAGAAGGCCTTGGAAGTCGCCCAGACCGATCTGCAGACTGCCGAGCACGAACTCATCGTGCGCACCGCCCTGACCTACTTCGACGTGCTGGTGGCGCAAGACAGCCTGGCGGCGGCGCAAGCCAACAAGAAGGCGGTCAGCGAACAGCTGGCCTCGGCCAAGCGCAACTTCGAGGTCGGCACGGCCACGATCACCGACACACGCGAGGCACAAGCGCGCTTCGACCTCGCCACCGCCACCGAGATCGTGGCCGAGAACGACCTGCGCACGAAACGGATCGCACTCGACCAATTGGTTGGCCGCACCAACGTCGCCCCCAAGGCGCTGGCCGTGCCCGTGGCGCTGCCCGCCTTGGCGCCGGCAGTCGTCGACGACTGGGTCAGTCCGGCCCAGACCAGCCACCCGGCGGTGCGGCGTGCCGCTCTCGCGCTGGACATCGCCCAGCTCGAAACCGAGAAAGCCCGCGCAGGCAACCTGCCCACGGTCGACGCCGTGGCCAGCCTCGGCGCAAGCAACCTCAGTGGCAGTGGCAGCAGCACGGTCGGCACCACTTCGAGCGCCAGCGTCGGTGTGCAAATGACGCTGCCGCTGTTCACCGGCTACGCCGTGCAGAACCGCATCAAGGAAACCCTGTCGCTGGAGCAGCGCTCGCGCAATGACCTCGACGCCGCGCGCCGCGGTGTGGCCCAGGCCACCCGGGTCGCCTTCTTCGGCTACCAGTCCGGCCAGGCGCAGGTCAAGGCGCTTGAAGCGGCGGAGTCGTCGAGCAAGCTGGCGCTGGAGGCGACCCAGCTCGGCTACCGCGTCGGTGTTCGCGTCAACCTCGATGTGCTGAACGCGCAGCGCGAACTCTTCACGACCCAGCGCGACTTGTCCAAGGCCCGCTACGACGTGCTGCTGGCCGGCTTGCGCCTGCGCCAGGCGGCCGGCACCCTGCAGGCTGCCGACATCAATGCCGTGAACACGTTGTTGTCCAGGTAAAGCTCGGTAAACGCAGGCGCGGCGTTCAACGCGGCGCAGGCGACAGCCGTTAGGCTCTGCAGCACAGCAGGAGCCTGAACATGAATCTGCCCGCCGGTACGCTGGCCGCCATCGCCGCGCATCGCTTCGGCCTCGGCGAAGCGCAGCTCGACGCCACCGTGGGCCGCGACGCCCGCGATTGGCTGGCCCGCCAGATCGGTCCGGCCGCGCCGCAAGTCAGCATTTTGGCGGGCGAGGTGCTGCCCAGTGCCGTCGACGGTCTGCGTCGCCATGCCGAGTTCGTGCAGCAGCGGCGCCAACGCCGTGAAGCCAACGCCATGACCGCGGCGCCGGCCATGACCGACAACACGCAGGCCTCCACGGAGCAGCAGTTCGGCGATCACTTTCGCCAGTTGGTGCTGGCAGACACGCGCGCCCGGCTGTCGACGGCCGCGCTCACCGATCGGCCCTTTGCCGAGCGCCTGGCCCTGTTCTGGGCCAATCACTTCACGGTCTCGATGGCAAAGGCCAGCACCCGCGGCTTGGTCGGCGCCTTCGAGCGCGAAGCCATCCGCCCGCACATCGCCGGCCGCTTCGAAGACCTGTTGCGCGCCGCGGTCACCCACCCCGCCATGCTGCGCTACCTCGACAACGATCAGTCGGCCGGGCCGAACTCGGCCGTGGTTCGGCGCCTGGCCCAGCGCGCCCAACGCGCCAATGACGGCCAGACGCCGCGGGTCACCGGCCTGAACGAGAACCTGGCACGTGAAGTCATCGAACTGCACACGCTCGGGGCCGCAGCCGCCCGGGCCGGTGCTTACACGCAGGCCGACGTGACCGCCTTTGCGGCCGTTCTGACCGGCTGGCGCGTGCCCGCGGCGGCCTCCATGAACGAGCCGAGTGGCGTACGCGATGGCAAGGCCGACGCGGCCAGCCCGACACGCTTCGAGCCCGCCTGGCACGAGCCCGGCGACAAGCGCCTGCTCGGCAAGCGCTACCGCGAAGGCGAGCAGGCACTGGGCGAGGTGCTGCACGATCTCGCCGGCCACCCCGCCACTGCCCGCTTCATTGCCACCAAACTGGCGCGCCACTTCGTCGCCGATGAGCCGCCCACGACACTTGTCGACCGTCTGGCGGAGAGTTTCCTGCGCAGCCGGGGCGACCTGCCTCAGCTCTACCGCACGTTGATCGATGCGCCCGAGGCCTGGCTGGCGGCCCCGGCCAAGCTCAAGAGCCCGGAGGAGATGGTGCTGTCCAGCGTGCGCGTGCTGGGCCTGGGCAAACTGGCCTTCCAACGCCAACCCGATGGCGGCATCGGCAGCCTCGGCCAGCGCGTGCAGGCCGCCCCCTCCCCCGCCGGCTGGCCCGACACCGCCGAAGAGTGGCTCGGCCCCGACGCGGTGTGGAAACGCGTCGAGTGGGTGACGCGCTTGGCGGAGCGCTCTGGCAGCTTGGTGGATGCCCGGGCCCTGGCCCAGGCCAGCCTCGGTCCGCTGCTGAGCTCCGGCACGGCACGCCAGATCGAACGCGCGGCCGACGCGCCGCAAGCCCTGGCCTTGCTGCTGCTCGCACCGGAGTTTCAACGGCGGTGATGTGGACCACCCCCGAAGCGGCTTCGCCGCCTCCCCCTCAAGGGGGCACGCCGGCGGACCGGCAGAGCCGGCTCCGCGGCGTCGGCTGGGGAATGCAGCCCGCGCATCCGCTTGCGCGCCGCTCAATGAAGGAGATGACATGCTGACCACCAACCGCCGCCGATGGCTGCTCGGCGCTGCTGCGCTCGCGTCGCCGGTCTCACTGGCGCTGGCCGCCACGGCGCCGACTGCGCGCCCTGACGACCCTCGCTTCGTCTTCGTGCTGCTGCGCGGCGGGCTCGACGGCCTGGCCGCCGTGCCGGCCACCGGCGACCCGGAGTTCGCCGCCGCCCGCGGCCCACTGGCCCAGTTCGGCGCGCCGCCCCTGGCCCTGGACGGCACACCCTTCGCCCTGCACCCGGCCCTGACCGGCCTGCACGCCCTGTACCGCAGCGGCGAGCTGGCGGTCGTTCACGCCACCGGCCTGGCCTACCGCGAACGCTCCCACTTCGATGCCCAGCAAGTGCTCGAGTCAGGCGGCAACCGACCCTACGAACTGAGCACCGGCTGGCTCGGCCGCAGCCTTGTCGCCCTGGGCAACCGCACCGGGCTGGCCCTCACCACGGCCGTGCCGCTGGTGCTGCGCGGCAGCGAGCGCATCGACACCTGGGCGCCATCGGTCCTGCCCGAGCCCACGCCCGACCTGGTGGCGCGGCTCGAGTTCCTCTACGCCGGCGACGCCGCCCTGGCCCAGGCCCTGGCCCGCGCCAAGGCCTTGCGCGATCAACCGGGTATGAGTGACGACGCCGGCAAGGGCGGCGGCCGCCAAGCGGCCGTGACCCTGGCGCGCAAGGCGGGTGAACTGGTGGGCGCCGCCCACGGCCCGCGGGTGGCGGTGCTCGAGATGGGCGGCTGGGACAGCCATGCCAACCAGGCCGCGCCCACCGGCGCGTTGGCCAACAACCTGCGCACGCTCGACAGCGCCCTGGGCGCCCTGCGAGAGTCGCTCGGCGCGGCCGCCTGGTCGCGCAGCGTGGTTGTCGTGGCCACCGAGTTCGGCCGCGAAGTGGCCGTGAATGGCACCCAGGGCACCGACCACGGCACCGGTGGTGCCGCCTTCGTCCTCGGTGGTGCCGTGCAGGGCGGGCGTGTGATCACCGACTGGCCGGGCCTTGCCCGCGCCCAGCGCTTCGAAGGCCGCGACTTGCGCATCACCACCGATCTGCGCAGCGTGCTCAAGGGCGTGTTGGGCGACCACCTGCGGCTGGCCCGATCGGCGCTCGACCAGAGCGTGTTCCCTGCCTCGGGCCACGTGCCTGCAATGGCCCTCCTGCGCGCCTGACGTCTGCCTGCAGCGCGATCAGGCTCTTGCACGAAAGTGCGTTCAATCACATCCGTCTGACTCTCGCCCGTCCGCTCTTTGCGGACCTCCCTTACCGCACTCGCCGAGCGGCGCGCGATCGGGACAGTGGGGCACTCTGCTCCGCGAATGTCCCCCGAGTCGGGCTGCGCCCGCCTCTCCTCCTTGATTTCGCTGCGCAGGGCGCCCCACCGTCCCGATCCGATGCCTGGGGGGTGTTCGGGGGTGGCGGTGCGCTTCGCATCGAGGCTGGGGCCAGCGGGTGCCCGCCGCAGCGAAATCAAGGGGGAGCCCTGGGCACAGCCCAGGGCGGAGGACATTCGCGGAGGCGGGCGCCCGCTGGTCCCGGCCGGCGCGGGCCACGAGCCTGCGGGAGTGGCCGTCCGCAAAGGGCAGCCACTGGTTGCTCAGTCCTTTGCGCTTCAACGCGACTCGTTACTAGACCGAGTCCCGCCCGGTCAGCAACATCGCGATGCGCTGCGCCATGCGCTCCGTGGCGCCGCGGTGGCTGCCGGCGAAAGCGAGTGAGGCTTCAACCCACTCGTTGCGACGCGGGTCATTGGCCAGTGCCACGGCACGGCGCACGGCGTGGTGCAGGTCTGTCATGCGCACAGCCGCGCCCGCTTCGATGGCCAACAGGGCCGCGTCTTCGAAATTGAAGGTGTGCGGACCGATCACCAAGGGGCAGCCGCAGGCCGCGGCCTCGATCAGGTTCTGACCGCCGAGCGGCGCGAAGCTGCCGCCGAGCAGGGCCACGTCGGCGGTACCGTAATAGAGGGGCATCTCGGCCATCGTGTCACCAAGCCAGACGTCAGCGGTGTCAGCGCCGGCCGGCGGCGTGTCGGTCCAACTGCTGCGTCGCCGCAGCGAGAAACCATTGCGCTCGATCAGTGCTGCCACCTCGTCGAATCGCTGCGGGTGACGCGGCACGATCAGCAACAGCGGCCGCGGCTCGGCCAGGGCGCGCCAGGCGTCGAGCAGCAACTGCTCTTCTCCCTCGCGGCTGATGGCCATCAGGATGACCGGGCGCGGCAAGGCCTGGCGCCATTGGTGGCCCCGGGCCAGCAGTTTGGCCGGCGGCGTGATGTCGAACTTGGTGTTGCCGCAAACCTCGACCCGCCGCGCACCCGACTCACGCAGCCGCTGGGCGTCACGCGCGGTTTGCGCAAGAACCCGGTTGAAGGCCGCCAAGGCCGGCTGTAACAGCAGCGCCAAGCGGCGGCCCTTGCGTTGGCTCTTGGCCGACAGGCGCGCATTGGCCAGCACCATGGGCAACTGCACCTCGCGCGCCGCCTGCATCAGGTTGGGCCAGACCTCGGTCTCCATGATCACCCCGACCGCCGGCCGGTAGCGCTTAAGAAAACGCTTCACCGCACCCGGGGTGTCGTAGGGGAACCAGGCCTGATCGTCTTGCGGCTGCAACAGCTCGCGCCCCGCCGCCACGCCGGTGGCGGTGCTGCAGGTCAGCAGCAAGCGCATCTGCGGCAGCTCGACGCGCAAGGCCCGGATCAGCGGGGCCGCCGCCAGGGTCTCGCCCAAGGACACGGCATGAACCCAGACCACGCCGCCCTGCCCGCGCCGAGGAGGCAGTGCGTAGCGCCCCAAGCGCTCGCGCAGATGCTTGCGGTAAGTGGGTTCGGCGGCACCGCGCCACCACAGCCGTGCCAGGTAGACCGGCGTCATAAGCCACAACGCCAGCGAATAAAGCCAGCGCACGACCAAGGCTGTCATGCCCAAACGACGTCGCTCGAGGGGCGCGCCCTGCCAAGCAAACGCCGCGGACTCGGCTCTGCCGATCCGCTGGCGTTGCCCCCTTGAGGGGGAGCGGCGCAGCCGCCTCGAGGGTGGGTCATCTCAATGCGCCGCGGCGGCGATCTTGGCGTCGGGCTTGACGGACCGCAGCGCGGCCATCATCACGGCCTCGATGCGCTTGAGCGCCGCGGCCGTGTGGCCTTCGAAGCGCAGCACGATCACCGGCGTGGTGTTGGAGCCGCGGATCAGGCCGAAGCCGTCGGGCCAGTCGACGCGCAAGCCGTCGATGGTGTTGACCTCGGCGCCCTCGAAAGCCAGGCGCCCATCAGCCAGCTGGGCCTGCAGCTCGGCCACCAGGCGATGGTGCTCGCCCTCGGCGCAGGCCACATTCAGCTCCGGCGTGTTGAAGCTCTGGGGCAGCGCATTCAGCACCGCGCTGGGATTCTTGCTGCGCGACAGGATTTCGAGCAGGCGCGCGGCGCAATAGGTGGCGTCGTCGAAGCCGTACCAGCGCTCACCGAAAAAGATGTGCCCACTCATCTCGCCGGCAAGCGGTGCCTTGATCTCGGCCATCTTGGCCTTGATGAGGGAGTGGCCCGTCTTGTAGATCATCGGCACCCCACCGGCTGCACGGATCGCCGGGGCCAGGCGCTGCGAGCTCTTGACGTCGTAGATCACGGTGGCGCCGGGGTTGCGTGACAGCACATCGGCGGCCAGCAGCATCAGCTGGCGGTCGGGGTAGATGATCTGGCCGTCCTTGGTGACGACACCCAGGCGGTCGCCGTCACCGTCGAAGGCCAGGCCGATCTCGGCGTCCGTGGTCTTCACGCGCTGGATCAGCTCGGCCAGGTTCTCGGGCTTGCTCGGGTCGGGGTGGTGGTTCGGGAAATCGCCGTCGACTTCGGAGTACATCTCGTCGACCTGGCAGCCCAGGGCGCGAAGAATGCCGGGCGCCGAGGCCCCGGGAATGCCGTTGCCCGAGTCGACGACGATCTTCATGGTGCGCGCCAGCTTGGCATCGCTGGTGATCCGGTGGCTGTACTCGGCACCGATGTCCATCTTGGCCGTTCGGCCCCGGGCCCGGGTGTAGCGCTCCATCTCGATGCGCTGGCGCAGGCGCTGGATGTCGTCGCCATAGATGGCGCGCCCGGCCAGCACCATCTTGAAGCCGTTGTAGTCCTTCGGGTTGTGGCTGCCGGTGACCTGGATGCCCGAGCGGCAGCCGTGCTTGCTGCGCGTGGCCGCCACGTAGTAGAGCATCGGCGTCGTCACCGGCCCGAGATCCACCACGTCCAGGCCGGTCGAAGCCAGGCCGCGTGCCAGCGCCGCCACCAGGCCGGGACCCGACAGGCGTCCGTCGCGCCCGACGGCAATGGCCTTCTCACCCGCCAGCAAGGCCTCGGAACCGAAGGCCCGGCCAAGGTGCTCGGCAAAGGTTTCATCGATGGTCTGCCCGACGACACCGCGAATGTCGTAGGCCTTGAAGATGGACGCAGCTGTTTTCATCGTGGGGATCCCTCGGGTTGCCACGATTGTAGGCAGCCCATCGGCTGCCAAGACCTGCCGCCGCGGCCAGCGGACTACACCAAGTCTGCGGCCTGGGTGTCGAGCTGGTACAGCCCCACCTTGTGGGACTTGGCGCTGCGCTTGGCCACGGCGGCAGCGCTGGCCACGTCTTCGGCGCGCAGGCCATCGGCCACCGGAACGCGGATGGCGCCGATCGACAGCGTCGTCAGGGGATGGAAGCGCATGTCGCCATGGCGATCCTCCGCCGTCACGCCACCGGCGCCACGAGCTTCTTCGTCGTAGAGATCAAGCGCCAGGCGATTGAAGTCTTCCACGATCCGCGTGCAGCGACGCTCCCAGTCTTCGCTCTGAAACAAGACCACGAAGTCATCGCCGCCCACGTGACCGACGAAGTCGTGGCGGGCATCCGCATGGGCCCCGAAACACCGCGCCGCCAACAGAATCATCTCGTCGCCGCGCCAGTAACCGTATTGGTCGTTGTACGGCTTGAAGTGGTTGAGATCGCCGTAGCAGGCGACGAACTGACGCCGGCCGACCAGCAGGCGGTCGATGTGCTGCGTGATGGGTATGTTGCCGGGCAACAGGGTGAGCGGATTGGCGTGCCGGGCAGCCTCGATGCGAGCTTCGGTCACGACGCGCACCAACTGTTCGCTGCTGCCCAGGCCACGGTACTCCCCCGCCTCGGTGATGATGAAGCCTTCGGTCAGGTAGCGCTGATCCTCGCGTGTCAGCACAGCCGTCAGCGTATCGATGTTGCTGTCGAGTTCGACCAGCAGCGGTGTCAGGTTGGCGAACAGGGTGCAGGGGCGGCGGCCGTGCAGCTCCTTGAAATAGGGCCTGGCATAGCGGTCGACAAAGCCCTGACGCCCCACCAAGCCCACAGGGCGCGCACCGTCCACCACCGCGATGGCGCGAAGGGCCTCGTTCGCGGAAAACAGGTCAGCCAGCGCCTGATTGGTCGTGTTCGAAGGCACCGCCGGCACCTCGTCCAGCAGAGTCGCCGCCGTGGCCCGCGTCTGCGCCGCGCGTCGGCGCTCTGGGAACACAGCCAGCAATTTATCCTTGATGACCGCTGCCGCGGCGGCCGGCAGCTGCTCGCAAGGGGCCGCAGCAGGGCGGCCCAGGAACCAACCCTGACCGAACTTGATGCCGAGGTCGCGAACCAAACGGAGCTCATCGGCCGTCTCGATGCCTTCGGCCACGAGTTGTGAGCCCAAGGTTGTCGAGATTTGCTGTAAGGCCCTGAGGGTTTGCAGCTTCTCGGGATGCGTGGCCAGGTCCTTGGTGAAGTACTTGTCGATCTTGACGATCTCGGGCGAGAGTTCGGACCACAGGCGCAAGCTGGAACGACCGTCGCCGAAGTCGTCCAGCGCAATGGCAGCGCCGTGGCGGCGCAAGCGCCGGGCCGCGGCGGCCAGCGATTCATAGTCGTCGATGCGCTCGTGCTCGGTCAGCTCGATGACGACCGCCATCGGGGCCAAGCCGATGCGCTGTGACAGCGTCAGAATGGACTCGAGGTCGCGCTGCGCAAGCGCGGTCACCAAGGCCCTGGCACTGAGATTCAGGAACAACTTGCCGCGACCGGCAGCTTCGCCCCAGGCCGAGACCGCCAGGCGCACACACTCGATCTCGAGGTCGATCTCGACCCCTTCGACTCGCGCCGCGGCAAACAGCTCGTCGGGTGTCTGCCATGTGCAGTCGACTGGCGTACGGATCAATGCCTCGTGACCGTACAGGCTGCCATCCCCCAGCAGCGCAATCGGCTGAAAGTGGGGCTGCAAAAGGTGGGCCCGGATCAGGTCACGCACCTTCGGTGCACCCTTGCTGGGTGCCGTGGCGCGGCTGGCATCGGACTCGCCCGGCCTGATCCTCAAAACCTGGGTCATGGTGAACTGCGGCGCCATTCGGGCGGCCTCTTGCCTTGGTGGCGGCCAGACTAAGCCAAAGCCTGGTGGCCGCGGCGAGACCCGGCCGAACACACTGGCCCGCCCCACCAAGGAGTGCACAAAATTTGATGACGCTTTTGTGACACCCCGGTTGCCCGTGGGCGCGCTGGCTCGCCGGCCGTCGCCCCAGTTGTCGATCCGTCGCGCCGTCGCCTTCGGGCGGGCGGCGGCCTGCCTACACTGCGCCGCATCATGAGACTCACCCGCGACTTGCTGGCCCGCTCCTGGCGCTCCTGGTACTCGTCTGATCTGCGCCACGTCGGGCCGCCCTGGCTGCAGTTCGTCTGGACCTTCGTCTTCTCCACGGTTCTGGGCGCCTTCTTCACCATCCTGGGCTTTGCCTTGTATGCGCGCGGTAGCGGCGCGTGGCGCAACTGGGCGGGCTGGTGGGAATGGTTCCTCATCAACTGGCAAGCCGCCCTCATCATTGGCTTCACCATCCATCTGTTGTTCGCCCTGGCCGGGAAACTGGTCGGTGTCGAACGCATCCGAGCCTTCACGATGCGCCAGCGTGCCGTGTTTTTCGCTGGCGTTCCCTTGCTCGGCTTGGCCATCGGCTGGCCGGCCTCGACCCTCTGGCTGGGCGACGGCGGGCCGGGGTGGGCGCGCTGGGCCAACCCCAACAACATCGCCGGCAGCCTGCTCTTGTCCGGGGTGATCTGCTTCGTCATCTACAAGCTGTTCGACGCCAAGTCGCGCCAGATCGGCGCCGAGCAGCGCGCCACGGAGGCCCAGTTGCGCGTGCTGCAGGCGCAGATCGAACCGCACTTCCTGTTCAACACCCTGGCCAACGTGCAAAGCCTGATCGACAGCGAACCCGCCACCGCCAAGCGCATGCTGGAGTCCTTTATCGACTACCTGCGCTGCTCGCTGAGCCACCTGCGCAGTGACGACAGCACACTGGGTAACGAGCTGGCGATGGCCGAGGCCTACCTCGCACTGATGCAAATGCGCATGGGCGAGCGCCTCGTGTTTCGCATCGAGCTCGCCGACGAAGCCCTGCGCCAGGCGCGGGTGCCGCCGCTGCTGTTGCAGCCGCTGGTCGAGAACGCCATTCACCACGGGCTGGAGTGCAAAGTCGACGGCGGCACGGTCACCGTCTCGGTGCGTGCCGAAGGCCATCAGCTCGTGCTCGACATCGACGACGATGGCCTGGGCCTGAACGCGCCGTCGGCGCGCCGGGTCGGCCGGGTCGGCAACGGCGTGGCACTGGCCAATTTGACTGAACGCCTGGCCTCGCGCTACGGCGCAGACGCCAGCTTCAAGCTCGAGGCCCTGGCCACCGGCACGCGGGCGACGCTGCGGCTGCCCTTGATGAGAATGGACACAGCATGACAACCGCCCTGATCGCTGACGACGAAGTGCACCTGGCCACTTACCTGCGTGACCAGCTGGCCGTGCTGTGGCCTGACTTGAACGTCGTGGCCCTGGCGCGCAACGGCATCGAGGCCGCCCAGCAGATTGCCGCGCTTGCCCCCGACATCGCCTTCCTCGACATCCAGATGCCCGGCCTGACGGGCCTGGAAGTCGCGCAAGGCATCGAAGGTCGCACGCGCGTGGTCTTCGTCACCGCTTTCGACGAGTACGCCGTGCAGGCCTTTGACCAGGCTGCGCTCGACTATGTGCTCAAACCCGTCAAGGCCGATCGCCTGGCACGCACGGTCGAGCGGGTTCGGTCGGCCCTGGCCGTGCCCGCCGCGCACGACGACGGCGCGCTGGCCGCCGCCCTGCAGCGCCTGCTGGCACCCACGCCGCGGAGCGCCACGCCACTGCGCTGGATCCGCGCCAGCGTGGGCGAGCTCACGCACCAGATCGATGTGCGGGACGTGCTCTTCTTCCATGCCGACGAGAAGTACACCGCAGTGCAGACGACGTCGGCCGAGCACTTGATCCGCACCCCGATCACCGAGCTGGCCGCACAACTCGACGCGACACAGTTCTGGCAGATCCACCGCTCGACCCTGATCAACCTAGAGCACCTGGCCGGCACCCGGCGCGACGAAGCCAGCCGCCTTTTCGTGCGCCTGAAGGGCTGCTCGCGGGAGCTGCCCGTGAGTCGCGCCTACGTGCCCTTGTTCAAGGCCATGTAGTCCGGCGAGGCACAGGTCCGAAAACGGCGACTTCGCCGTGGCGCCGCGCCTAAGATGCGGCCATGACGCTGGAACCCGATGCCGCCTACCGCGTACTCGAATCGCACGATGCCCGCTTCGACGGGCGCCTGTTTGTCGGCGTCACGTCAACCGGCATCTACTGCCGGCCGGTGTGCCGCGTGCGCCTGCCGCAGCGCAAGAACTGCCGATTCTTCGCCAACGCCGCGAGCGCCGAGCAGGGCGGCTTTCGACCCTGCCTGCGCTGCCGGCCCGAGCAGGCGCCCGGCCTGTCCCTCACCGACTCGCCCACCGTGCTGGCCCAGCATGCGGCGCGCCTGCTGAACCAGGCGGCCCACGATGGCGACGAAGTGGCGCTGCCCGAGGTGGCCGCGCGCCTGGGCGTCACCGACCGCCACCTGCGCCGCATCTTCCTGGCCGCGCACGGCGTCACGCCCATCGACTACCTCACCACGCAGCGCCTGCTGCTGGCCAAGCAGCTGCTCACCGACACCGCACTCAGCGTCACGCAGGTGGCGCTGGCCGCAGGCTTCGGCAGCCAGCGCCGCTTCAACGCGGCGTTCGCCGAGCGTTACCGACTCAGCCCCACCGGCCTGCGCCGCACGCAGCGCAGCGCGAACGCAATGGCGCCGCGCGACGCCCTGGTGGGGCCCGCGCTGCGCCTGGCCTACCGGCCGCCTTATGACATCGCCGGCGTGATCCGTTTCTTTGCCGCACGCGCGGTGCCCGGTGTCGAAGCGGTGGACAGCGCCGCGTGCAGCCTGCGGCGCACCCTCGCCTTCACGCACCAGGGCAAGGCCGCCACGGGTTGGCTGGCGCTGCGCTTCCTGGCTGAGCGGCACGAGATCGAAGTCGTCGTCTCACCCTCTCTCGCCCCCGCGCTGGGCGCCGTGGTGCTGCGCCTGCGCCAGGGCCTGGACCTGGATGCCGACCCGCTGTCGATCGACGCCGCGCTGACCACCCTGCCCGGCGTGCCGGGCGTGCGCGTGGCCAATGGCGTCGACGGCTTCGAAGTCGCGGTGCGCGTGATCCTCGGCCAGCAGGTCACCGTGGCCGCTGCGCGCACGTTGACGCGGCGGCTGGTCGAAGCCCTCGGCGAGCCCATCGCCACGCCCTTCGCCGACATGACCCGCCTGTTCCCGCCTGCCGAGCGCATCGCGCAGGCCACGCCCGACAGCATCGGCCGCCTGGGCATCGTGCGTCAGCGCGTCGGCGCCCTGCAGGCCCTGGCGCGCGAGGTCTGTGCCGGGCGCATCGTGCTCAACCGCGGCGCACCGCTGGCCGCCACGCTCGACGCGCTGCGCGCCCTGCCTGGCATCGGTGAGTGGACGGTGCAGTTGATCGCGATGCGCGCGCTGGCCTGGCCCGATGCCTTCCCGGCCAGCGACATCGGTGTGATGAATGCCCTCGGCACGCGCGACCTCAAGACCGTCACCGAGCAATCGCAAGCCTGGCGTCCGTGGCGCTCCTACGCCGTGATGCGCCTGTGGCAAACCCTGGAGACTGGAACGTGACCATGATGACAGCCGCGAAACCGACCAAGAGCTCGACCACGACGCTGCGCCAGGCCTTCGGCGGCGTGCCGTTGGTGGCGCAGGCCGTGATCGACTCGCCCCTCGGCCCCATGACGGCGCTGGCCACGGCACGCGGTGTCGCAGGCCTGTGGTTCGAAGACCAGACGCACCACCCGGGCGCGCTCGATGCGTCGATCGATGCGCACAACCCGCACATTCAGGCGATGCAGCACTGGTTGGATGCCTACTGGTCAGGCCGGGACCCTTCGCCGCACGAAGTGCCGCTCGATCTGCACGGCACGCTCTTCCAGCGCGCGGTATGGCAGGCCCTGCTGACGATCCCGCTCGGCCGCACTCGAAGCTATGGCGAGGTGGCGGCGCAGGTGGGCGGAGGCGCCGTGCCGCGCGCGACCGGCACCGCCGTCGGGCGCAACCCGGTCTCCATCCTGGTGCCCTGCCACCGCGTCATCGGCGCCAATGGCTCCCTCACCGGCTATGCCGGCGGCCTGCCACGCAAAGAGCATCTGCTGCGGCACGAAGGCATGCTCCTCACATGAAAGCACGCGACGCCATTGAGTTGTTGGCGCTGGCCGCCCTATGGGGCATGTCTTTCCTGTTCATGCGAGTGGCCGCGCCCGAATTCGGTGCCGTGCCCATGGCCGCCGTGAGAGTGGCAGGCGCGGCAGTCTGCCTGTCGCCGCTGCTCTTCATCGCATCGCACCGCGCGCCATTGCGGCGCTACTGGCGCACCATCGCCTTCGTCGGCGTGATCCATTCTGCGTTGCCCTTCATGCTCTTCGCGACGGCGGCCCTGGCCATCAACACCGGGCTGTCGGCGATCTTCAACGCCACCACCGCGATGTGGGCCGCGCTGATCGCCTGGCTTTGGTTGGGCGAACCCCTCAACCGCAGCCGCGCTTTCGGCCTGTTGCTCGGCTTGGCGGGTGTTGTCGGTCTGGCCTGGGACAGCGCCAGCTTCAAGCTCGGCGAACATGGGGTGAGCCCCGCCGTCGCCATTGCCGCGTGTCTGGGCGCGGCGTTTTGCTACGGCTTCTCGGCCAACTACGCCAAGCGCAAGCTCGAAGGCGTACCGCCGCTGCTGGTGGCCGCCGGCAGCCAGCTGGGCGCAGCGGCCGCACTGGCGCTGCCGGGCGCCTGGCTGTGGCCCGCATCGAACCCCAGCATCACCTCTTGGAGCAGCGTGGCCGCGCTGGCCGTGCTTTGCACCGCCGCCGCCTACATCCTCTACTACCGCCTGATCGCGCACGTGGGAGCGGCCAAGACCAGCACCGTGACCCTGCTCGTGCCCCTCTTCGCAGTGGCCTGGGGCGCCGTCTTCCTGGCCGAAACGCTGACGCCTGCAATGGTCTTCTTTTGCGCCGTGATCCTGCTCGGGACTGCGCTGACCACCGGTGTGTTGCGCTGGCCTGTGCGACAGGCAGCCTGACCGGCACGAGCCGTCGGCGACACTGCGGCGATGCCCACCGACGCCGCCAGCCGCCGCAGCCGCCACGCCCTCTGGCTGGGCCTGGCGCTGATAGTCATCTGGGGCGCCAACTTCAGCGTGCAGAAGGCCGTCTTCGCCTATCTGCAGCCCGGCGGCTTTTTGTTCGTGCGCTACCTGATCATGCCGCTGGCAGCCGCCGCCCTGCTGTGCTGGAGCTTCGGTGTGCATTGGCCGCGGGTGTCGCGCAGCGATCTCTGGGCCCTGCTGCGGCTGGGTCTGGCCGGGCACCTGGTGCATGTCGGCCTGGTCACCTACGGCATCCATTGGTCCACTGCGTTCTCGAGTTCGCTCATCCTGGCCTGCGGCCCGGTGTTCACCTTGCTGATCCTGCGCTGGTATGGGTTCGAGCCGCTCAGCCGTGCGCAAGTGGCGGGCGTCGGCGTGGCCGTCGTCGGCGTGCTGGTGTTCCTGTCGGACAAGCTCACCGGGGGCCAGTGGCGCGCCAGCGGCGGCGACCTGGTGCTGCTGTTCGCGGCCTCGTTCTTCTCGTACTACACGGTCGCTGCCAAACCGCTGATCGAGCGCCACGGCGGCGTGGTGGTGATGACCTACGCCGTGCTGCTGGGCAGCGCG
>JANNFB010000253.1:0-2771 GCA_031379365.1 Burkholderiales bacterium
GACCGCGAGTACGCGGCGCGCGTGGCGCTGGGGCAGGAATGACACCTACCCGACTGCGTTCAATTGCATAGGAACGAACAGCGGCTTGCCGCCCGTTGCAGACGTTCGCAGTCGCGTGCGAGCGATTGCGCGAGATCAGGACAGCGGGGCGCTCTGCTCCGCGAATGTGCCCCGAGTCGGGCTGCGCCCGCCTCTCCTCCTTGATTTCGCTGCGCAGAGCGCCCCGCCGTCCTGATCCGACGAGCTTTGGCTGTTGAGCGGTCGCAGGCCGACGTTGCTCGAGGTCGGGGCCACCGGGTGCCCGCCGCAGCGAAATCAAGGGGGAGCCCTGGGCCCCGCCCAGGGCGGAGGACATTCGCGGAGGCGGGCACCCGGTGGCCCCGGCCGGCGCGGTCCACGAGCGTGCGCGCACCAAGGGCCCCAATCGGCGGCCCCGAACCGCCTTTCGTACTTATGCGATTGAGCGCGATTCGGAATGAGTGCGTGGCCAGATCAAGCGACCAGCGCGCGCAACCAGTCAGGCAAGGGCAGCGACTTCTGGGCTTTGAAATCCGTCCAGACGGTCGTCGCACCGCCGTCTGCATAGATCACGCCCGGCGCATCGACCCGCTCCAGCGTGATGAAGGTATCGAAGCTCGAGCGCCCCGGGTTGGCCACATAGTGCTTGGCCAGCACCTCCCCAGGAAACTCGAGCTGGCGGATGAAGTTGCAGAAGGCATTGACGATCACGGCGCCACTGCCGTTCGGGTTCGGCGGCGCGCCAACCGCCAACAGCCACTCCAGACGCACCACTTCCATGTAGCGGAAGTAGACCGTGTTGTTGACATGGCCCATCGCATCCATGTCGCCCCAGCGGATGGGCATCACCATCTGGTGCGTCAGTCGCTTCTCTGCCGGCACTTCAAGGCGCATCGTCTGGCTACCGGGTTGTCTCAATGCCGAGTTCCTGCGCCATCCGCAGGACGAGGGCGCGCAGTTCGCTGACTTCGGCGGCCAGGCGGGTCTGCTCGGCTTTGATCGCCGACAGTTCGCCGGCACTCACCCCTTCCGCTGCCTCGGTGACGCCACCAGCCCCGTCTGGCGTCTGGGCCACCTCGCCGCACAACAGGTGGGCCCAACGGGCCTCACGCGCGCCCGGCGCACGCGCCAACTTGATCACCCGCGGCGGAAAGCGTTCGGCCAGTCCGGCCAGGCAGGCTTCGACAGCGGCAATGTCGGTGAAGCGATGCAGGCGTTCGCAATTCAGGCGCAACTCGGCGGCCGTTTGCGGGCCGCGCAGCATCAGCACTGCCAGCACGGCGACGGCGTCGGCCGGCACGCCATGCACGCGGCCCAGGTTGTGCTCGAACTTGATCGCCCGGCTGCTGCTGCCCTCGAAGACCAGGCTCAGGCCCTTCAGACCATCCACCGCCGTCAGGACTTCGGCATCCGTGGCTTCGATCACCGGCAGGCGGGCCGTCTTCTGGTTGCAACCTGCCACGAGGGCATTCAGCGAGAGGGGGTAGGTGTCGGGCACCGTGTGCTGCTTCTCCACCAACACGCCCAGCACGCGCGCCTCGAGAGGGGTCAGGCTCCTCATGCCGAATTCACAACCCGAAGCCGTCGTCGGCGGCGATGACGGCGCCATTGACGAAATGGCTCTGGTTCGAACACAGCATCATCAGCACCACATCCAGGTCCTCGGGCTTGCCGACGCGCTTGCGCGGCAGCATCTGAATCAGCTTCTGGCCAGCCTCCGTCGCCCATTGGTGGTGGTTGATCTCAGTGTCGATGTAGCCCGGGCACAGGGCGTTGACATTGATGCCGTAACGGCCCCACTCCAGCGCCATGGCCTTGGTCATGTGGATCACGGCCGCCTTGCTCATGGCGTAGGCACCGATCTGGCCGAACGCACGCAAGCCCGCCACCGAGGCGATGTTGACGATGCGCCCGCCCGTGAAGGTGCCTGGTGCCGCGCCCTTGCTGCGGGCGATCATGCGCTTGGCCACCTCTTGCGCGACAAAGAAAGCGCCCCGGGCGTTGGTGTTCATGACGAAGTCGTAGTCCTCGGGCGTCACGTCGGTCAGCTTCTGCGTCTTGCCGACGCCCGAGTTGTTGACCAGGATGTCGATGGTGCCCATCTCGGTCTCGGCGTGAGCGATCGCCGCGCGGATGCTGTCGTGGTCGGTCACGTCCATCTCGACCACATGGGCGTCACCGTCATTGGCCTCGATTTCGGCCCGCAGCGTCTTCAGGCGCTCCAGGCGCCGCGCGGCCAGCACCACGCCGGCGCCGGCAGCCGCCAGGGTCCTGGCGAACTGCGCGCCCAGGCCGCTCGAAGCCCCGGTGACCAGGGCCACCCGGCCCGCCAAGTCAATTTGATACGCCATGTTGCGACTCCGTGATTGCGACTTCGGATCACGATAGCACGCGCGCTTCCTTAGAATTGAGGTGTCTTGCCACTGCCGACACATCCATGACGCCCCAGGAAATCCTCGCCCAACACGGCCCGCGCGAAGCGATGGAGTACGACGTGGTGGTGGTCGGCGCCGGCCCGGCTGGCCTGTCCTGCGCCATCCGCCTGAAGCAACTGGCGGCCTTCGAGGGCAAGGAGATCTCGGTGGTGGTGCTGGAGAAAGGCTCGGAACCCGGCGCCCACATCCTGTCCGGCGCAGTGATGGACCCGCGCGCCATGACCGAGCTGTTCCCCGACTGGCGCGCCATGGGCGCCCCGCTGAATCAGCGCGTGGTGGCCGACGAAGTGCTGTGGTTGGGCGCCACGAAGGCGCGGC
>JANNFB010000291.1:0-10008 GCA_031379365.1 Burkholderiales bacterium
CGATGGGCGCGGCCGAACAGGGCCGCTGGCGCAACCAGCACCTGGGCTTCGTCTACCAGTTCCACCACCTGCTGCCCGAGTTCAGCGCCCTGGACAACGTGGCCATGCCCCTGCGCATCCGCCGCGAGAGCCTGGCGCAGGCACGCGCTGCGGCGGCGGCGGCCTTGGCCCAGGTGGGCCTGGCCGGCCGCGTGCAGCACCGGCCGAGCGAGCTCTCCGGTGGCGAGCGCCAGCGCGTGGCCATCGCCCGCGCGCTGGTGTCACGGCCGGCCTGCGTGTTGGCCGATGAGCCCACCGGCAACCTCGACCGCGAAACCGCCGACGGCGTCTTCGAGGCGATGCTGGCGCTGGCGCGCGAGCGCGGCACGGCCTTCATCGTGGTCACGCACGACGAAGCGCTGGCGGCGCGCTGCGGCCGGCAGCTTCGCCTGCGTCAGGGCGTGTTGGTGGCCTAGGGCCGGGGCGTCAGCCCGGCGCCACAGCTGGGTGGCGTGCGTGCACGGTGGCCAGGGCGCGCTGATAGACGGCAGTGGCATCGCTGTCGATGTTGACCGTCATGCGCAGGTCTTCGATCAGGCCGTTGTTCAGGCCATAGACCCAGCCGTGCACGGCCACATCGTGGCCGCGTTGCCACGCGTCCTGCACGGTGGTGGTCTGGCACACGTTGAGGGCCTGTTCGATCACGTTGAGTTCGCACAGGGCGTCGACGCGCTCGGCCTCGGGCAGGCTGAAAAGCCAGTCCTGGTGCCGGTTGCGGACGTCCTGCACATGGCGGATCCAGTTGTCGGCCAGCCCCAGGCGCCGGTCTGACAAGGCGGCTGCTACGCCGCCGCAATTGGAGTGGCCGACGACGATGATGTGCTTGACCTGCAGCACGTCCATCGCGTACTGGATCACCGACAGGCAGTTCAGATCGGAGTGCACCACCACGTTGGCGACGTTGCGGTGCACGAACAGCTCGCCCGGCGCCAGGTTGACCAACTCGTTGGCGGGCACGCGGCTGTCGGCGCAGCCGATCCACAGGTACTGCGGCGCTTGCTGCTGCAGCAGGCCGGTAAAGAAGCCGGGCTGCCGCGCCTCCATGGTTTGGGCCCACACACGGTTGTTGCCGAGCAGGGCTTGCAGTTCGATGTCCATCGCCACGCAGTGTATGCGTGGCCCAGCGTCGCCCCGTCGGGTCGGCGCTGCGCTTACGGGGTGCGCGTCAGCAACAGATGCACCGCGCTGGTGGTGCTGAACTGCACATCGATGGCGATCATGGTCAGTGCGCCGCTTTCGGTCATGCGCAGCCTGGACTGCTCCGTCACCAACAACTGCTGGCCCGTGTTGTAGCTGCGCGTGACGAGGTTCATGATGGCCGTGTTGCCGCTGTCCGCTTCGATGACGAAACTGATCACGCGTTGGCCGGTCGGCGTGGCCTTGTTGCTGCCGGTGTAGGTGTTCAGCGTCGCCAGCACGGCGGTGTCGCCGACCTTGGCCGACACAGGCAGGCTGGCCACGCCGGAGGCCAGCACGGCGTAGTCGCCTCCAGCCACCACCAGCCCGATCGGTACATAGCCGGCGTTGTAGTGGGCAGTGCCGGTCACGGTGGCGGCGGCGGGCGAGCAGTTGGTCAAGGTGGTGTCGGAGACCTGTACCGCGGAGAACCCCGCCGTGCCTTCGAAGCTTGAGGCCGTGGCTGCCGCTGCCGACTGTCGGGATGTGCCGGTGCAGCTTCCTGAGATGGCGAAGTTGTCAGTGGCCCCGCTGGCAATGCGCGCCTGGTAGCCCGCCGCGAGTGCGTACGACACGGTGGCTGCTGGTGTGACGGGGGTGGGCGGGCCGGCGACCGCGGGCGCGGTGGGCACATCGCCGCCACCACCACCGCAAGCGGCCAGCACGAGCAGGCAGACGGTGGCAACGCTCCAACGCTTGAATGCTTGTAGTTTCATTTCGTTCTCCTGATGTGAGCTTTGGCTTGGCTTCAGACGCGAAAAGACTGCGGCTGCGGGTCGCCCCACTGCCGCAGTCTGTCGGCGTGTTGCGACTCAGGCGCCGCGACGGCGACGGCGAGCGACGAAGGCTACCGCGCCCAGGCCAGCCAGCATCAAGGCATAGGTCTCTGGCTCGGGAACCGGCGCCGCGAAATTGATCGAGCCGCCGCCCTTCTCGATGTTGAAGCCGCCCGAGAAGACAGTGACTTGCGACGGGCTGTTCGTGAACGAGGCAAACGCCATGTTGTAGAACGGGCTCGGAGACGTGAAGAAGTCGTTCTTCAAGACGTTGAAGCTCAACTGGGCGGATGCCGATGGTGAGAACAGCGAGCCGGGCCCGGGTGTCGAGGACACGTTGCCCGATATCAGCGAGCCGCTGGCCAACGCGATCGCGCCAACCGCAGTCGTCGTAGCGTCGTTGCTTGCGTTGATGGCAAACGTGGCCGCCGGACCTTTGTAGGCGTAGAGCGTGTAGGTCAAGTCACTGAACGAGCCGAAGTTCGGCACCGTGGTCGGATTGCCTGCCAGCGAGAGCGTGCCGGAGCCTTTGAAGTCGATGTACAGGCCGTAGGTGTTGTTCAGATCGGCGTTATTGACCTGGATGCCATCGAGCTGGAAGCCGGTCACAGCCAGGTAGCCCGACTCGGTGAAGGTATTGCCAGCACCGAACACAACCTTTGCGAAGTCCGACACCAGCAGGTTGTCGGCCTTGACCGTTGCTGCGACCACACCCAAGGTCGAGGGGGCCAGGGTGAAGTCGGGCAGATCGGCAGCGACAGCGCCGGCGCAGACGCCTGCCATGGCCAAGGCCAATGTCGAGCGCTGAATCAGCGGTTTGAGAGGGCAGTGGAATGCCAGCGTCATGATGAAACTCCTGCGGGCGGGCCCGCTTGATGAAAGCAGTGGAAGGACACGGTGTACGCCGCGTGCTCCGGCCGGTTGGCAGCAGCACAAGGCATGGGAGGCAGACTAGGGCCGTGTCGACAATCGATCTGTGCGATGCCGCACCAAGGACGCGAGAACGGGGGGGTAGGCGGTTGCGCGCCGAACACTCGCTCAGCCGAGGTAGTGCTCGAGTGCTGGCCGTGTCGTCACGGCGGCCGGGGGCTGGGCTCGGCCCAGGCGGAAGAGCAGGTAGGCATGCAATTGGGGCTCGGGGCACAGCAGCTGCAGCACCCGTGCCAGTTCGGCCTTTGATTCGGCGCTCACCCAGCCTGCGCCGGGCGCCTGGCGTACCAGTGCGGTCGCGGCCGCCATCGGTTGCAGTGCCAAGCCTGCCTGTGCTGCCGCGAGCCACAGACGCTGGAACGAGCGGCCCGCTTGCACAGCGGCCAAGCGCTCCGAAGTCGCACCGGCCAGCATCAAGCCGATGTGAGGCGCCACTGCGCAGGGAAAGTAGGCAGCGCGCAAACCGAGCAGGTGATGCGCGCCCAAGCCGCAAGCCGCTCGCATCAACGGCCAGCGACGCAGCAGCGAGAAGGGGCCACGCATCGGCCGCTCGATTTGCAGTGTGGCGGGTGGCAAGCCCTCTTCGGCCGAGTCTTGCCAACCGACGTCGAAGCGCACGGCTTTGAACAGTTCCTGGTGCAGGGACTGGCGTCTGAACCGTTCGGTCTCGGCGATACGCAGTGCCCGCAAGGCCAGAGTTCGCGTGCGACCCGTGTCGAGCCAGCGCACTTGGGCGCCCGGCGATGAAGCAGCCCCAGTCGACCGCGAGTTGATGTACGAGGGCGGCAGGGCGCTGCGCAGATAGAACCCCCGATTGGTGAGCCGCGACTCGAAGGCCAGCGCCAGCGGGTCGGCGTGCAAGGTGGACGCCTCCCAGTGAAGTTCGGCCACGCAGTCCAGCTGCTGGCTCGCAGGCCAGTGGGTCACCTTCATCGCCAGGCCAAATTGCGCTGAGCGCAAGGCCATGTTCTCGATCACCGCGCCGAGTGCCAGCAGCGCCAGCATCTGGCGATGCGGTTGGCCTGGCCATGTCGAGGCGTCTGTGCCGACAAGGTGAACCACGCCGTCCGCAACGTCGAATCGCAGTCGGTGGCGGTTGTCCGCCGAGGGCGCCAGCACACCGGCGCGCAGGATGGCATGCAAGGTTTGCCCCTGTGGGTGCATGGCGCTCACCGTGCGCGCAGGCGGCGTTTGACCAGCCCGAGCAAGATGCGCTGTAGCGGGTTGTTGTTACCGCCTGGGCGCCAGGTGTGTTTGAGGCGGTTGCGAAAGGCGTCGAAGTGCAAGCCGGCGGGAGCCGCGACGATGTCGCCGCGGCGCAGCGCCAGCTTGAGCACCTGGGCGGCAGCGATGCCGGCGCAGAGTTGCACGCCGATCACGGTGGAGGGCCCACGCCGGTTGACCAGATCGACACGCGACGGATCGACCAGGTAGCCCATCTGAAGCATCGCCGGCGACAGGCCGACCAGGAAGCGCAGCGCTTGCTCGCCGTGCGGGTGGCCGTCGAGGCGAAAGTAGTTCTCGAAACTCATGCCGCCGGGAACGAAGTTGAGCAGGGAAGCCCCCATTCCCAGGGGCGCCACGGTGATGGCAGGCATGTGGCGCTCGGCGCACTGAGCGAACACGCTGCGCCGGATGTCCAGGGCAAAGAAGTCCAGGCCGTCGAGATAGACCGCTCCACCGTCGAGGAAGGCGCCGATGTTCGATGCGTTCAGGCCAGCCGGGAAGACGCGCACATCGATCTCTGGATTGATGTCGCGGGCCATCGCCAGCATGACATCGAGCTTGGGCCGGTTCAGCGACGACACCGTCGCGCCAACCTGGCGATTGAAGTTGGCCAGCGTGAAGCTGTCGAACTCGGCCAGCGAGAAGGCGCCGACGCCCAGCCGGGCCAAGGTCAGCAGGTGCACTCCGCCCACCCCGCCCAGTCCGGCAATGCACACCCGCGTGGTGCGAAGCCGAGACTGTTCCTCCGCGGTGACCCATCCCAGGTTGCGCGAGAAGGCCTCGTCGTAGTGGAAGTCGTGCATCGTGTCTGTCCGAGGCGGCGACTCAGGCCCCGCTGCACGCATGCGACGTGGCTGCGGCCGGGGTGTGCACGTAGCTGGCGTCGGGCTGGGTGCGCTTGAGCCGTCCGACGATGCTGGCTTCGTCCGCCACCGAAAGGAAGTAGGGGTAGAGCGAGCGGCTGTGCTCTGCGAACCGGGGCTGGCCACCGAAGCGGGCGATCTGGTCGTGGGCATGCGCGAAGTCCAGACACAACAGCACTGCCGGCGCGTTCACACGCAGGTTCATGCGCTGTAGCCCGACCGCCTTGAACCCCAGCATGCGCTCGTAGTAGCGCACGTGCCGTGGGTTGACTTCGATCAGCAGGCTGTCGAACCCCATCATACGGTGGGCGAAGATGTAGGCCACATGGAACAGAGAGGCCAACACGCGCTTGGAGCGCACCACGCTGTCCATCGCCAGGGTCGTGAACTCGCACATCTTTCGGCCCGCCGCGCGCAGGGCGCGCGTTTCGGCCGCGAACGGGTCATCGACGTGCAGGCCGGCCGGGGAGTCGAAGCCGATCGTGATCGTCCCGATCGTGGCGTCGTGCTCCGTTGCCACCAGCGTGATGCGGGTGGGCAAGGGCTCAGCCGCCAGCGGCGTCGGACGGTAGCCGCGGCTGGCGTACATGCGGTTGATCAGGATGCTGGCGGAGCTGCGCTGGCCGAACGAATCGGCGCTGCGGATCTTGAACAGTCGGGCGGTCTCGCCGGGTGCCACCGCATCCTGCTCTGCGCCGCCTTCCAGCAGTGACACCAGTTGGGGCTGGGCATCGAGGGGCACCCCAATGATCGTGTCGCGGGCCAAACGGGGTCCTTGTGTGGTGGCTGAC
The DNA here is from genome assembly GCA_031379365.1 of Burkholderiales bacterium. Lineage (GTDB taxonomy): Bacteria > Pseudomonadota > Gammaproteobacteria > Burkholderiales > Burkholderiaceae_C > CADEEN01. Next base: position 5,803 of record JANNFB010000291.1, read on the forward strand.
AGGCGAGCGCTACTGCGGAAGTTAAAGGCAGGCCGGCAGCGCGTCTGTGTGGCGGCGCACACAAGGTGGCAAGTCGTTGCCGATCGACTCGGGTTGAATCGTCAGAGGAAGCGGCGCCAATGACCGGCTAAGCTGCGCACATGAACACCGCCCCACCCTCTTGGCCGCGCAGCGTGCTTGTCAGCGGCGGCAGCAGCGGCATTGGCGCGGCGATCGCGCGCGCTTTTGCCGCCCAGGGCTGCCACGTGGTTGCCACGGGCGTGAGCGAGGCCGAGGTCGCCGCCGCGCAGCAGCAGCCGGGCCAGGCCGGGATCGACTATCGCTTGCTCGATGTGCGCGACGGCGCGGCGGTGACCGCCCTGGTGGCCAGCCTGGCGCGCCTGGATGTGCTGGTGAATTGCGCGGGCGCCATTCGCCGCGCCGGGGCCGAGCACGACCCGGAGGTGTTCGCCGAGATTCTCGACATCAACCTCAGTGGCACGATGCGCTTGTGCGCTGCCGCGCGCAGCAAGCTGGCGGCGCAGTGCGGTTGCATCATCAACACCGCCTCCATGCTGAGCTTCTTCGGCGGCGGCCTGGTGCCGGGCTACAGCGCCAGCAAGGGCGGTGTGGCGCAGTTGACCAAGAGCCTGGCCATCGCCTATGCGGCCGACGGCATCCGCGTGAATGCGGTGGCGCCGGGCTGGATCGCCACGCCGCTGACGCAACCCCTGCACAGTGACCCGGCGCGCTCCGACCCGATCGTGGCGCGCACGCCGCTCGGCCGCTGGGGCACGCCGGATGACGTGGCCGGGCCAGTGCTGTTCCTGGCCAGCCCGGCCGCGCAATTCGTCACCGGCGTGATCCTGCCGGTGGACGGCGGCTACCTGATTGCTTGAGGTGAACCACCCCCGAAGCGCCTTTGGCGCCTCCCCCTCAAGGGGGCGCCGCTGGCGGACCGGCAAAGCCGGATCCGCGGCGGCCGCTGGGCCACCGTGGTGCACGCGCGGCAGTTGCTGCTTCGGCGACATGGACAACGCAAACGCGAGGTGTGCGCAATGATTCTTCAGCTCCCCGGCATCCAGCCCGAGATCGCCGTGCAGGCCATCCCCGACGACGAGCGCGTCTGGGTGCCGCAGGCGCCCGAGGTGTGGTTTCGCCCGCTGCTGCTCAACACTGTCACGGGCAGCTGGTGCAACCTGTTGCGGGTGCGGAAGAGCGGCGTGCTGTCGCGCCACATCCACCCCTCCTGGGTCACGGGCTATGTGATCAAGGGCTCGTGGCGCTACCTCGAGCACGACTGGGTGGCGCGCGAAGGCGCCTTCGTCTACGAGCCGCCGGGCGAGATCCACACCCTCGTGGTCGACGAGGCCGCCGGCGGCGCGCAGGAAATGATCACCTTCTTCAACATCGCGGGGGCCATGGTCTACGTCGACGCGGCCGGCAACACCACCGGCTACGAAGACGTTTTCACCAAGATCGCCATGTGCAGGAAGCACTACGCAGCAGTCGGCCTGGGCGAGGCCTACGTCGACCAGTTCGTGCGCTAGCGTTCGCGGGCCCTAGCTCGCGCGGCGGGCTGGGTTGCGCAGGGCCACGGCCGGGAAGTCCACCGGCACCGCGAGAGCGACATTGATGTAGTTGGTGAACAGGTTCAGCGCCACGTGGGCCACGATCTCCACGACTTCTTCGTCGCTGTAGCCTGCGCCGCGCAAGGCCTTGACGTCGGCATCGTCGACCTGGCCGCGCTCGTTCACCAGCTTGACGGCAAAGCGCAGGGCGGCTTGGGTCTTGGCATCGGCTGACTCGCCGCCCTGTGCGTCGCGCAGGGCTTCGGCGCTGACACCTGCCTTGCGGCCCAGGGCCGTGTGGGCGGCCAGGCAGTACGCGCAGGCATTGCGGTCGGCCACGGCCACCGCGATCTGCTCGCCGAGCGGGGCGCTCAGCACGCCGCTGCCCAGGGCACCAAAGGCGGCCCACATCGTCTTGAGCGCGGCAGGCGAGTTGGCCACGGCGCGGAACATGTTCGGTGTCGTGCCGAAGGCGGCCTGGATCGGGTCGAGCAGGGCCTTGCGGTCGGCGCTGGTGGCTTGGCGGTCGATGAGGGGGACGCGGTTCATGGGATCTTCCTTGGGTCGGGGTTGTAAGGAGGTCGCCGCAACGGCGTTGGGGCGTGCAGGCAGTGTCAGCCGACAGGCGATACCATTGGCGCTGTTTAGTCCATCAAACACAACCCATCGTCCAAAGCATGCTCGACCGACCCGCCGCCTCCGATCCGGTCGACCGCCTGTCGTCGTTGTTGGAGCGCTTCCGCGTTCGCGCGCATCTGTTCCACGCCGGTCCGCTGTGCGGCGTGACCCACTTCGCAGCCGAACCCGGGCGCGGCTTCCTGCATGTGCTGCGCCGCGGCGAGATGAGCGTGACCCACCGCAGCCGCGGTGGCGCGCCGCGCCGCATCACGCTGACCGAGCCTGCGCTGCTGTTCTACCCGCGTCCCTTCACGCACGACTTCCACAACGCGCCCACCGAAGGCTCCGATTTGGTGTGCGCCGCGCTCGACTTCGAGGGCGGCGCAACGCATCCCCTGCCGCGCACCTTGCCGCCCGTCGTGATCGTCCCGCTGGCCTCCCTGCCAGGTATCGAGCACACGCTGGCATTGCTCTTCGGTGAGGCCGACCGACCGCGTTGCGGCCAGCGTCTGGTGGCCGACCGCCTGTTCGAGGTGCTGTTGCTGCAGTTGCTGCGCTGGCTGATCGACCACCCAGGCGAGGGCGGGATGCAACCCGGCCTGCTGAGTGGGCTCGCCGACCCCCGGTTGGCCCGTGTGCTGACGGCCGTGCACGAGCAGCCCAGCGTGGCGTGGAGCCTCGTCTCGATGGCCGCGCAGGCCGGCATGTCGCGCAGCGCCTTTGCGCTTGCCTTCAAGACCGTCGTTGGCGAAACGCCGGCCGATTACTTGCTGCAATGGCGCATGGCCATCGCCCAGAGCCTGCTGCACGCCGGCACGCCCATCAAGGCCGCCGCCGATCAGCTCGGCTACGGCAGCGCGTCGTCGTTCTCGCGCGCCTTCACGCAGGCCCTTGGCCGCTCGCCCCGCGCTTGGCTGCAGGCGCAGACTTGAGCCGGCGCGTCATGGGAGAACACATTCCTGCGCCCCCATCTGACGCGCCCGATTCGAACCAGCGGAGCCCTTCGCTGGATCGAACTCGTCAGCTGAAAGCCGTCAGTCAGCCGTGAGCCTGCGCAGTCCGATGAGCTCGCCCACCGATTCCAGTTCAACAGTGCCAGTGCTCCCGACTCAAAGTTGCGACCTCCACCCACACGCCCTGCGCATGAGTCGACTCCTTGGGCAAACCATGTCCAGTCCCGGGGATGAGTCCGTTCACAGGTGGCCGTTCAATTTATCCGGACGTAACGATCGTGTGCAGTGCGCCGCGTAGCGGGCTGTCGCGTGACCAATTACTAACTCTCGGCCCGGCCATCAGCAGTCATCCGATCGGTCAGCAATTTGCCTCGCCGCCGGCGGGTCTCAAAGTACAGCCGACATACGCCGACGGCCACTCGAAGATGCTCATTCTCCAAAGCAGTCGCACACGATGCCGCCGCGCTGGCCGGCACCTGATGAATGCGCTACGTCAGCAGTTCGATCGGCCGAACCGGCGCTGCCGACCCTTCGGCGACTCTCGCTGTCTTGATCTCGTCGCCTCAAAGTTGCCGGTCGAACCCACACACAAGCACTCGAGGGAGTCGCTGCGGCGCAGGGCACACATCGGTAGGCGGCATTCAAGGCGATTGAGGCACGGCGTCCGGCTTGAGACCGTGTGGGCTCACCTCGCCGGGAGCCCATCGTGCAAGCCATTGGCCGGCGGCTGCGAATTCAAGGTGGGGGAGACCAATTGACAGACCGTCAACCTGGGCGACAGCAGCAGTGATGGCGTCTGTCTAGACACCTGGACGAGGCTGGCTGCGGCGGCAACCTGGGGGTGGACATCGCCGCCTGCGGCCCTTGTCTGCTGGAGCTTGAAGCCAGCGATACCCCCAGCCCGCCACGCCTGCGTCTGAGCCGCGTGCAGCCGCACGAACCCAAGTGCGTATTTCAGCCCATCGTGGACGGCATTTCAGGCTGATCGTGGACGGTATTTCAGCGTGATCGTGGACGGCGTTTCAGTCTGATCGTGGACGCCGTTTCAGCGTGATCGTGGACGATGGGGGTGGCGCGCAAGTGAT
>JANNFB010000319.1:0-22890 GCA_031379365.1 Burkholderiales bacterium
CGCTGGGCATCTATCCGGCCGTCGACCCGCTCGACAGCAACAGTCGCCAAGTCGACCCGAACGTGGTCGGCGAAGAGCACTACAGCACCACCCGTGCCGTGCAGTCCACCCTGCAGCGCTACAAGGAGCTGCGCGACATCATCGCCATCCTGGGCATGGACGAGTTGAGCCCGGAAGACAAGCTGGCCGTGAGCCGTGCGCGCAAGATCCAGCGTTTCCTGAGCCAGCCCTTCCACGTTGCCGAGGTCTTCACCGGCTCGCCGGGCAAGTACGTGCCCCTGAAGGAAACCATCCGCGGCTTCAAGATGATCGTTGCCGGCGAGTGTGATCACCTGCCCGAGCAGGCCTTCTACATGGTTGGCACCATCGACGAAGCGTTCGAAAAAGCGAAGAAGATCCAATGATCAGGATCCCCCCCCGATGCGCCTTCGGCGCCTCCCCCCCAGGGGGGCGCCGCCAGTGGCCCGGCAAAGCCGGTTCCACGGCGGCCACTTGGTTGCGGCTGAGCGCTGCGGCCAAGGCCGCAATCACCGCCACGGAGAGCTGACATGGCGACCCTCCACGTCGACGTCGTTTCCGCCGAGAGCAGCATTTTCTCCGGCGAGGCCAAGTTCGTCGCGCTGCCCGGCGAGATGGGCGAGCTCGGCATCTACCCGCGCCACACCCCGCTGATCACACGCATCAAGCCGGGCGCGGTGCGAATCGTGCGCGCCGACAACGGCGAAGAAGAGTTCGTCTTCGTTGCCGGCGGCATTCTTGAAGTGCAGCCGGGCAGCGTGACCGTGTTGGCCGACACGGCCATCCGTGGCCACGACCTCGACGAGGCCAAGGCCCTCGAAGCCAAGAAACTGGCCGAAGACGCCATGAAGAACGCCAAGACCGACATCGATTTCGCCGCGGCACAAGGTGAGTTCGCGGCCATGGCGGCGCAGATTGCCGCGATCCAGAAATTGCGCCGCAAGTAAGCGCACTTCGACCCCGCCCGCAGGCCCCGGACGCCCCCGCGTCACGGGGCCTGATTCATTCAAGTAGCTTCGCCGCGCTTCGCGCGACGACGGCGCTGGTGTGCATGGGGCGGTTTGCGGCCCACGTCGGACGTTCGTTCCTGCGCGTTCGTGTACCGCGCCGGCCGGGGACGCCGGGTGCCCGCTTCCGCGAATGTCCTCCGCCCTGGGCTGCGCCCAGAGCTCCCCCTTTATTTCGCTGCGGCGGGCACCCGCCGTCCCCAGCCTCGACGCTTGGCGCGCCACCACCCTCGAACAGCCCCATTGCAGCGGATCGGGACGGTGGGGCGCTCTGCGCAGCGAAATCAAGGAGGAGAGGCGGGCGCAGCCCGACTCGGGGGACATTCGCGGAGCAGAGCGCCCCGCCGGCCTGATCTCGCGCCACTGGGTGAGTGCGGGATCGAAGGTCCTCAGTGGTCGAAAGGCGCCATCCACAAGCCGCGTTTCACTTCAGCGCCGGCCCGCGCCGTATGATCCCGCCGCGCTCGCACCTGATCGCGGGCGAAGGAGCACGGTCATGGCCCTGATGGACTTCATCAAGAAACAGTTCATCGACATCATCGAGTGGGTCGAGCCTGGCGATGGCACCTTGGCCTGGCGTTACCCGATTGCCGACCGCGAGATCCAGTACGGCGGCTCGCTCACGGTGCGCGAATCGCAGATGGCGGTGTTCGTCAACGAAGGCAAGGTCGCTGACGTGTTCGGGCCGGGCATGCACAAGCTGACGACGCAGACCCTGCCGGTGCTGACCTACCTCAAGAACTGGGACAAGCTGTTTCAGAGCCCGTTCAAGAGCGACGTCTACTTCTTCAGCACACGCCAGCAGATCGACCAGCGCTGGGGCACGACGCAGCCAGTGGCCATCCGCGACAAGGACTTCGGCGCCGTGCGCCTGCGCGCCTTCGGCAACTATGCCTACCGGGTCGTCGACCCGAAGAAGTTCCACACCGAGATCTCGGGCACGCGCGATGTCTACACGGCGGCTGAACTCGACGGCCAGCTGCGCGCCCTGATGCTGCAACACATCAGCGACGCGGTGGCCTCGGCCGGCATCCCCTTCCTCGACCTGGCGGCGAATCAGGTCGAGTTCGCCAAGCAGCTGAAGGACGCCACCGCTCCCGAGTTCGACAAGCTCGGCCTGGCGTTGGAGAGTGTGACAGTGCAGAACGTCTCGCTGCCCGACGAGTTGCAGAAGCTGCTCGACCAGCGCATCGGCATGGGCATGGTCGGCAACGACATGGGCAAGTTCATGCAGTACCAGACCGCGCAGGCGATCCCCGGCATGACGGCGGCGGGCGGCGGGGGCAGCGGCATTGCCGGCGACGCCATGGGCCTGGGCGCGGGCGTGGCACTCGGCCAGGTGCTGGCGCAGAACCTGCAGCAGGGCTTGCAAGGCGGCGGTGCGGCGGCGCAGGCCGCGGCCACGGCGGGCATCAAGCCTGACGAGGTCATGGCGACGATCGAGAAGCTCGCCGACCTGAAGGCCAAGGGCATCCTCACCGACGACGAGTTCGCTGCGAAGAAGGCGGAGTTGCTGAAGAAGCTCGTGTAGCGCGCCCATCGGTGGCCACTGGAGACACCCCGCAGCGCGCTTGGCGCGCCGCGTGCCCGAACTGCGGCGCGCCGATCGAGTTCGCCTCGTCGGCGTCGCCGATGGCGGTCTGCAGCTTCTGCCGCAGCACCCTGGCACGGGAGGGCGAGGCCTTGCGTCGCATCGGCCAATCGGCCGAGCTGTTCGACGACCATTCCCCGCTGCAACTCGGCGTGGCGGGCCGCTGGCAAGGCGCGGCCTTCACACTCGTTGGCCGGCTGCAGATGCGCTATGCCGAGGGCAACTGGAACGAGTGGCATGCGTTGTTCGATGGCGGCAAGAGCGCGTGGCTGTCGGAAGACAACGGCCGCTACGTCATGGCCTTCGATGCGCCCGCGCCGGCGGCCCTGCCGCGGCTGGGCGACTTGCGCGCGGGCTTGGCGTTCACGATCGACGGCCGCAGCTGGCAGGTGGCTTCGGTCACGCGGGCTCGCATCGCCGCCGCACAAGGCGAGCTGCCCCTCGCACCGAAGCTGGACGGCGAGTACAGCATCGTCGACCTGCGCAACGCCCAGGACGAAGTGGCCACGCTGGATTTCGCCGACCCGGCGCGGCCGCACTGGTCGGTCGGTCGTGGCGCGGCCCTGGCGGAGCTGGCCTTGACGGGGCTGCGCGAGGCCAGCGAGAAAACGCTGAGCGCGCGCGGCGTGCCCTGCCCGAGTTGTGGCGCCGCGCTCGAAGTCAAGCTGGCGACCACGCAGGCCATCGTCTGCCACCAATGCCATGCGGTGGTCGACGTCTCGCAAGGCGTCGGCGGCGATCTGGCTCACTATGCCCAAGACACGCCGCAGCTCGGCGGTGGCGAACCGCTGCTGCCACTGGGCGCGACGGCGTCCCTGGCCCTGGGCGGGCCACCCAAGCCCTGGCAGGTGGTCGGCTACGCCGAGCGCTGCGAGATCGCCGACGAGGCCGATGATGAGAGCGTGTTCTGGCGCGAGTACCTGCTCTACAACCGCAACGAGGGCTTCGCGTTCCTGGTCGACTCGGAAGACGGTTGGAGCTGGTCCGCACCGATCACGGGCGCGCCGCAAGTGAGCGATGACACTGCGCGTTGGCGCGGCGACAGCTACCGCAAGCTCTACGCCTACAACGGCCAGATCACCTACGTGTTGGGTGAGTTCTATTGGAAGCTCGAGCGCGGCCAGCGCACCGCCAACATCGACTACGCATCAGGCACCAAGCGCCTGAACCGCGAGCAGGCCGGCGACGAAGTCACCTGGTCGGCCGGCCAGACGATGGACGCCGCCGTGATCGCCGCGGCCTTCAAGCTGCAGGGCGCCGCAGGTGCCGCGCTGGCGCGGGAGGCGTCGCCGATCTCCTTCGACAGCAGCGGCTCGTCGATTCCGAAGAACCTGATCATTGCCGTCATCGTGATCATCATCATCGTGCTGATGATCAAGGACTGCAGCAGCAACAATTGCGACGAGCTGCGCACCACCCTCGGCGAGGCCAGCAACGAGTACCGGCAGTGCCAGCGCTCGGGCTCGAGCGGCGCCCGCACGGGTGGCGGTTCCTACGGCGGCGGCTTCGGCGGCGGTGGCGGCCACAAGTAGTCTTTCAGTTCTTTGCAACGCACTCACAGGAGCTTCCCATGATGGGCATTGAATGGTTCAAACCTGGCGTCTTCTTCGGCTCCATGCTGTTCGCGCTGATGGGCGTGGCGATCTTCTGGCTCTGCTTCGTCATCATCGACAAGCTGACGCCCTATGACCTGTGGAAGCAGATCATCGAAGAGAAGAACGTCGCGCTGGCCATCGTCGTCGGCGCGATGTGCATCGCCATCGGCTTGATCGTCTCCGCATCGGTGCACGGCTAGCACGGTGAGCGCCGTGCCGGGCACTGCGGGGCCAGCGGCTGCGCGCATCGCGCCGGCCGAAGTGGCGCTGCTGGCGTCGGTCTTCGTGGTTGCCGCCTGCGGCTTGCTCTACGAGTTGGCGGCGGGCACGCTGGCGAGCTGGCTGCTCGGCGACTCGGTGCTGCAGTTCAGCACCATCATCGGCGTCTACCTGTTCGCCCTGGGCATCGGCGCTTACCTCAGCCGTTTTGTCGTGCGGCAATTGGTGGCGACCTTCCTGCGCGTCGAGCTGCTGGTGGGCCTGATCGGCGGCCTGATGCCGGCTGCGCTCTTCGTGGCCCACAACCTGCTGCACGACGCCGCGACCACGCTGCCGTTCCGCACCCTCTTGTATGCACTGGTGCTGCTGGTCGGTACCCTGGTGGGCCTGGAGATCCCGCTGGTGATGCGTATCCTGAAGTCGCACTTCCGCCACCGCTGGCAATTGAGCGAGCTGGTCTCGCAAGTGCTGACTTTCGACTACCTCGGTGCGCTGGCTGTCGCCCTGGCCTTTCCCTTGCTGTTGCTGCCGCAGCTCGGACTGATCCGCACCGGCGTGGTGTTCGGCCTGATGAACGTGGCCGTGGCCGCCTGGGCGCTGTGGCTGTTCCGCGCCGAGCTGCGCCGCTTGGGCGCGCACGTTGCTGCCTGTGCCATGGTGGCTGCGGCCTTGTGTGCCGCTGCGCTCGGCGCTGACCGGCTCACCACCTGGGCCGAAGACCGCTTCTACGGCGAGCGCATCGTGCACGCCGCCAGCAGCGACTACCAGCGTGTCGTGGTCACGGCCGATGCGCATGGCGGTGCGCGCCTCTTCCTCAACGGCAACTTGCAGTTCGATTCGCGCGACGAGTACCGCTATCACGAGTCGCTGGTGCACCCGGCCATGGCCGCGCAGGGTGCGCCCCGGCGTGTGGCCATCCTCGGCGGCGGCGACGGCATGGCGCTGCGCGAAGTGCTGAAGTACCCCACCGTCGAGCAGGTCACCCTGGTCGAGCTCGACCCGCACATGACGCGGCTGTTCGCGCGCGAGCCGTCGCTGCGCAAGCTCAATGCTCAGGCCTTCGATTCGCCCAAGCTCAAGGTCGTCAACACCGATGCCTTCACCTGGCTCGAAGGCCATGAAGACATCTTCGACATCATCGTCATCGACTTTCCCGACCCGAGCAACTTCTCCCTCGGCAAGCTCTACACCAGCAGCTTCTATGCGCTGATCGACCGCCACCTCGCCGCCAGTGGCTACGCCGTGGTGCAGACCACCTCGCCGCTGGTGGCACGGCGCAGCTTCTGGACCGTGGTCACGACCATCGAATCGGTCGGGCTGACGGCCACGCCCTACCACGCGCACGTGCCGAGCTTCGGCGAGTGGGGTTTCGTCATCGCCAGCCGCCGTCCGTGGCGTGAGCCGGCGGCCTTGCCGCAGGACCTGCGCTTCCTCACGCTGGCCGGCGTGCCGGCGCTGCTGCAGTTCCCGCCCGACATGGCGCGGCTGCCGGCCGAGGTCAATCGCCTGTCGAACCAGGTGCTGGTGCGGCAGTTCGAAGAGGAGTGGGGCAAGGTGCACCGATGAAGCCGCGCGCCAGCGGCCTGACGCGCCGCGCCGCGCTGCTCGCGCCCCTTGGCTTGGGCCTGGCCGCTTGCCGCAACGAGGCGCCCGCGCCCTACGACGGGGGCTGGCTCGGCGCCTCGCACGGGCGCGGCCACCGTTTGCGCGAGGCCGGCACGTTCACGCCTGCGGGGACGAGGCGCTGCGCCGTGGCCGTTGTCGGTGGCGGCGTGGCCGGCCTGGCGGCAGCACGCGCCTTGATGCGCGCCGGTGTCGAGGATGTCCAGCTGTTCGAACTCGAGGACGAGGCCGGCGGCAATGCGCGCGGTCACACCCTGGCAGGCATGGCCTGCCCGCTGGGCGCCCACTACCTGCCCCTGCCCGGACCCGAGGCCCGCGAGGTGGCCGAGTGGCTGCAAGAAGTGGGTTTGCTGCGCAGCGTGGCCGGACGCACCGTCGCTGACGAACGCCACCTCTGCCACAGCCCGCAGGAGCGCCTGTGGGTCGACGGTGAATGGCTCGACGGCCTGCTGCCGCCGGCCGGGCGTGGCTCGGTGCGTGAGCGGCAATACCAGCGCTTCTCGCAACTCGTGGCCCGGGCGTCGCGCGAGTTGCGCTTCACCCTGCCCAGCGCGCGCAGCGGCTGGAGCGCCGGTCTGGCTGACCTGGACGGCGTGAGCTTCGCCCATTGGCTCGACGGCCAGGGCCTGGATGACGCAGGCCTGCGCTGGTTCCTCGACTACGCCTGCCGCGACGACTACGGTGCCGACAGCGCGACGGTCTCGGCCTGGGCTGGTCTGCACTACTTCGCCAGCCGACATGGTTTTCAGGCGCCAGGCGAGAGCCAGGCAGCCGAGCGCGAGGCCGTTTTCACCTGGCCCGAGGGCAATGCCTGGCTGACACGCCGGCTGGCCGCGCCGCTGGCTGAGCGCCTGCAGCCCGGTGCCTTGGTGCGCCGGGTCGAGGTGTTGCGGCACGGCGTCGAGATCGATGTGCAGCGGTTCACTGCCGAGCCGCGCAGCGAACGCTGGCTGGCGCAGCAGGTGGTGCTCGCCGTGCCGCTGCACGTTGCCGCGCGCATCGTCGCGCCCGCGCCGGCGGCGTTGACCCAAACCGTGGCCCGACTCGGCCAGGCGCCGTGGCTGGTCGCCAACCTGCACCTGCGCGCGCCCTTGACCGACAAGCCCGGCGCGCCCCCCTCCTGGGACAACGTGCTGTATGACCCGTCCGGGCCCGCCACCGCACCCACGGCGCTGGGCTATGTCGACGCCATGCACCAGAGCCTGCGCCCGGTACCGGGCCCGACCGTGCTCACGGCCTACTGGGCCCTGGGCAGCGGCGACCGCGCAAGCGTGTCGCGCCAACGCCAGGCCCTGCAGGATGAGCCCTGGCAGGTCTGGTCTCGCCGTGTGGTCGACGACATCGCCAGGGCCCACCCCGATTTGGCGCGCAAGACGCAGCGCGTCGACCTGATGCGCTACGGCCACGCCATGGCCATCCCTGCGCCCGGCGTGCGCAGCGATGCAGCCCTGCGCGCGCTGGCCGGGCCGGTCATGCCGCGCCTGCATTTTGCGCACAGCGACCTGGCGGGCTACTCCGTGTTCGAAGAGGCCTTCAGCTTCGGCCACACCGCGGGGCTTGCGGCGGCGCGCAGTCTGCGCGGCTGAGCCACACTGCGACCGTGCCTGCCCAACCTGCGCCCCCGCGGCTGTCGATCGTGATGCCTGTGCTCAACGAAGGCGAGCACATCGTCGCCCACCTGGCGGCGTTGGCGCCGCTGCGTGCCCAGGGCGCCGAACTCATCGTCGTCGACGGCGGCAGCAGCGACGGCACGCCCGGCTTGTGCCGCGACCGCGCCGACGCCGTGCTCAGCGCGCCGCGCGGTCGGGCCCTGCAAATGAATGCCGGTGCCCGCACGGCGTCCGGGCAGGTGCTCTTGTTCCTGCACGCCGACACCGCGCTGCCCGCGGCGGCGCTGGCGCTGATTGCGCAGGCCACCGAGCATGCGGTCTGGGGCCGCTTCGACGTGCAGATCAAAGGCCGCTCGACGATGCTGCCTGTCGTGGCCCGTTTGATGAACCTGCGTTCGCGCCTGACCGGCATTGCCACTGGCGACCAGGCCATCTTCGTGCGCCGTGACACGTTCGAGGCCGTCGGCGGCTTTCCGCTGCAGCCACTGATGGAGGACGTCGAGTTGAGCAAGCGCCTGCGCCGCATCGGCCCGCCGTCCTGCCTGCGAGCCAAGGTCTGCACCTCGGGCCGGCGCTGGGACAGCCGCGGCGCCTGGCGCACCATCGCTCTGATGTGGCGGCTGCGCTTGCTCTACTGGCTGGGCGTGCCGGCGGAGCGTCTGGCCGCCGCCTACCGCTGATGGCGACCACGCGGCTGATCGTGCTGGCCAAGGCCCCGGTCGCGGGTTTCGCCAAGACCCGCCTGATCCCCGCGCTCGGGGCCGAGGGCGCAGCGCGGCTGGCGCGACGCCTGCTCGACGAGACGATGAAGCAGGCGCGCGCCGCCGGGCTGGGCGACGTCGAGCTGTGCTGCGCGCCCGACACCGCGCATCCTGCTTTCGCGGCCCAGCGGCTGCTTGGCGGCGTGCGGCTCAGCATGCAGGGCAGCGGCGACTTGGGCGCGCGCATGAACCGGGCGACCACAAGCGCCCTGGCGGGATCGACGGGGGTCCTCCTGATCGGCACCGATGCCCCGCAACTCGATGCGGCGTACCTGAGAGCCGCAAGCGACGCCTTGGCCACCTGCGACGCTGTGCTCGGGCCCGCAGTCGACGGCGGCTATGCGCTGATCGGCCTGCGCCGTTCGGCGCCGCGCTTGTTCGAGCAGATGCCCTGGAGCACGGACCGCGTGCTGACGCTCACCCGGGAGCGCCTGGCCGAAGCCGGCCTGCGCTGGACCGAACTGGCGCCGCTGCGCGATGTCGATGAAGCGGACGACCTGGCCCACCTGCCGCCAGGGTGGTTGTAAGGCCTGACGAACCCGCGCGCCTAAGCAAAGGTAGAGTCGATTCCCGGTCGGCCTGGCTGACCGCACTGCATGTCCCATTCGCCCCCCCACTCCGCCGACGAGGCCGCTCTGCTGGCCAGCCTGCGCCGCGCCTTGCAGCACGCCCGCCTGCCGGTGGCGGATGCGCCGTTGCACTTGCTTGGCGACAAGGGCCTGGCCCACCACCATGTGCGCCTGGTCGGTACCGGCTGGCTTGCGCGCCTGCCCAAGCAGAGTCAGATGGGCTTGGGCGCCGCGGCCAACCTGGCCTACGAGGCGGCTTGTTTCGAGCGGGCCGGGCCCAGCGGTCATGTGCCGCGGCTGTTGGGCCACCTGCCGCCGAGTGCGGCCTTGCCTCGCGGTGGCCTGTTGGTCGAGGAGATCAGCGGTCGCAACGCGGTCCTGCCACAGGACCTGCCGGCCATCGCCCAAGCCCTGGCGGCGATTCACTCCTTGCCCCTGCCCGCCGCCGCAGAGCGCGCGCCGCTGCTTGATGCCCGCGATCCTTTGGCTGCATTGCGTGCGGAGATCGACACGCAGGCGGCCTACCTCGATGCCGCGGCGCTGGTTCCCGGCGCACGCGCGCTGGTCGATGTGGTGCGGGCCAACTTCGCCCACCTGTGCGAACACGCCGAGCGGCCGCCGCGCCGCTTGATCGCCTTCGACGGCCACCCGGGCAACTTCCTGATCCGGGGTGACGGCAGCGCGGTGTTGGTCGACCTGGAGAAAGCCCGCTACAGCCACCCGCCGCTCGATCTGGCGCATGCAACCCTCTACACCTCCACCACCTGGGACCTCGACACGCACGCCGAGCTCACGCCCGCGCAGGTGCGCCAAGCCTACGCGGTGTGGCAGCAACATTGCGTCGACGGCCAGGCCATGCAAGCCTGGTTTGTGCCGCTGCGCGCCGCGATGTGGTTGTGGTCGATCACCTGGTGCGCCAAATGGCGCGTGCTCTCGCCCCGCGCCGCCAGCCGCAGCGCCGATGGCGAAGACTGGAGTCAGCAGCGCAGCAGCAACGCCCTGATCGAGCACGTGCGCAACCGGGTCGATTGCTACCTGGGACGGCCGGCCATCGAGCGCGTGGTGCATGAGCTCGAGCTGCTGCGCGGCAGCTTTGAGACGGCCGCTGCGCCGCGTCGCGCCGCGGCCTGATACGCAGCGACGTTCAACAGCATCAATCTGACCGTTGGCGATCGGCCCAATGCGGTCGTTCGTTACCGTACGTTCGTGGACCGCGCCGGCCGAGGCCACCGGGCGCCCGCCTCCGCGAATGTCCTCCGCCCTGGGCTGCGCCCAGGGCTCCCCCTTGATTTCGCTGCGGCGGGCACCCGGTGGCCCCGGCCTCGAGTCTCGGTGGCCCTCCACCCGCGAACAGCCCAGGCCTGTCGGATCGAGACGGCGGGGCGCTCTGCGCAGCGAAATCAAGGAGGAGAGGCGGGCGCAGCCCGACTCGGGGGACATTCGCGGAGCAGAGCGCCCCGTCGGCCCGATCTCGCGCAACTTTTCGTACGCGGAAACGAACGACCGCGAACGACCGCGAGCCGCGTTTCGTCCCTACGCGATTGAACGCGATTGAACGCGATTCGGCATGAGCGCTCAGGCGGGCGCGCTGGCCAGCCGGGTAAAGAAGTCGCCGAAGATGGCGTCGCGTGCCACGCCATGGGCCTCGCGCATCGGCGGCCGCCCGGGCGCCTGACGCCAGCGCTTGTCAGCGCCCAGCACGGGGGTTGCCACCAACTCGCTCGGCACCCAATCGGCGTTGAGCAGCCAGGCGATGTTGATCACGTCCCAGATCACCCAGGAGTGGGCGAAGAAGCTGTCGATGCCGGCAAACTCCCACAGCGGGTTGTGGGTGTAGAGATGGTGCAAATAGTTGCCGATGGCGCCGCGCCCTTGCACGTAGGTCTCCATCTCCGGCAAGGACAGGCGCAGTTGCGCGCCGACCTGGTAGCCCGGCAGGTAGACCAAAGGCACACCGCTGTCGAACAGGCACTGCGAGGCGGCAAGGTCTTGCTCCAGGTTGAGCGAGTGGTTGGCATGCGGTGCATGTGATGGGTAGCCGCTGGTCCAGACCACGACGATGCGGTCGACGATGTCGGGCGCCAGCAGCAGTGCACTGGCGATGTTGGTGACGCAGCCGATGGCCACGACATACAGCGGTGGGCCGTCGGCGGGGGTGGCACGTGCCGCGGCAACCAGGTGGTCCACCGCCTCGCTGCGCAAGGGCGCGTCGATGGCTGGAAGGTAGCCAGTGCTGCCGCGAAACACACGGCCGGCAGCGGGCAGGCGCAGCGCATCGAAGACGCGCACGATCTCGTCGAAGCTGCGCTGCATGCCTACGCCCGGCGGGTTGAACACCGGCAGGTCCAGCGTTTCCAGCACCCAGCCACGGCGTTCGGCGTGAGCCAGGCGCGGCGCGTGCAGGCGCAGCAGCGCCAGATCGGCCGGGCTGGCGGTGTCCGGGTGCCGCTGCGCTGCGCGCGCGCGCAGCATCTCGACTCGCCGGTGCTCGAACGAGAAGGGCGCGGCATACACCGCCAACACGTCGAGCCGCTGCGGCGACAGCAGAGCCCAGGCCAAGGCAAACTGATCGTCGATTTCGTTGGCGGCGTCGGCATCAATGACCACCCGCAAGCGCACGCCGGGCGGCGGCAGAGCGAGGCGGCTGGCGTACCAGGCGGGGCTGCGCTGCGTGCGCGCGCCACCGGCCTCAGGGCGTGGCATGTGAGGCCCGTGGGACGAAGGCGGCGCCGCGCAGCCAGCGCTGGCGCTGCACATGCTTGGGCGCGAAAGCGGCGATCAATTGATCGACCAGGCGTTGCGCGGCCGCCGAGTTGTCGCTGCCGAGGTTGCAGACGTAGGCGTCCAATGTCACGGCACCGCGCTCGGGCCAGGTGTGCACCGCCAGGTGCGACTCGGCCAGCAACACCACGCCGGTCACGCCGCCTGGGGGCGGGAACACATGAAACAGCTCACCCACCGGTGTCAGGCCGGCTGCGCTGACCGCCTCGATGCACATGGCACGCAGCGCCTGCGGGTCGGTCATCGCCGGCACGGTGGCTGGGCAGCCGCTGAGGTCGGCAGTGAGGTGGTGGCCGGTCATGGGCCGCGATTATCCGCAGCACTGCGCTGGCAGCATTGCCGTTGCACAGGCGCAGGGGACCCGTCCAACGATTTGCCCCTGCCAATCACCCCCCCAAAAACGGGTGGTGAGGGGGACTCTGCACAGGCGCCGCTCATCCTGCGACAATACGGGCATGGTCAAAGCTATCGCAACCCGTCTTTCCGAAGATGGTCTTCGTTACGGTGCCAAGGCGCCGGGCTCCCCCTTCCTTGGTGGCGGCAACACCCGCTCCTGCTTCATGTGCGGCAAGCACAGGCAGCAGGCGCAGCTGCGCTCCAAGCGAATCCTCGGGCGCTCGGAGATGGTCTGCGCACCCAACTGCGCACCCGCGGAGTGAGCGCGCGGCCTGAGGGCTAGCGCCACAGCCGATGCCGGGCCCATCTCGTGGTGGCTCGGCGGAGGTGGCGTCTGCTTCCGAGGTCGCGGGGGTCTCCGAGTCCAGGGGCGGCAGGCCTGCGGGCAGGCTGGCGGGAGGGGCTGCGCCCTTGATCGAAGCGCTGCGCGCGGCCTTTGCCGCCCACGCGGACCCCGTGCGCGCCGCTCCGATGCAGGCCTACATGAAGTCGGCCCTGCCCTTCTGCGGCATCCCAGCGCCGCTGCGGCGTCAGTTGACGGTGAGTGCCGTTCTGGCTCGCCCGGCGACCGACACAGCCGGCCTGGTGACGGTGATGCAAACGCTGTGGCGTACGGCCTGCTACCGCGAAGAGCGCTACGCGGCAATCGAACTGCCGCGCAGCAGCCGCCTGCACCGCAAGCTGGTCACCCTGGCGCTGCTTCCGGTGCTGACGGAAATGATCGCCACTGGGGCCTGGTGGGACTTCTGCGACGACATCTCCGGCAACGCCTTGGCAAGCCTGCTGAAAAGCCATCCAGTCGCGATGAAGTCACTGCTGCGCCGCTGGGCGGTCGGGGACGACCTGTGGCTGCGCCGTGCCGCCATGTTGTGCCAGCGCGGGCTGGGGCCCGAGGCCTTCGACGCCCAACTGCTCTACGACACGATCCTGCCCTCGATTGGCCAGGGCCGCTTCGCTGACGAGTTCTTCATCCGCAAAGGCATCGGCTGGGCGCTGCGCGAACGATCGTATGCTGCGCCTGGCGAAGTGGCCGCGTTTTGCCGCGAATACGCGAACCAGTTGTCGCCGTTGACGCGCCGCGAGGCCATGAAAGTGATCGCCCGGCGGGCGGCCCAACAGCAGGAAAGCGAGTGACGAGCATGGGAGCCAAAGTCAAGACAGGCAAGCAAGCAGGTGCCAGCAACGGCCGCATCGGCAAGGGCGAGTACCTGGAGAAGCTGGCGCCGCTTCAACTCGAATTGAACCAGCTGGCGCGCTGGCTCCAGTCGGCGGGCAAACGCTTGCTCGTGTTGATCGAGGGCCGCGACACCGCCGGCAAGGGCGGCGTGATCTCGGCCATTTCCGACACCCTCAATCCACGCCAGTGTCACGTCGTCGCCCTGCCCAAGCCGAGCGACCGTGAACGCGCCCAGTGGTACTTCCAGCGCTATGTCGCACACCTGCCTGCGGCCGGCGAGATCGCCTTGTTCGACCGCAGTTGGTACAACCGCGCTGGCGTGGAGAAGGTGATGGGCTTCTGCACCCCTGCCGAGACGGCGGCCTTTCTGGCGCAGGTGCCTGCGTTCGAGAAGCTGCTCGTCGACGACGGCATCCTGCTGTTCAAGTACTGGTTGACGGTCGATCAGGCGCAGCAGGAGCAGCGTTTCGCCGAACGGCTCGAGGACCCGATGAAGCAATGGAAGCTGTCGCCGATCGATCTGAAGGCGCGCGAGAAGTACGCCGACTACGGCCGCGCACGCGACGAGATGCTGGCAGCCACGCACAACAAACGCACGCCGTGGACGCTGGTCGATTTCAATGACCAGCGGCGCGGCCGCCTGACGCTGATCCGCCATTTGCTTGACCACTTGCCCGACACCCGGGTGGCCACCGAGGTCATCGAGATGGCGCCGCTCACCCGCAAGCCGCTGACGGAAACCTTTCGGGGACCGCTCAAGCCGATCTAGGGTCGGTGCCGTGCGGCCGCCAGGCTGCGACGAAGGCACGCTGCGCCGCGGTCTCGGGCGTGACGCAGCCACTGTGGCTCTGGCCGGCGACCTGGAACTTGCGCTGCAATGTGGCCAACGCCTCATCAGCGTCCAGGCCGTGCTCGATCAGCCAGCAGGCCGCTACCGTGCCGGTGCGTCCAATGCCGGCACGGCAATGCACGTACACGCCCTCGCCGGCTGCCAGTGCGCTGTCGATGGCATCGAGTGCAGCGCGCAGGGTGGTCGCGCTGGGTACGCCGAAGTCTTCGATGGGAAAGGCCAACCGGCGCGCGGCCAGCGGCACGTACCGCGGCACCGGGTCGGTCGGCGTCGTCAGGTCGATGAAACAGCCCACGCCGCCGGCCTGCAGTGCGCGCAAGGTCTGGGCCAAAGAGGCTTTGTCGCCGCCCGCGCCGGGGTGTTCGCCGGCCAGCACGCGCCCGGGCAGCAACCAGTAGGCGTTTTCGTGCGGTCGGGGCTGGGCGTCGCCGGCAGCCAGCAGGTCGGTGCGGGTCGCGCGGGTAGCGCGGGCAATGGCCACGCGGGTCACCACGTCAATGCGACAGGATCTTGGACAGAAAGTCCTTGGTGCGATCGCTCTTCGGGTTGTCGAAGAATTCACTCGGTGGCGCTTGCTCGACGATCTGTCCGTGGTCCATGAAGATCACCCGGTTCGCGACGGCCTTGGCGAAAGCCATTTCGTGCGTCACGCACAGCATGGTGATGCCCAGGTCGGCCAACTCGACCATCACATCCAGCACTTCCTGGATCATCTCCGGGTCCAGCGCTGACGTGGGCTCATCGAACAACATGATCTTGGGTGTCAGGCACAGCGCGCGCGCGATCGCCACGCGCTGCTGCTGCCCACCCGACAACTGCAGCGGGTACTTGCCGGCCTGCTCGGCAATGCGCACCCGCTTGAGTTGCTGCATGGCCCGCTCATCGGCCTCCTTCTTGGGCAGCTTGCCGACCCACATCGGTGCCAAGGTCAGGTTCTCCAGCACCGTCAGGTGCGGGAACAGGTTGAACTGCTGGAACACCATGCCGACGTTCTTGCGCACGCGCTCGATTGCCTTCAGGTCATCCGTCAGCTCGGTGCCGTCGACGACGAGATCGCCCTGCTGATGTTCCTCGAGCCGGTTCACGCAGCGGATCAAGGTGGACTTGCCTGACCCCGACGGCCCGCAGATGACGATGCGCTCGCCCCGCGCCACGCTCAGGTTGATGTCGCGCAACACGTGGAAATCGCCGTACCACTTGTTGACGCCCTTGAATTCGATAATCGGGCTTTCAGGGCTCATGGCGGCATCCGTGCAGTGCGGGCGGTGTTCGGGTCATTGGCGGCGGGTGCCGGTGTTCAGGTGTCGCTCAATCCACTGGCTGTAGCGCGACATGGCGAAGCAGAAGATGAAGTAGATCGCCGCCACGAACAACTGGCCTTCGAGGAAGAACTTGCGCCAGTCGGCGTCGCCCAGCGCCAGCTGCAACGCTCCGGTCAGGTCATACAGGCTGACGATGGTGACCAGGGAGGTGTCCTTGAACGCGCCGATGAAGGTGTTCATGATGGCGGGCACGACCAGCCTCAACGCTTGCGGCAACACGATCTTGCGGATCGTCTGCCAGTCCGACAGGCCGAGCGACTGCGCCGCTTCGACCTGCCCCTTGGGCAAGGCCTGCAGGCCGCCGCGCACCACTTCGGCCAGATAGGCCGCGGTGAACAGGGTCATGCCCACCAGCACCCGCACCAGCACGTCGATGGTGGTGCCTTGGGGCATGAACAGCGGGAACATGAACGAGGCCAAGAACAGCACCGAAATCAGCGGCACACCCCGGATCAATTCGACATACAGCACACACAGCGTGCGAATTCCTTGCATGCGCGACTGCCGCCCCAGCGCCACCAGCACGGCCAGCGGAAAGGCCAGCACCAGACTGATCGTCGACAGCAGCAGGGTCAGCGGAAAGCCGCCCCAGCGCGCGGTCTCCACCGCGGTCAAGCCCAACACACCGCCCCGCATCAGCGTGAACAGGACGACCAGCACCAGCACCCAGGCCACCAGCAGGCCACGGCGCCAGAACGGGCGGTAGCAACTCGCGGCCAGCAGGCCGATCAGCATGAGGCAGGCCAGCAAGGGGCGCCATTGCTCTGCATACGGGTAGCGCCCGAACAGGATCAAGCGGTACTTCTCGGCCACCACGCCCCAGCATGCACCGACCTCGGCCGCAGCACGACAAGCCTCGTTGTCGGGCACGAACACGGCATTGATCACGGCCCACTGCAGCAGATGCGGCAAGGCCAGTGCCAACAGGGCCAGCACAAACACGCTGGCCAGTGTGTTGCGCCAGCCATCGAAGAGGTTGGCCGCGAACCAGGCCATCGGCCCCTTGACCGACCGCGGCGGCGGTCGGCTGGCAATTGGTTGAAGGGCCGTCGCGGCGTCGCTGCTCATGCTCACCGCTCCTTGATCAGCGAGCGCTTGTTGTAGGCGTTCATGAATGCCGCGGTCAACAGCGAGAGCGTCAGGTAGCAGGCCATCACCAGGGCAATGCACTCGATCGCCCGCCCGGTCTGGTTGAGCGAGGTGTTGGAGATCGAGACCAGGTCCGGGTAGCCCACAGCCACCGCCAGGGAGGAGTTCTTCGTGATGTTCAGGTACTGGCTGGTCAGGGGCGGGATGATCACCCGCAACGCCTGTGGCAGTTGCACCAGCCGCACCTCCATGTTGCGCGACAGCCCCAGCGCCGCAGCCGCTTCATGTTGACCGAAGGGCACGGCCTGGATGCCGCCCCGCACGATCTCGGCGATGTAGGCCGCGGTGTAAATCGTCAGACCGATCAACATGGTCAGGAACTCGGGCGTGACCGCGCCGCCGCCCACCACATTCAATTCGGTCTTCTCCGGCAGGTCCAGCCCGGACGGCGCGCCGCCGACGAGCCAGCCCAGCGCAACGCCTGCGATCACGATGACCAGACCGGGCCAGAAAATGGGGCGCAACTGCCCGGTGACATACAGGTGCTGACGGGCCCGGCGCGCCCAGACCCAGGCGCCAGCGCCGCCTGCCAGCAGGCCGGCCAGCGTCAGCCAATGGCCGCTGGCCCAGACCGGGATCGGGAACTGCAGGCCGTTCTTGCTGAAGAACACGCCGGCCGCGGGGTGGAGCGCGCTGTGTATTGGCGGCAGCAGCTCGGTCAGCACGAAGTACCAGATGAACAGCTGCAGCAACAGCGGCACATTGCGGAACACTTCGACATAGGCACTGCACAGCGTGCGCACGAGGAAGTTGTGCGACAGCCGGCCGATGCCGATCGCGGTGCCGAGCAGGGTGGCCAGCACGGCCCCGACGATGGCCACCCGCAGGCTGTTGGACAGGCCGACCAGGAAGGCCTTGCCATAACTCTCGCTGGAGTCGAACGGCACCACGCTTTCGCCGATGGAGAAACCGGCCGGCTGGGTGATGAAGTCGAAGCCGCTCTGAATGCCCCGCACCCGCATGTTCTGCAAGGTGTTGTGCACCAGGTAGGCGCCCAGGGCGATCACCACCGCCAGCGCGACCACCTGGTACACGAGGCTGCGGAAAGCCTTGCTCCGCCAGCCAAAGCGATGGGCCTTGGGCGGCGGTGGCGAGGGTGTCATGGCACGACCGTTCGGCTCGGCGCTTGAGCGGGTCAGCGCACCGGCGGGGCGTACATGAAGCCGCCTTTGCTCCACAGGTTGTTGGCGCCGCGCGGCAGTTTCAGGGCCGATTTCGGACCGACGTTGCGTTCGAAGATCTCGCCGTAGTTGCCTGTCGTCTTGATCGCGCGGTAGGCCCAGTCCTTGTCCAGGCCGAGCAGCTTGCCGGTGTCCTCGGAGGTGCCCAGGATGCGCTGCACGACCGGGTCCTTGCTGGAGGCCTTGAGCTCATCGACGTTGGCCTGGGTGATGCCGTACTCCTCGGCTTCGATCAGCACGAACACCACCCATTTGACGATGGCGAACCACTCGTCGTCACCGCGGCGCACGGACGGGCCCAGCGGCTCCTTGGAGATCAGCTCGGGCAGGATCAGGTGGTCCTCAGGGTTGCCGGCTTCCTTGTTGCGCACCGAGGCCAGCCCCGACGCGTCCGTGGTGTAGGCCTGGCAGCGGCCAGCGAAGTAGGCCTTGTTGGTGGCTTCCTGGGTCTCGAACACCACCGGCTTCATGTTCAGGCCGGATGCCTTGGAGTAGTCCGTCAGGTTCTTTTCGGTGGTGGTGCCCGACTGCACGCAGACGGTGGCGCCCTTCAACTGCTTGGCGCTGGTGATGTTGGCGCCGACCATCTTCTTGGTCTTGGGATCGAGCTTGGGCTTGGGCACCATGAAACCCTGGCCGTCGTAGTACGTCGCGCCGGTGAAGTGCAGGCCCAGCGACGCATCGCGGGTCAGGGTCCAGGTGGTGTTGCGTGACAACTCGTCGACCTCGCCGGCCTGCAAGGCGGCGAAACGTTGCGCCGCGTTCAGCGGCACCCACTTGATCTTGCTGGCGTCGGACAGCAGCGAGGCGGCCACGGCCTTGCACACATCGACATCCAGACCGGCCCAGTTGCCCTGGCTGTCGGCCGCCGCGAAACCCGGCAGGCTCGGATTGACGCCGCAGATCAGCTGGCCGCGGGCCTTGATCGCGTCGATGGTCTTGCCGGCCTGGGCCGGCAGGGCGGCCATGGCACCAAGCGCCAGCAACGCGACGCCAGCGAGATGGGAAAGGGGGTTCGTCATGCTTGAGAAGCTCCGTGAAGAAGGGGGAGGCACCGGCGTGCGGCGGGCGATGTGAGCCGCGACCGTAGTCACAAACCGACCGTGCATCAATCGTGCCTATCCCTTAGGCCGGGCACCGTCCAGTCAGCTTCCCAACCTGCTTCGCGCCGCGCCGCGGTTGGCAGTCAAGGTTGCGTGTCTTGCCGTGCCTGCGCCAATGCGAGGTAGCACTGACGAACGCTGGCGTGCAGGCTGTCCAGCAGCGGCTCGGCCAGCGCCGTGGCCGCGGCACCGCCGTGCGCGCAGAGCAGTCCGGCCAGGTGGTCGCCGACTCTCAGCAGGCGAACCGAAGCCGAACCCCCTGACGCAGCGAGGCCGTGTTGCGCCACCTCAGCCGCAACGCGGGTCAGTTCGTCCGTGAGCTGCCACTGTTGCGCCACAACGCCGAACAGGCGATCACGGCGCGCGCCCAGGGCCTGGACAAATCCGGCGCTGAACTGCCAAGGGGTGGGGCCCGGCGGGAGGCTGTCCATCGTCCGCAGTACCGCCGACCAGACGGCGTTGTGGGCCAGGGCCAGAAGGTAGCCGTCGAACGGGTCGAGGCCTTCGCTGCGCGCCAGGGTGGCCGCCAGCTGTGTCTTGCAATCGGTGTGCTGCCAGAGTCGCCGGGCGGCGCGGGTTGCGAGCTCGCCGCCACGCCCGTCCATCAAGGGCTTGAGCACGGCCTTCGCAATGGCGAAGCGCAGGCCGTCGATGCCCAGCACGCGGATCGCCTGTTCGAGGTCGACCACGGCGCTTTGGCGGCGGTAGCCGGCGCTGTTGGCCATGCGGATGACTTCCGCGACCAAGGTCACGTCACGCGAAACCTGTTGCGACAGTGCCGACAAGGAACTCGCCGGCCCGCGCAGCTGGGCCAGCAGGCGAGGCACAACCGCCGCCGCGCGCGGCACGAGGCTGCCATGCGCGCCTGCATCCGCCGCGAGACGATCGAGCTGCAGCAGCGCCTGCTGTTCGCGCGCTCCGATGGGCGCCTGCCGGTCGACCTTGCATTCAAGCAGCCAGGCAAAGAGGGCGACATCGATGTCGCCGACCGCGATCGGCGCCGTTGCTGGAACCGCAGCGACCGGTGAAGGCGCGCTCGTGCGCGGCGCGACGGCGCGCTGACGGCTTGTAGGCGGCAGCGCCGGGGCTCGGAAAGCGGCAACGAGTTGAAGCAACCAAGGCTTCATGAGGGGCAGTTCCCGACGCAGGCGGCACAGACGCGCCAGATGCCGTGCGTCAGCCTGTTTTCGGCGCTGCGGACCCCAACTTGAGGCCCGCAGCGCGTCACATCACGACGGGGTGGTTCGGCAACTCGTTCGGGTTCGACTCGCCGGCAGCCAGCGGAAAATGCGCCACCAGCAGCGCCTCGACGGCCGCGATGGCCGCATTCAGGCCTTCTTCGTAGCGACCGGAGCGGAAGGCTTCGCGCATGCCGGCGACGATTGCTTGCCATTGCCCGGTGGGCACGTGGCGGGCCAGGCCCCGATCGGCAACGATCTCGATCGAGCGCTCGGCCAGCAGCAGGTAGATCAAGACCCCGTTGTTGGCCTCGGTGTCCCACACCCGCAGCTTGCCGAAGAGGGTGACCGCACGGTCGCGCGCATGGAGGCCCTTCCACAGGTAGGACAGCGGCAGGCCGGCTTCGACGCACAAGCGGATCTCGCCGCTGTGCAACTGCTCGCTGGAGCGCACACGGGCCTCGAGCCGCAGCAGCGCGTCGCCACCGAGCGCGCGCGCGGTGTCGCGGTCGTCGAGCCAACGATGCTTGAGGATGCGCAGGACCTTGCTTGCCATCACCAGTCTCCCGACGCGCCACCGCCGCCGAAGTCGCCGCCACCGCCGGACGAGAAACCGCCGCCGCTGCCACCCCCGCCGCCGCTCCAGCCGCCGCCGCCAAAACCGCCAAAGCCACCGCCGCCGCGACCGCTGCTGCGCAGGGCACTGCTGGCCCCGGCGAACAGGCCGAACAGCAGGCCGATGAAGGTGCCGATGCCGGCCACGAGCAGGCTGCTGCTGACCAGCCAGGCCACCACACCGGTGGCGCCGCCGCTGGCCAGCGAGCCCAGGCCGCGGCCGAAGATGCGCCGCGTCACGCCAGCCACCACCGGCAGGGCGATGAAGGCGAAGATCAACAGCTCCAGCGGCTGCAGGCCACCGAACCCGTCCCGGGACCGTGATGAAGCCTTGCGCGTCGGTGCGGGCAGGGCCTCGCCCTGGATGCGCGCCATGAGTTGATCGACCGCCGCGTTGAGGCCGCCGGCGTAGTCGTCGGCGCGGAAGGCCGGGCGGATCGCGCTGTCGATGATCTGCCGCGCAGCCAGGTCGGGGATGGCGCCTTCGAGGGCCTTGGCGGTCTGGATGTTGACCCGGCGATCGTTCTTGGCGACGACGATCAGCAATCCGTCGCCGACCTCACGGCGGCCGATCTTCCAGGCCTCACCCACCCGTTGCGCAAACGCCGCGATGTCTTCGGGCTGGGTCGTCGGCACCATCAAGACGACGATCTGCGGGCCGGACGCGGCTTCGAAGGCTGCCAGCTTGTCCGTCAGGCCCTGGGCCTGCGCCGCACTCAGCGTGGCGGTCTGGTCGATCACGCGGCCCGACAAGGGCGGCACGGGCAGCAGGTCTTGGGCCTGCAGCGTGGCCGCTGCCAACAGCAGCGAGAGCAGCAGGGCGAGCCGCCGCACGAGGCTCATCGCATGCGCCTTACTTGGAGGCGGCAGGTGCGGGCGACGGGGCCGCCTTGTCGAAGCTGACCGCCGGCGGCGCCGAGATCTGCGCTTCGTTGGCAACGGTGAAGCTGGGCTTGACGGTGTAGCTGAAGATCATCGCCGTCAGATTCGTCGGGAACTGGCGCGCCAGCACGTTGTACTCGGCCACCGCTTTGATGTAGCGGTTGCGTGCCACGGTGACGCGGTTCTCGGTGCCTTCGAGCTGGACGCGCAGATCCTGGAAGCCAGCGTTCGCCTTCAGGTTGGGATACGCCTCGCTCACGGCCATCAGGCGGGAAAGCGCGCTGCCCAACTCGCCCTGGGCCTGCTGGAATTTATTGAAGGCTTCGGGGTTGTTCAGGGTCTCGGGCGTGACCTGGATCGAGGTCGCCTTGGCGCGGGCTTCGATCACCTTGGTGAGGGTTTCCTGCTCGAAGTTGGCCTCGCCTTTGACGGTGGCCACGATGTTGGGTATCAGGTCGGCGCGGCGCTGGTACTGGTTGAGCACCTCGGACCAGGCCGCCTTGACCTGTTCGTCGAGGGTCTGGAACTGGTTGTAGCCACAGCCCGACAGCGCCAGCACGGTGGTGAGCGCGGCAAACCAGGCAACGAGTCGGCGGGGAGCGGTGGTCATGCGGGAATCCTCCTGAACGGGATAGCGGATGCTACCCGTGGCCGCCAGATGTGGACAAGCACCGGCATTTCAATGGGCGCGGCGAATAGAATCACAGCGTGCCGAGGAGCGTTGCGACGGCTGCACAGCCGCCAGGCTCGGCAAGCGTGTGGCGCCCGTGGGGCCGCGCGCGGCAACGGCGCTCGTCCTGCTTCACATGCAACGACGATGACTGCCACCAACCCACCCCCGTTGCGCTTGTCGGGCCTCGAGCCTGTCTCCATCGACGCGGGCGCATTGTTCGTCAACATTGGCGAGCGCACCAATGTCACCGGTTCCAAGGCCTTTGCCCGGCTGATCCTCGCCGGCAAGTTCGAGGACGCCTTGGCGGTGGCCCGCCAGCAGGTCGAGAACGGCGCCCAGATCATCGACGTCAACATGGACGAGGCCATGCTCGACAGCCAGGCGGCCATGGTGCGCTTCCTGCAATTGATGGCCGGCGAGCCCGAGATCGCGCGCGTGCCGGTGATGATCGACAGCTCGAAGTGGAGCGTCATCGAAGCCGGCCTGCAGTGCATCCAGGGCAAGGGCATCGTCAACTCGATCTCGATGAAGGAGGGCGAGGCCGAGTTCCGGCGCCAAGCCAATCTGGTGCGCCGCTACGGCGCGGCCGC